>CAXUEG010000238.1:3234-5087 GCA_964249935.1 uncultured Terriglobus sp.
GTATACTTCCGGGAACCAGGTGGCGTCCTCTTCGAGATCGCGACGGATTCACCAGGTTTTCTCTTGGACGAACCTGCAGAGACACTCGGCGAAACACTCAAGCTGCCACCCTGGTACGAGACCAAGCGAAACGTCATCGAGCAACTCGTCGCGCCCATCACGCTCCGTCATCCGCAAGTTGGCAAACGGTGATGCCTGCCGAACGATCACCCCACGACCGCGCAGAAATCCTTAGCGGCGGTCAACCGCTTGGGAAGGCCGGGCACACGATCATCTTGATACACGGGCGGGGTGGGTCAGTTGAAGACATCCTCGCGCTGTCTTCGGAACTGCGCCTAGCAAACGTCAGTTACCTTGCACCGCAGGCAGAAGGCCACTCCTGGTATCCCCATTCCTTTATGGCGCCACTCGAGAGCAATGAGCCGTGGCTGTCTTCTACGTTCGACCTGATCGAGTCGCTCGTCCTCCGGTGTGAAGCAGCAGGTGTTGCGACCAAGCACCTAACCTATCTGGGGTTTTTGCAAGGCGCTTTCGTTGCCGCAGAGTACATGGCCCGGTACAGCCGCTCGTATGGAGGACTCATCGCCTTCACAGGCGGTCTGATGGGGCCGGCGGGACGCGACCTCCGACACGACGGCAAACTTCCGGAAACACAGGTTCTCTTCAGCTCCGGGGATCCCGACCCACACATTCCGTGGTCACGTGTCGTCGACTCTGCCCAGGAGTTCCGTCGAATGGGCGCTTCGGTCCAGGTTACGCGGTACCCCGGACGACCACACACCGTGCTCCGTGAAGAGATCCTGAAAGCTCGCGAATTGATCGAAGCTCTCTGAAGCAACACGCTGCATGGCTTAGGAGATGTCTGGAGCTCCGGAAAGCGGCGCGTGACATTACCGCCGTAGGTTCCGATCTCTTCCGTCGCCCTCGCAGATTTGGAGCTCAACTGTCCTGGCTTGCCAGCGGCCTCTCGATGCGACGATCCGGCAGCAACCACAAGATCAGCACAGCGACGTAACCCGCACATGCGACCGCAGGACGCCAGAATGCGAGTGGTAGGGATAGCGCGTACACTCCCACTGAAATCATCCCTTTGTAGTCCTTACCAATCAGTCCCGATATGTCGGATCCGTCCCCATGTTGCGCGATCAACGCCTTCATAAGGATGAAGTATGCGACTGCCGCGAAGAGCAGTACCGTGCCATAGAGTGCCACAGGGCCAGACGCAAGATGATTCTCACCGAGCCACGCAGTCGTGAAGGGTGCCAGGGAGAGCCAGAATAAGAGGTGAAGGTTTGCCCACAGTACTCTTCCATCGACATGCTTGGCCGCGTGCAACAGATGATGATGGTTGTTCCAATACACGCCGACATACAAGAAGCTAAGCACGTAGCTCAAGAACACAGGCAAGACCGAACGCAAGGACGTAAACAGGGTGCTACGCGGGATGTGCAAATCGAGCACCATAATGGTGATGATGATCGCGAAGACACCGTCACTGAAAGCTTCAAGTCGACCTTTATTCATTCTTGCTCCATTCCCACTGCGCTGGCAGATGCAGGAACTGTCACGTGCCAACCAGACGCTGCCCTCGCACGTTCGTGCACCCAGCCCAGGGCGACCGTTCGAAGCGGGAATGAATTGGCCGTTCGTCTGGTGCGTTGGTACTATCCGCCTGCTTTTTTCCGCGTGCGTTTCACGTACGGTTCTTGTCGATCCAAGTGCTTGCGGTCCCAATCCGCCGCTTGGGCGCAAACAGCATAAGTGTTTTCGAGAAAGGACAGGAGGGTTTCCACGGGCTCCGGCGCGTGGATCACGTCCCGATAATCTAGGATGAACTCCCCAAGCTGTTGGTT
>CAXUEG010000239.1:0-542 GCA_964249935.1 uncultured Terriglobus sp.
CTGCCTGCGAGCCATCGCGCGAGACATACTCCACCTGTGTCCCATCGCGATCCGTCGGCGGCGCCAGCCGGTATAGCGCGCCCTGTTGCACCGTCGTGCGTATGCCCTTGTAAAACGCAACCAGCTTCGCCGCCAGCGCCGTGTCCCCATCGCTGAACTTGTTCAGGTTGTTGCCCACCCCGAGCGCACCCTGCATGGCGACCAGAAAGCGATACTGCAGCGGCGTCGAGCGCCGGTCAAAGTTCGGCACATCTGTCGTCCACGCCACCATCACCTGCGGCGAATAGGCCTGCGTAAACCCATACTGCAGGTCCAGCCGGTCCAGCGCGTCGGTGTTGTCGCTCGGCCAAACCTCGTCCGTGCGTTCCAGGATGCCAAGGTCCACGCGGCCGCCGCCTCCCGAGCAGGACTCGACCTCCAGCTTCGGGTGCTTCGCGCGCAGCCGGTCCAGAACCTCGTACAGGTTGCGCACGTACTGCACATAGATCGCCTTCTCCGCATCCGGATCGCGATGCGCCGTGCTCGACCCCGGCGCACTCTCC
>CAXUEG010000239.1:552-5084 GCA_964249935.1 uncultured Terriglobus sp.
CGGCGCCGTGTTCCAGCCAGCCTCGCTCCAGTTCCGGTTGTAATCCCACTTCAGGTACGCGATGTCGTTCTCGCTGACCAGCTTGTCCAGCCACGCAAACATCCACTCCTTCACATCGTTGCGCGCCAGATTCAGCAGCAATTGCTGCCGCTGCTCGGTATGTTGACGGTCGGGCATCTGCATCGCCCAGTCCGGATGCGCGCGGTACAGGTCGCTGTCCGGGTTCACCATCTCCGGCTCCACCCAGATCCCGAAGTCCATGCCCAGCGCGTGCACGCGGTCGATGAGCGGCTTCAACCCATTCGGAAACTTCTGCTGGTTCACATACCAGTCGCCCAGCCCGCGGTGGTCGTCGCGCCGCTGGCCGAACCAGCCATCGTCCACCACAAACCGCTCCACGCCCAGCTTCGCCGCCTTCTCCGCCAGGGCAATCTGCGTCTGGTCGGTAAAGGTCATCTCCGTCGCTTCCCAGCTGTTGAAGATGATCTTGCGCGGCGCAGGCGGCAGATTGTAACGAACGAAACGGCTTGGGTCCCTGGCTGCCTCTTTCGTCTGTGCTAGCGGGCAGCTGTCGCAAACCAGCATTGACTTACGCAACGGCAGAATCTCATCCGTCTGGAATCGATGCAGCACGCGCGAAGCCGCGCCCTGCCCGCCGTCGGTGTACCCCGCATAAAACTTCGGCGTCTCCAGCGACTCGCCTGCCTGCAAGGTGTAACGGAAATCGAACGGGTTGTAGCCGCCCGTCACCTTCACCATGTGCAGGCTCGTGTCCTCGACCGTGATGCGCCACGATCCGCTGTAACCCAGCTCACCAAACCACACCGGTCCTGCCGTCTCCGTCGTCTCATCCGTACGCCCAAACGCAAACCACGGATTCGCCCGGTGCGACGTCGACCCCTTGCGGCTCTCCAGCACGCGCTCGCCCGCCTCGACACGCTCCTCGTGCAGTTGCCACTCGCCGGCCCACATCCCGGTCAACCAGCGCATGCTGTAAGCCGATTTATCGGTCTCGGAGTAAAGCGGCAGCGTCCATGTGGCACTCGCCGCCTGCTCGATCGCAAGCGGCGTCTTGCCCGCATTCTCAATGCGCGACCAGCGCGCAATCACGCCCTCTGGGAACGCCTTGTAATACAAGTGCACGCGCACCGGTTGCGCCGTGTCCTTCAGCACAACTTCCAGACCATCGGACGACGTCTTCGCCGACTCATATTTCAGGATCAGCGTGCGATCGCCGTTCGCGGAGTTTGCCTTCAGCGCGGCTTCAGTAAACAAGCCCGCGCCCCACGCCGGGTATTCCAGCGGCGTCGTCGCAATCGCCGGATCGAACGACGCGCGCTCCTCATGCATCTTCGCAGCGGGCAGCGTTGCGCTCACCGGCAGCTTCGGCCCCCAGTACAGCGGTTGCAGCATGCCCTGATCGTTCACGCCCACCGCATAGGTCATCTGGCCCGCGTCCAGGTACCAGGCCTTGTGCGCGGCATCCTCTCGCACGGCGCTCTGGGCGGCGAGGTGCAGATGAAACAGCGCGGGCACAAGGAGCATAGTCACAACAACACGCGACGCGAACGTAAGCATGCACACGAATGTAACGCGCCGGAGCTTTTCCCGGCGCGTCATCGTTCAAGACCTCATCCGCGAGCCCGTCAGTGCTTAGCGGAGACCGCCCGCCGCCAGTACCGCCTCACCCGTGATCCAGGCAGAATCGTCCGAAGCAAAGAACGTAACGGCTTTGCCGATGTCTGCCGGCAAGCCGATGCGCCCGAGCGGAGTCTGCGCCTTCAGTGGCTCGAAGAAGTCTTCAAAGCCCGTCGTCCCCTCGGTCGTGACCGGCCCTGGATTTACGCTGTTGACGCGAATGTTCTTTGGGCCAAGTTCCTTGCTCAGCGCCACGCTGATCGAGTCCACCGCGCCCTTGGTCGCCGAATACACCACCGCATTCGCGGCCGCGTTCTTGCCCACCAGCGAACCGATGTTTACGATCGAACCGCCCTTCTCCGGAAACAGCGGCACTACTGCCTGCGTGGTCAGCAACAGGCCAAGCACATTCAGGTCGAAGATCTTGTGGTACTGCTCCGGCGTGACTGCTTCCAGCGGCGCAAAGGCATACACGCCGGCATTGTTAACCAACACATCCACCGTGCCGCCGAACGCCTGCTTGGTTCCCTCGATCAGCTTGGTAACGTCTTCCGGCTTCGACAGGTCTGCGCCCACGGCAACCGCCTTGCCGCCCGCATCGGTGATGCGTTTCACGACCTTGTCCGCGCCCTCTTTCGACGACGCGTAGTTCACCACCACGCTCGCGCCTTGCTTGCCCAGTTCCTCGGCAATGCTCGCGCCAATACCCTTCGACGCACCTGTGACGATTGCGACTTTCCCATCCAGCTTGCCCATCGTGCTTCCCCATTTCCGGGCAGGTGCGGCGATCCAGTTAGCCGCGCTTCAGTGCCCATCTCAACTGATGGAGAGCACCGCGCGGCAGATTCAAACATTCTTTTGAATGTCAGACTTCAGCGATCGCGCACATCGCAACGTCTTTGTGAGTCGAAACAGCAAGCCATCGCATCGTGCGGCGGAGCCAACCTGAGGTGTGCGGCCGGGTCGGCCGCGACCTTGCAGCGTCAGCGCACGCCACCGCCAACCAGCACGTTTTCCCCGCTGATCCATGCGGAGTCATCCGAAGCGAAGAATGCCACCACGGATGCAATATCTCGCGGCTCGCCCACGCGACCCAGGGGCGTCTTCGCCTTCATCTCCGCAAAGAACGCCTCAAAGCCCACCGCGCCCTCGGTCACGACCGCCCCGGGGTTCACGCTGTTTACCCGTATCTTGCGCGGCCCAAGCTCTTTGCTCAGCGCGACCGTCAACGAATCCACGGCGCCTTTGCTCGCGGAGTGCACCGAAGCATTCGCCGCTCCGTTCTTGCCCAGCATCGAACCGATGTTGATGATCGACCCGCCCTCAGCAGGGAACAGCGGCAGCGCGGCCCGGATCGTCAGCAGCATGCCCAACACATTCAGGTTGAAGTGCTTGTAAAAGTGCTCGGGCGTGACCTTCTCGATCGGCAGGAACTCATACGTTCCCGCGTTGTTCACCAGCACGTTAATCCGCTCGCCAAACCCTTGCCTTGCACCCTCGATCAGCCTCGCAACCTGTTCCGGCTTTGACAGATCGGCGCACACGGCGAACGCCTCGCCACCCGCATCCGTGATGCGCTTCACAACGGTATCCGCTGCCTGTTGCGACGTCGCGTAGTTCACCAGGACGCTCGCGCCTGCCTTACCCAGTTCCTCCGCGATGCTCGCGCCAATGCCCTTTGACGCACCGGTCACGATCGCAACCTTACCATCCAGTTTGCCCACTGCATGCTCCTCTGCGCCAACGCTCTACTCGCCGCTTCAGAGCATTGTGCCACGGTCTTTGCAACCGTTTGCACAAAGCAATAACACAGCCTGGGAAGCTCGCCGCTGCGGCATCCCAGATCGTTGACGCAGTATCGGCTCCGTTTTCTCAAGCGCCCGGCAGGTATTGCTGCGCCAACGTACGAAACGCCGCAACCTGATCGCGCTGCCAAGCCTCATCCCGCCCCAACTCGCCTGCCAACAGTGCCGCCACCTTCGGCGCGATCTCAATCGCCGCACGCGCGTTCAGCAGCAGTGCGCGCGTTCGCCGCGCCAGAGCATCGTCTACCGTGCGGCTCATTTCCTCGCGGGCCGCCCACACAATCTCCGCCGCGAGGTAGGGCAGCGCCGGATGCAGCCGCTCCGCCATCGCCGGCGACGACGCGGCAAGGGCACGAATCGCATCCGCATCCGCGCCATACACGCTCAGGTCGTCAGCCTCGTCCACACCCTCAAGCCACCCGTGCAGCTTCAACTCCGCAGTCCTGCACGCCGCATCCGGCAGTTTGCCCAGCGTCGCGGCGTGATTGACCGTGTCCTCGGCCATGTGGCGGTACGTCGTCCACTTGCCGCCCACAATCGTCAGCAAGCCGCTGCCGTCGATGTGGATCGTGTGATCGCGCGACAGCGCGCTGGTCTTTGAGGAGTCGCTGCCCGCCGCCTTCACCAGCGGCCGTATTCCCACATAGATCGAAAGCACATCGCTACGCGCAGGCTTGCGGCTCAGGTACTCGCTCGCCGTGCTCAGGACAAACTCAATCTCCTCTTCCAGCGGCTTCGGCTCATAGCTCGGCGCCTCGATCGGCGTGTCCGTCGTGCCCACCACCGTGTGTCCATGCCAGGGAATCGCAAACATCACGCGGCCGTCGCTCGTGCGCGGCACCATGATGGCGTTGTCGCCGCGCAGAAAGCTCTTCTCCAGCACCAGATGGATGCCCTGCGACGGTGAAACCATCGCCTCCGCACCCGGCTCGGCCATGCGCCGAACTTCATCCGTGAAGATGCCCGTCGCATTCCCCACGCACTTCGCATGTATGGAAAGCCGCTCGCCCGTTTCACGGTCCTCCAGGGCTACGCCGTTCACAAAGCCATCGCTGTCGCGCTCGAGCCCAACCGCCGCGCAGTAGTTCA
>CAXUEG010000240.1:0-5032 GCA_964249935.1 uncultured Terriglobus sp.
CGTGCCGATTGTGCATGAGGTCGCGGCGGGTGTGGCGGCGGAGTACCTGACGGAGATCAGCGATGGCGCGCGTGCGTTTGCGCTGGTCACGGCGGGCCCGGGCATGACGAACCTGGTGACGGCGGTTGCCGGGGCGTTCCTGGAGAGCCATGAGCTGCTGGTGCTGGGCGGGCAGGTGAAGGTGGCCGACCTCCACCGCGGGCAGGTGCGGCAGCGCGGCATCCAGGAGGTGGACGGCGTTGCGATTGCGAGGCCGGTCTCCGCCAAATCGGTGCTGATGGAGGAGGTTGTCGACCAGCGGACATTCAACGCGTGGACGCAGGCGGGGAGCTTCGGGCGCAAGGGGCCGGTGTTCCTGGAGGTGCCGCTGGATCTGCAGGGCGCGCCGGTGGACGAGGTCGCGCTGACGAACGCGTCACGTGACGGCAAGGCGGTGGTGGCAAGGCCGGTGTTGCCGTCTGCTTCGACGGATCAAATCGAGAAGATCAAGGCGATGGTGGCGGAGGCAAAGCGGCCCGTGCTGCTGCTGGGCGGTGGCGTGAGCCGCGCGGTGGCAGCGGAGTTGATGCCGGCGCTAGAAAAGGCAAAGCTGCCATTGATGGTGACGTGGAATGGGATGGACCGCGTGCCATCGGAGCACCCGTTCTATTTTGGGCGGCCGAATACGTGGGGACAGAGGTCGGCGAACATTTTGCAGCAGCAGGCGGACCTGGTCATTGCACTGGGAACGCGGGTGGGGCTGCAGCAGACGGGCTTCAACTGGCAGGGGTATGTGCCGGTGGGCAAGCTGGTGCAGGTGGAGATCGATGCGCGCGAGCTGGAGAAGGGGCATCCTCGGGTGGATGTGCCGGTGAACGGGGATGCGAACGCGGTATTGCGTGAGCTGGCGAACGTGACGCCCGGCGATTGGGATGAGTGGATCGAGTTCTGCAGGATGGTCCGCAGCGAAGTGCCGCTGTTGGACCCGGAGAACAGTGTTGGCGCGGAGTATCTGTCGTCGTTCGTGTTTAACGACATCTTGTCTTCGCTGTGCGATGAAAACGACATTGTGATTCCGTGCTCGAGTGGTGGCGCGTTTACCAGTGCGATGCAGGTGTGGAACCTGAAGCGGGGACAGCGTAGCCAGACCAACAAGAGCCTGGCGAGCATGGGATATGGCCTGAGTGCGGCGATCGGAGCGGCGATCGGGATGCGGCCTCGGCGGACGATCCTGATGGAAGGCGATGGCGGTCTGTCGCAGAACTTACAGGAGCTGGGAACGGTGCGGTCGCAGCGGTTGAAGCTGAAGATCTTCATCAATGATGATCATGGCTATGCCTCAATCCGGATGTCGCAGATCAATTACTTCAAGGGGCATTACGTTGGGTGCGATATTGAAACGGGGTTGGGGCTGCCGGACTGGCACCAGCTGTTTCCGGCGTACTCGATTCCGGTGATGACGCTCAAACCGGGGTTTGAGAAAGACCCGGTGTTCCTGGAGCGGTTTCACGCGGATGGGCCGGCGGCGTTTCTGGTGAACATCGATCCGAAGCAAACGTACTGGCCGAAGATCACGAGCCGCATTACGGAGGCGGGCAGCATGGAGTCGAACCCGCTGCAGTTCATGTCGCCGGACCTGCCGCCGGAGCTCGCGGCGAAGGTGTTCCGGTACATTCCCGGTAACACGGCGGCCAAGGTGACTGCTTGAGCCCGACTGCCGCGAAGCCGATTGCGCAGGCGGATTTGTTGGCGTTGTTAGAGCAGACGCGGGGTTGCTGGGAACAGGCGCGCGGCGAGCGCATTTTTGTGACAGGTGGGACGGGCTTTCTGGGTGCGTGGCTCTTGGAAAGCTTCGCCGTGATTCGGCGTGAGTTGGATCTGGACACGCGGGTGACGGCGCTGTCGCGGCGACCGGAGGCGTTTCGCGCGAAGATGCCGCACCTGTTTGCAAAAGACTGCGGCATCGACCTCCATGCGGGCGATGTGCGGGACTTTGCGTTTCCGGAGGGGACGTTCAAGTACGTGATTGCGGCAGCGACGGAGGCGAGCGCGAAGCAGCTTGCGGAAGAGCCCGGCGAGATGTGGAGCACGATGCTCACGGGCATGCAGCGGACGATCGAGTTTGCGCGGACGCATGGGACCGAGCGCATGCTGCAGACGAGCTCGGGCGCGGTGTATGGGCGGCAGCCGAGCGATGTGGTGAATCTGTCGGAAGAGTTCACGGGGGCGCCGGATTCGATGTCGGTGAAGAGCGTGTACGGCGAAGGCAAGCGCGTTTCGGAATTGCTGGGTGCGCTGGCGGAGCGGGTGCATGGGATTGAGCATGTGAGTGCGCGGATTTTTGCGTTGGGTGGAGCGCATCTGCCGCTGGACTCTCATTTTGCGCTGGGGAACTTTATTCGCGATGTGATGCGTGGCGGGCCGGTGGTGATCGAGGGCGATGGGACGCCGACGCGGTCGTATCTGTATGCGGGCGACGCGGTGGCGTGGATGTGTACGATGCTGTTTCGAGCGCCGAGTGGGCGGGCGTACAACGTGGGGTCGCCGGAGAGCCTGAGCATTCGCGAGGTGGCGGAAGCGGTGCGCGATGCGCTGGCACCTGAAGTGACGGTCGAAGTACGGCAGCAGGCCGCGGCGGGTGCGGCGGTGTCGCGGTATGTGCCATCGGTCGAGCGTGCGGAACGCGAGCTGGGAATGCGGATGACGGTTGCGCTTTCCGAGACGATCCGGCGCACGGCAGAATGGTACGGTTGGAGACGAGCCTGAAGTCCATAGGCCACAGTGCTATGCGTGCGGGCCTGCCGCTGGCGACTGCACCGTTGAAGGAGTCGCATCGATGAAGAAGATCAGCGTCGTCAGCCCCGCTTACAACGAGGAGGGGAATCTAACGCCTCTGGTTGAGCGCGTGCGTGCTGTCTTTGACCTGTTGCCGCAGTACCGGTATGAGCACCTGATCATCGACAACGCCAGCACGGATGGAACGGTTGCCGAGCTGAAGGGACTGGCGGCGAAATATCCGGAGGTGAAGGGGATTGTGAATGCGCGGAACTTCGGGCATATCCGGTCGCCGCACCACGCGATTTTGGAAGCAGACGGAGACGCAATCATTATTCTGCTGAGCGATCTGCAGGACCCGCCGGAGTTGATCGGGCAGTTTCTGGAAGAATGGGAAAAGGGTTGGAAGATCGTGGTGGGGGTTAAAACGCACTCGGAGGAGAGCGGGCTGATGTTCCGCATTCGGAGTGCGTATTACCGGACGGTCGAGCGACTGACCAGTGTGCAGGTGCTGCGGCATTACACGGGCTTCGGTTTGTATGACCGGCAGGTGATGGAGGTGGTGCGGCGCTACGGCGATCCGTATCCGTACTTTCGCGGCATGGTGGCGGAGGTTGGATTCCCGATCAAGCAGATTGCGTATGGGCAGAAGCGGCGTGTGCGCGGGATCACAAAGAATAACTTTTACACGCTGTATGACATGGCAATGCTGGGGATCACGAACTTATCAAAAGTACCGCTGCGGCTGGTGACGTTTGGTGGGTTTGTATTTGCGGCTATAAGTCTGGTGATTGGATTCTTATATCTGCTGGCTAAGTTGGTTTTCTGGAGTCACTTTGAATTAGGGCTGGCGCCTACGATGATTGGGCTGTTCTTCCTCGGGTCGGTGCAGCTGATCGCGATCGGGATTATTGGCGAATACATTGGGTCGATTCACACGATCGTGCAGAACCGGCCGCTGGTGACGGAGAAAGAACGGATCAACTTCTAGATGGCGAGTCTGGTCGATCGGATCCCGCGCGGCGAGGCGTTGCGCTTCCTGATGGCGGGTGCGAGTAACACGCTGTTTGGCATGCTGGACACGTTTCTGTTTACGTGGGTGTTTGTGCGGATGCGGCCGGATCATGCGGCGACGATGACGAGTGTTGCGGCGCTGGTGGCGATGTCGATCAACATTACGGTTTCGTTTCTGACGTATAAGTGGTTTGTGTTCCACACCAAGGGGAATTACTGGCGGGAGTACCGCCGGAGCTTTGTGATATACGTGCCGAGCCTGCTGCTGAGCACGTTTGCGGTGGGGCCGCTGGCGGCGTTGCTGGGGCGTTGGCTGCCGCGGCCGGCGCTGGCGCCGTATGCGGCGCAGGCGTGCATTATTGCCGTGGCGATCGTGCCGCAGTTTCTGGGGCATAAGAACATCACATTTCGCAAGAAGCTCGATCCGGTACCCTGAGGTTCCGGGCAGGCGCGAGGAGATCTGTTGATGAAACGTTGGGTGGGTTTGGCTGCGCGGGTGTGCGCGGCTTGCTTTTCGGTGACAGTTGCGATCTCAGCAGTGGGACAGGGTGCGGCGACGCCGGTGGTTGGCATGCCGGTGCCGCCGGCGCGGAGTGCTTCGATGGACAATACGCTGGATCTGCACGCGGAGGTTCCGCTGTGGCCGGGTGGTGCGCCAGGTGCGGTGGGCAAGGCGGCGACCGATGTACCGACGGTGACGGTGTATTTGCCCCCGGCGAACCCAACGCGGACGGCGGTGGTCGTTGCGCCGGGTGGTGGGTACGAGCACCTGGCGCTAGACCACGAGGGGTCGCAGGTGGCGCAGTGGTTGAATGCGCATGGGGTTGCGGCGGTGGTGTTGAAGTACCGGTTGGGACCGACGTACCACCATCCGATTGAGCTGGGGGATGCGCAGCGGGCGGTGCGGTATGTGCGGTCACATGCGGAGCAGCTTGGGGTGGCACCGGACCATGTTGGGATGTTGGGATTTTCAGCGGGTGGGCACCTGACGGCGACGGCTGGGACTGTGTTCGATGCGGGGAATGCGTCGGCCAGCGATGCGATCGATCGGGTGAGCAGCCGGCCGGACTTTCTGGTGCTGTGCTACCCCGTGATCAGCATGGAACCGGGCGTGGCGCATGAGGGTTCGGTGAAGTACCTGCTGGGCGATGCACCTACGGCGGAGCAGCGAGCGGCGCTGAGTGCGGATGAGCATGTTTCGGCGCAGACGCCGCCTACATTTTTGTGGTCGACCACGGATGACGGGGTGGTGCCGGTGATGAAC
>CAXUEG010000241.1:0-5013 GCA_964249935.1 uncultured Terriglobus sp.
CCCTATAGGGCGAGGCAGAGATGTTCAGGATGATTCCGGGCGAGCTGCCGTCGGGCAATCGCTGCCGCATGAGGCGGTCGACAGGGTCGTCCTCATACCATCGTTCGGGCCAGAAGTCTTTGTCGTTCCAGGCGTCTTCGCAGATGGTAATGGCGAGCACCTCGCCGTCGAGTTCGACCAGGTGTTGCGCCGTACCGGGTTCGAAGTAGCGCTGCTCGTCAAAGACGTCGTAAAAGGGCAGCAGCATCTTTTGCTGCTGGAGCAGCACGCGGCCGCGGTCGCAGAGGACCGCGACGTTTTGGGCGATCTTGCCGGGCCGTTTGCCGGAGCGGAGCGGACAACCGAAGAGCATGGCGGGCATGCCTGGGCGGCTGGAGGCCTCTGTCAATTCGTCGACGGCGCGCTGGGCAGCGTCGAGGAAGTCGCTGCTTTCAATGAGATCCTTGGGCGGGTAGCCGCAGACGGCGAGCTCAGGAAAGACCACGAGACGCGCGCCCTGCCCGGCTGCGGCGTGCGCGAACTCAAGCATGGTTCGCACGTTCGCGGCGTAGTCGCCGACCGTGGGATTCAGCTGCGCCAGCGCGATCTTCATCGCTTCTATTTTAGCGGCGCGAGTTCATGCTTCTGTTCGCCTGCGACGAACAGAAGCAGTGAAAGATGCTTCATGAGCGTTCGACACAACTGGAAGCTGTGCCCTTCGGAGTGGTCAAGACAGACCGTTCCATCGGGAAGCTGTGCGCTTCGCAAGCGGCGAACCTATGTTCCGCTGCCGCTGAGGACCACGCTGAAGGTGCGCACGAGAATCTTCAGATCAAGCCACAGCGACCAGTTCTCCACGTAGGCCGTGTCGAGTGAGATGTAGCTGTCGAACGAGGGGTCCTGCCGTGCCTCGACCTGCCAAAGGCCGGTGATGCCGGGGAGAACGTCGAGACGGCGGAGGTGGGAGACATCGTACTGCTCGACTTCGGCGGCGAGGGGCGGCCTGGGGCCGACCAGGCTCATGTCGCCGCGCAGCACATTCCAGAACTGCGGCACTTCGTCCAGCGAGTATTTGCGGAGCAGGCGGCCCATGCGGGTGATGCGCGGATCGTTCGCCACCTTGAACAGGATGCCGTCGCGTTCGTTCAGATGGTCCATGGAATCGCGCAGCGTATCAGCATCGGGCACCATGGTGCGGAACTTGCAGCAGTAAAACTTATGGCCTTTGCGGCCGATCCGCTTGCTGCGATAAAAGACTGGGCCGGCGGAGTCGAGCCTGACGGCGAGGGCCACAATCAGCAGCAGCGGAGAGAGCACCAACAGTGCCACGCTGGAGACCAGGATGTCGAGCACCCGCTTGAGCATAAAGGCGCCCATCGGGAACTCCCGCCGGTGCAGCGGAATGGTTGGGAACTGGCCGACATACTCCACGGAGGCGTTCCAGGCGAGGCCGTCATACAGATCGGGGACGACGCGCACGTCGATGCCTAGGTCGCGGGCCTCCTGGACCAGGGCGATCACCATGCGCTTATCCGCCGGGACGGAGAGGAAGATTTCGTCGACAAACAGGGCGCGGGCCAGGTGGAGGCAGTTCTTGACGTTGCCGATGATATCGGGCTCGCCGGAGTCCATCTCCGTGTCGGAAAGCGCGATAAAGCCCTTGAAGCGGAAGCCGAGATGGCGGAGCGACTCCAGGTGGTTGCGCAATGCCTGGCCGACACGGCCGGCACCGATGATCAGGACGCTGCGGGTGTCGATGCCTTCGCGATAGCGGCTGTAGACCAGCGATCGCCACAGCGCGCGCCGTGCGCAAAGCATGGCTCCTGTCAGCAGGACGGAGAGGATGACCACGATGCGCGAGATGACCTCACCGCGCGACAGGTAAACCGTACCGCACAGGATAAGGCCGCTGATCAGGGTGGCCTGCAGCGTCATTCGTTGTTCGTGCAGGCCGCTGCGGTTCTGGATGGGACCGTATAAGCCGTAGGACCGCGTGAAAAAGACCAGGCACAACGCGAACCAGGCAAGGTACAGGCCAAAGGTGCCCCATAGCTGCTGCCGTACGCCGACCGCATCCAGAACGCCGCTGCTTTCGGCAACGTCGCTGCGGAAACGCAGCGCAATCAGGCTGGCGATGAGAGCGGTGACGATGTCCAGAAACGCCCAGGCCGTGCCGGTGACCGAGGGCTTGCCGAGCAGGCCGATCGCCGGCCGGGTGTTCTCCATGCGCACGGTGCTTCGGGCGAAATACGCACGGTCTGCGATGTCACGGATCATCATTCTCTACGCCATAGCTTCGCTGCGTCGTACCGCTCGGGGTAGGCGGCTTTACGGGATCGGTTTGACAAGGCGGGGAGGAGGACGCTGCACGTCGCCTTAGAGCGACATCTGAGAAACGAGCATAGCCGAACGCTTGCGAAAGCGAAGTGCCACGGAAGTGGGATTTTCGCTCTTCTCCTGGTACGACACACTCCCGTGCAGGAAGTTGCTAAGTGGGATACAGCAACTCATCCATGGCCAGGAAGTCTCGCAGGACTTCGTCGCCGGATTTTTCGAGCTCGTCCATGGTTCCGAAAAAGCGCGCGTGACCTTCGTGCAGGAAAAGCACGCGGTCAGCCAGTTTGCGCGCAAAGCGCATGTCGTGGGTGACGACGATGCTGGTCAGGTGCAGCTGGCGCTTGAGCCGCTCGATGAGGTCGCCGAGCAGGTGCGCCATCAGGGGATCGACCATGGTGGTGGGCTCGTCATAGAGCACGGCCTCAGGCTGCGAGGCCAGGGCGCGCGCGATCGCGATCGACCGCTTCATGCCGGTGGACAGATCGCTGGGCAACAGGTCATCCATGCCGGCGACACCGACCATTTCCAGCAGGCCCTTGACCACCTGGCGAATCTGTTCGTCGCCGAGTTCGCCCTTTTCGCGAAGGGGAAACGCAACGTTTTCACCCACGGTAATGGAGTCGAAGAGCGCGCCGTTTTGAAAGACCATGGTCAGCTTGCGGCGGACAGCGAGCATCTGCTTTTCGTTGAAGCCGGTGATCTCTTCACCGGCAACCTTGATGGAGCCGGAGTCTGGCTTCAGGAATCCCATGAGCATCTGAAGGGAGACCGATTTGCCCACGCCGGAGCGGCCCAGGATGCAAAGGGTTTCGCCGTGGTTGACGCAGAAGCTCACGTCCTCAAGAACTTTGAAATCGCCGAACGATTTGGACACCCCTTGAAACGAAATGTAGCTGGTGGGTTGCTGGGCAGTTTGCGGATCCTCATTCTGCTCGGCCGTTTCCTGCATAAAGTCGCCGACTTCCTGGGCGACATCGGGCGTGACCTCTTCGACGAGGGGTTTGTTCAGAGCCTCCTCATCCACGACTACGGGCGGTGAGTACAGGTGCTCGCCGCTGTCGTCCGGGTCCGGCTGCGGTGCCTGGGCAGCGGCGTCGTATGGCTGATCGGGCGGCGCCGGGGTCTGGCCGGGCGCTTGCGTTTCGCCCGTGCCTGCCGCCGCGGCGTCCTCGCTCCGCCCGGCGTCCGCTGCCGGGACCTCTTGATTGCTATCCATTGCTTGTTTCAGATGCGCTCACATCGGAATGGTTCGACGGATTCGCCTGTTGCCAAAGCAGGAGGTCGTCTGGCGTATTCAAATTGGTGAAGCGTTCCAGTGCCTGTGCAGGCAAAGCGATCTCCAGAAGTTTGTGCCCTGCCCGTTCCGCGCAGGACTGAAGGGTGGGAAGGAGCCGCCGCTCACCGAGCCGAATGGCACGCAGCACGGCCGGTAGCAGCTTTTGACAGATAAGCAGTGGAAGCGGCTCCGGCCGGCCGCCGCAAGCGAAGCATGAAGCTAATGCACCGAACGACACTGATTTGTCTAGCAGATCCTGAAGCAGCCCTGTAGAGATTTCAGGTTGATCGATCGCGAGCAGCAGAGCGTAGTCGGTACGGCAGTCGGCCAGCGCAGCGGCTACTCCTGCCAGCGGACCGGTATATCCAGAATCGGCGTCCGGGATGAGTCGCGCGTAGCAGGAGAGCAGAGCGTCGCGTTCAAACGCGGGCGGTCCACTGAGGATCGCGGCCTCTGAGCAGACTGCCCGGAGGCGGCGAAGCGCGTGTTCGATGAAGGGTTCGCCTTCGTGCTCCAGAAAGGCCTTGTCCTGCTTCATGCGGCTGCTGCGGCCACCGGCGAGCACGTAACCGGTGACGTTGAGGGCGGCCGAAGCAGGATCGACGGAGGGAGGAGCGGTCATGCGTGGCCGGCGAGTACGAAGAAGCGGATCAGCGACTCGATGCCCCGGTAGAAGTTTGCAAGGTGAAACTTTTCGTTGGGGGCGTGAAGGTTGTCGTCGGACAGACCGAAGCCCATGAGCAGCGTGGGAATGTGAAGGTTGCGCTGGAAATCGCCGACGATGGGGATGGAGCCGCCGCCGCGGACGAAGACGGTATCGCGGTGGAAGACCTCCTGCATGGCTTCGGTCGCGCTTGCGACAAAGGGGTTGTCGGTGGAGACCACGACGGGGTCGCCGGAGTGGATGAGGCGGACTTCGCTGGTCACGCTGGGCGGGGTGAGCTTGGCGACGGCGTCGCGCATTCGGGTGAAGGCGTCCTGGGGCGTAATGCCAGGAACGAGGCGCATGGAGACTTTCGCGGTGGCTTTGGCGGGGATGACGGTCTTGTCGCCTGCGCCGGTGAAACCGCCGGGCATGCCGTGGACCTCCAACGTGGGGCGAGACCAGAGGCGTTCCAGGACGGAGTAGCCGGGTTCGCCGGTGAGCTCCGGCGAGCCGACCTCGTGCTGGAGGTAGGCGGATTCGTCGAAGGGCAGCTGTTTCCAGGCGGCGAGCTCGGCTTCGGTGGGCTTCTCGGCTTTGTCGAGCAGGCCGGGGATGAGGATGCGGCCTTCGGCATCCTTGAGGCCGGTGAGGATCTGTGCGAGGGCGAAGAACGGATTGGGAGCGGCACCGCCGTACATGCCGCTGTGGAGGTCGGTGCGAGCGCCGCGAACCTCGATCTCGGTGTAGATCATGCCGCGGAGGCCGACACAGAGGG
>CAXUEG010000242.1:0-4562 GCA_964249935.1 uncultured Terriglobus sp.
GATTGAAGCGGTCGCGCGGTTCAGTTAGGCGACGGAGCGGTGCCGTCGCAACGCGGAGGCTGAAACTCCATCTAATCGAGTGAGGTGACAAGCATGGCGAATGCGACAGAGACGAAGGCCGGCGGCGGCTTTGCGGTGCAGAAGACAGAGGCGGAGTGGCGGGAAATCCTTTCGCCGGAGCAGTTTGAGGTGTTGCGGGGCAAGGGCACGGAGCGGGCGTTTACGGGCAAGCTGTACGAGAACCATGCGGACGGGATGTACCACTGCGGCGCCTGCAATGCGCCGCTGTTCAAGAGCGATCACAAGTTCGAGTCGGGTTCGGGATGGCCGAGCTTTTATGAACCGGTGACGCCGACGGCGGTGGACGCGATCGAGGACAGAAGCTATGGCATGCGGCGGGTGGAGGTGGTGTGCCACAACTGCGGATCGCACCTGGGGCATGTGTTTCCGGACGGGCCGCGGCCGACAGGGATGCGGTATTGCATCAACTCGGCTTCGCTGAACTTTGAGGGTGTCGAAGGCGGGTCGAAGTAAGGATCTGCCACGGATTCGAGCGCCGGCCTGCGCCGGCGTTCCATTCGCGTCGTGCCGCAGCGTGCTTGACCCTGGGATGGTTTCCCGATATGCTTCGAAGGTTGAGTGGAACGGGCGGCGGTGCGGGTGAGTGTTCCCGGCGCGGTCTGCCGCAGGCGAGCCGAAGCGTCGTGATTCGGTGTCCGGGCGCTCCTCAGTGGACAGGTTCAGCGGGTGAGGCTCAGTAGGGCTGCCCTGGCGATGCGCCGATCTATGTGGCGCGCGGAAGGATTGAAGCGATGTACGCAGTGATTCGGACAGGTGGGAAGCAGTACCGGGTGGCTCCTGGTGAGACGGTGCGGGTGGAGACGCTCCCCCACGAGGACGGCAAGATCGAGTTTTCCGACGTGCTGGCGGTGAGCGGCGAGGCTGGCAGTTTTGAGCAGGAGTTGGGCGGCGCCAAAGTGCTGGCCGAGGTCGTGGGCGAGGGCCGCGGCGACAAGATCCTGGTCTTTCACTTCAAGCGGAAGAAGCAGTACAAGAAGCTGCAGGGTCATCGGCAGGGCTTTGTCGAGGTCCGCATCAACGAGATCCTGGTGAACGGCAAGAGCTTCAAGGCCGAGAGCAAGTAGTTTTTGACCGGCTCTGCCGGTTTAGTGATCGCGGCTTTGGCCGCCTGAGAGCGAGAGAGACAGATGGCACATAAAAAAGGCGGCGGAAGCTCTTCCAACGGCCGCGATTCGAATGCACAACGGTTGGGTGTGAAGCGGTTTGCAGGGGAAGTGGTGAGCGGCGGATCGATCATTGTGCGGCAGCGCGGGACACCGCTGAAGCCCGGCCTGAACGTGGGCCGCGGCAAGGACGATACGTTGTTTGCGAAGGTTGGCGGCCGCGTGAAGTTTTCAGATCGTGGGAACCATGGCCGGTTTGTTTCGGTGGAGCCGGTTGCGGCTTAGGTTTGATTTGCTTTGAGAAAGGCCCTGCTTCGGCAGGGCCTTTTACATTTTTGCGTGTGACTCGGGCTCCCGCTTCGCGGTCGCGTGCGAAAAAGCAGGTCCTTCGCTTTGCTCAGGATGACAATGCTTTGATGGTGAAGGCGGGTGAAGGCGTTTCTCTGGCGAGGGTTGAGGTGATTCGGGCTCAGTCGATCTCCAAGGCAACGAGCTTCGTCGACGTCTTGAGGGAAGAACTTGGTCGACCATTAGCGGGAATAGCTTAGTCGACCCTTTAGGGAGAAGAGCTTAATCGACCTTTAGGGTGAAGCTGAAGGTGTTTTTGGTGTCGAAGGAGCTGATGGTCTTGGTGGGGCTTTTTTTGCCGTTGCTCTCGGCCCAGACCTCGTAGTCAGAGGTGCTGGAGAGCTGGGCGAAGCGGAAGCTGCCGTCTTCGGAGGTGATATAGCTTTTCTGCGAAAGGGTGCGGGTGTCCTTGAGGTGGACGACCGCGCCTTTGAGTGGCTGGCCGCCGCTGACGACTTTGCCGTCGACGGTGCGCGGCTGTGGCGCCTGCGCAAAGGCGTGCGGGACCGGGGCGACGATGGCGGTGGCGGTCAGGGCCAAACCAGGCAGCAGCATCGCGGAGCGCATGTGGCGGGGTGCGGCGATGCGCAGGCGGTTCAAGAGGTTCATAGGTTGCAGTATACGTGGCAGCGTTGCCACGCTCCTTCAATCGGGTGAAACACGCCATGCGCGCAGGAGGTTGCGTGGGCGGAGATGGTTGTTGGCGTGAGCGGGGTCAGTGGCGCCGATCGTGGGGGTTACTCGTCTTCGTCGTCGCTGCCGCTGTGGCGGTAGCCGTCGTCCTCGTCGTCGTAGCCCTCGGCGTCGACCACGGACAGGTGCAGCGGTTCGGTGGAGACGACCTCCAGTTCGGTTCCGCATTCATCACAGGCGACGGTTTCGCCTTCTTCGACGTCGTCCACGTCGATGTCGAGCGGGTTGTCGCACTCGGGGCAGGTGACAGCCATTGGTTCCTCGCTTCTTCGGTGACCGGGCCGCGCCGGTACGGCACACCCGTTGTTTTCACAGGAGACGCGGGACGGGTGTGGCGGGGTTGTTTGTGTGTGTCCGGTACGCGTTCTGCCTGTAGCAGCCGGGCGGTAGGATAGGGTTGATGCGTTCCACCGGAAGCACGACGCTGACACTGCCGCCGTTTGCGGGCTCCACGCGCAAGCTGGTGCTGGTGAACCTGCTTGCGTTCTTTGCCCTGGGGTTGCTGAGCTGGTTTTCACCTGGGATGTACGCGCAGATCATGTCCGTGCTGGGACTGATGCCGTTTCTGGTGCTGCACGGCTGGGTGTGGCAGCCGCTGACGTACTCGTTTGTGAACATCGGGTTTCTGAACACGGCGTTTGCGCTGCTGACGCTGTGGTTTACGGCAACCACGCTGGAGGAGTCGCGGGGAGCGCGCTGGCTGGTGCGGCTGTACTACGGTTCCGCGGTCGTGGGCGGCGTGGCTGCGGTGCTGCTGGCGACTCTCGGGCGGTGGATGCCGGCGGGAATGACGCTGTTTGGCGGACCCAGGAGTTTGTACCTGGGCATGTTTGGCCCGCTGTTCGCGGTGCTGGTGGCGTTCGCCTTGCTGTACGGCGATGTGGAATTTCTGCTGTTCTTTGTGGTGCGGCTGAAGGCGAAGTACCTGGTCGCGATCATGGTGGTGTGGCGGCTGGCGCTGCTGGTGTGGTCGCGTGAGGTGTTTTCCGCGACGCTGGAATTGTGCTGCGGCCTGTTCGCATTTGTGTATGTGCGGTATGCGCAGGTTGGGTATGGCAGCCGGTCGGTGGGGACGTCGCTGAGCGAGCGCTGGTATGGCTGGCGCAACGAGTATTACCGGTGGAAGCGGCGGCGGGCGGCGAAGAGCTTTCAGGTGTACATGCGGAAGCAGAACCGCGAGGTGCACTTTGATAATGAGGGGCGCTATATTTCGCCGGAGGATGAGCGGCGGCGCGATCCGAAGGACAAGCGCTGGATGAACTAGGCGTACGTTTGCTCGGTGAAGTGACGGATTGTGGCGGGACGAAAAGCGGCTCTTCGCTGCGCTCCGAATGACAACCGGTGAGGGCCGCTGCATCTGAAGCAGATATGCAGATGCGTACGCTTGGCAAGCTTCAGGTTCCTGTTTCGCCCGTGATGCTGGGCGGCAATGTGTTTGGCTGGACGATCGATGAGGCGCAGAGCTTCCGGATCCTGGACCGGTTCGTGGAGCGCGGGTTCAACTTCATCGATACGGCGGATGTGTACTCGCGTTGGGCGCCCGGCAACCAGGGCGGTGAGAGCGAGACGATCCTGGGCAAGTGGTTCCGACAGTCGGGCAAGCGCGACAAGGTGGTGCTGGCGACCAAGGTCGGCATGGAGATGGGCGAGGGCAAGAAGGGGCTGAGCGCGAAGTACATCCGCGAGGCTGTGGAGGCATCGCTGCGTCGGCTGCAGACGGACCACATCGACCTGTACCAGACGCACCAGGACGACAAGGAGACGCCGCTCGAGGAGACGGTGCGTGCGCTGGATGCGCTGGTGCGCGAGGGCAAGGTGCGGATGGTGGGCGCGAGCAACTATGACGGCCGGCGGCTGCGTGCGGCGGTCGAGGTCGCGCGCAATGCCGGATGGGAGAGCTACCAGACCTTGCAACCGAACTTCAACTTGTATACGCGCGAGCAGTACGAGACGGACCTGGCGCCGGTGGTGGCGGAGTACTCGCTGGGTGTGATTCCCTACTTCTCGCTGGCCGCGGGATTTCTGACGGGCAAGTACAAGAGCGCGGACGATGCGAAGGGTGTGAAGCGGGAGGCCGCGGTGAGCAAGTATTTCGATGCGCGCGGGCTGCGAATCCTGGATGCGCTGCGGACGGTGAGCGAGGAGGCCGGGGCGTCGATGGCTTCGGTGGCGCTGGCGTGGTTGCTGTCGCGGCCGAATGTGCTGGCGCCGATTGCGAGTGCGACGAAGGAAGAGCATTTGGGGGATCTGTTTGCGGCGGCGGAACTCCAGTTGAGCGCGGCACAGCAGGATGCACTGAGTGCGGCGAGCGCGTATGAGAAGAAGGCCGAGGAGCCG
>CAXUEG010000242.1:4572-4982 GCA_964249935.1 uncultured Terriglobus sp.
CTACTGCGGCTTTGAGGTGTCAGCGATTGAAGGTGGGTCGCCGACCCAGTAGTTGCGGCGGGCGCGGATGCTGGCTTCCGGGTACTGCGGGATCGTCACGTTGAGTTCATGCAGACCCGGCGTGGCGCCGCCGGGGACCGTGAAGCTGAGCAGGTAGTAGTTGTGGATGCGGTTGGAGAGACGCAGCGCGGCGTTGTCGAAGCCTTTCTCTGTGCCGAAGTTGTCGTACTCGCCGCCGGAGAGGCGGGATACGGTCTTGGGTAAATTCTGGCGAAAGGCCTGGATGGTGGCCATGAGTAGTTTCACACCGAAGCCGAGGATGCCCGGACCCTGCCCAGGCTTGAGTTGTCCGGGCAGGTCGTCGCGGGAGGGAGAGTAGGCGCAGCTGG
The DNA here is from genome assembly GCA_964249935.1 of uncultured Terriglobus sp. Classification (GTDB taxonomy): domain Bacteria; phylum Acidobacteriota; class Terriglobia; order Terriglobales; family Acidobacteriaceae; genus Terriglobus. The sequence continues at coordinate 4,962 of CAXUEG010000242.1, forward strand.
AGACGACGATGTTGTTGCGGC
>CAXUEG010000243.1:0-2644 GCA_964249935.1 uncultured Terriglobus sp.
ACATCCGCGTCCTCATTGTCGGCGGAGGCGATGCGCTGCTTTTCCTGCAGCTGGTGCACGGTCACGAGCTGATCCCGGAATCGCGCGGCGAGTTCAAATTGTTCGCTCATCGCGGCATCAGTCATACGGTGCGTAATCCGTGATTCCAGCTCGCTCTCCTTGCCATCCAGAAAGAGCTGCACATCCCGAATCGCTTCGCGGTAGCTTTCGGGCGCGACTAGATTTTCGACACACGGCGCCAGGCAGCGCTTGATGTAGTACTCCAGGCACGGCCGCGGGTGATAGCGGTTCAGGTCGACTTTGCAACTCGGGATGAGAAACGACCGGTGGATCAGGTCGACGATACGGTGCGCAAGATTGCCGGGGAAGTACGGCCCGAAGTATTGACCGCCATCTTTGCGCAGCTTGCGCGTAACGAAGACTTTGGGGTGGCGGTCACCCATGGTCAGCTTCACGTACGGGTAGGTTTTGTCATCGCGCAGGAGAATGTTGAAGCGGGGCTTGCGCTGCTTGATCAGGTTGTTTTCAAGCGCGAGCGCCTCGTGCTCGTTCGCCACCTGGATGTAGTCCACGTCGACGGCTTCGCGCATCAGCGTGCCCGTCTTCGAGTTCATCTGGTTTTTTTCCAGCAGGTAGCTGGAGACGCGATTGCGAAGGTTCTTCGCCTTTCCAACGTAGATGACCTCGCCGTCGGCATTCTTGTACAGGTAGACGCCCGGCTGGCGCGGTAACGATCGAATTTTCTGCTGGAGATCCATCGCGCCAACTTAGATACAGTTCCAGTTTAGTCTCCAGAATCGGGAAGAATCTTCCCATACCCAACGCATCCGAGCTTCAACACGAGCTTGAATGTATTCGCAAATCATTGGCGGAGCGTGACTTAGGTAGGCAGGGCAAGTTTGGAGCGTCACGTGCATCTTCGAAGACTGAGAAAGTTGCGCCCTTTTGGGCACGGGGAGAAGACACGCGTGAGCAAGCCGAACGTTGTTGCAGGGAAGTTGGGTGCCGCCGCGACGGCCGCACTGGTCATTCTGCTGAGTACGGGTTGCACAACGAAGAACTATGTGCGTTCGCAAGCCGGTCCGCTGATCAATCAGACGAATGACCTGGACGCGAAGACTTCCGCCGATCACCGGACGATTGTTGATACGGATCAGCGCGCGCAGCAGGGCATTACGACTGCGAAGAATAATGCAGCATCTGCCGATCAACACGCGGGCGCGGCGCAGACCTCCGCGGATGCAGCCAACGGAAATGCGCAACAGGCGTACAACCGGGTTGATTCGCTCACAGGTGTCGTCGCCGGGCTCGATCGATACAAGCAGCTCTCCGACACAAGCGTGACCTTTGGGTTTGATAAGTCGGTACTGAGCGCCAGCGACAGGCGGCAGCTCGACACGCTGGCAACCAGCCTGCAGACCTCGCGTCACTACATCGTTCAGCTGACCGGCGGCACTGATTCGGTGGGTAGCGCGCAGTACAACTATGATCTGAGTCAAAAGCGTGCTGACGCTGTCGCGAACTATCTGCAGGCGAAGTACGGGATCGCACCGCACAAATTCTACCTGGTGGGTATTGGCAAAGACGCTGCCGTGGCGACCAACAAAACGACAGCGGGCCGCGCCAAGAACCGGCGGGTTGATGTGCAGGTGCTCTCGAACATGCAGGATGAGAATGCCACCACAACCGCAAGTGCTACTCCGGCAAACCCCAGCTAAGCGGCACTGCCTCTTACAGAACAGGCCCACCTCGCGGTGGGCCTGTTCTGCAGGTGTTGTGGCTGAATGAGCGAAGATCCTGCCGCTCGTATTCATGTCGATCAAACCGATCCGATCAGGTGTCCCATCTTCTCGCGTTTCACCTGCAGGTAGCCTTCCGAAGTTATGGTCGGCTCCACCTCAGCTGAAAGTCGCTCGACAACGTGTACGCCGTGCGCTTCAAGAGCGGCAACCTTCTCGGGATTGTTGGTAATCAGGCGTACGGAGTGAATGCCCATCTGTCGCAGAATCTCTGCGGGCAGGCTGAAATCGCGATGATCGCTCCGGTAACCGAGTCGCTCGTTCGCCTCGACCGTATCCAGTCCCTCATCCTGCAGTTCGTAGGCGCGCAGCTTCGCCATCAGGCCGATGCCGCGACCCTCCTGCTCTTCATAAATCACGAGGCCGGAGCCGTGCGCGACGATGGTGTCCAGCGCGAGTTCCAATTGTTGCCTGCAGTCGCAGCGCAGGGAGTGGAATACGTCGCCCGTGAGGCACTGGGAATGGATGCGGAGGATGGGCGCATGCTCGGTCGAGATGTTCCCATATACCAGCGCAACCGCCTCTTCGACTCGCTTGCCTTGGGGACCGGGCGTCTCCCCCGGTGAAAGCTCGCCCTCAAACCCCAAAATGCGGAAGTCTCCGGAGCGGGTGGGCAGCTTGGCCTGGGCAACCTGAGTGACGCGACTGTACGACATAGCTGAAGTTTATAGATGCTTGCGCGGCGTGGCCGATGCAGGCTCGCCTCTGTGCGCGATCACAGCCCGCCAACCGCATACAGTAGAAGCGTGCACGAGTTCGACAGCAAGCTGGTCCTTATCTCCCTGCTGGTAAAGCTGGGCGTTGCCGCTGCTGTGTCCAGCTCACTGACGCGCTCCGTCGCATTT
>CAXUEG010000243.1:2654-4935 GCA_964249935.1 uncultured Terriglobus sp.
TTCCGCCGTCTTCTGCTGGAGTCGGACAGGCCAACGCGCGACCGGCTCAAGCTGATGCTACTGATCGTAACGCCGCTCGTACTCGGCGTCTGGGTTCGCATCGGGGTCCAGAACTTTCTCGCGGCTGATCTATCACTGGAAAGTACGGTGCTTCTGGGGATTGTGATCGGTCCCTCCGCGGCGGCTCTCGGGGGTAGTCTGCTGGCGATTCCGGCTGTGCTGCACGGTGAATATTTGGCGCTCCCGGCTAACCTGCTTTTCGCCACGATCGCTGGAGCGTTTCACAGTTTTGTCGACATGGAGGACGTTTGGTCGTTCTCGCCCCTGATCGACCTCAGCCTGTACCGCTGGGTCCGCCGCAATTTAAAGCGGCCTCACCTGGACCGGCAGATTCTATTGCTACTTCTGGTCATGGGGTTGCAGGCAGCGGCGAGCGTGCTCTCGCACTTCTATCCGCTCCTCTACTTCAGCTTGCGCGATGAGCACTGGTGGCTTGAAGCGCTTGTGTGCGCTACGGCCCCGGTCGTTGTCGGCATCCCACTCAAGGTTTGGAACGCCGTTCGCATTCAGCAGAAGCTGGAGGAGCAGACGCGCTTGCTTCTGGAAGCGCGGCTCGATGCGCTGCAGCGCCAGATTAACCCGCACTTTTTGTTCAACACGCTTAACTCGATCGCTTCACTGGTACGCCTGGAGCCGGAGCTTGCGCGCGAGATGGTGGTAAAGCTCGCCAACATTCTGCGTGTGCTGCTGAGGCAGCGAGAAGCGTTTGTGCCGTTCCGGGAAGAGCTGGCATTTACGGACGATTACCTGGCCATTGAGGTGGTTCGTTTTGGTGAAAAGCTTCAAGTCCGCAAGGAAATTGCGCCGGACACGCTGGACCTGCAGGTGCCGAGCATGCTGCTGCAGCCGCTGATCGAAAACAGCATCAAGCATGGATTGGAGCCGCGCATCAGTGGGGGCACCGTAACCCTGCGCAGCAGGTTAATCGGCAGCTCACTCCGGCTTGAGGTCGAAGATGATGGCGTTGGGATGACGCCAGGGCGGGAGGCAGTCTCACCGGTGAGCGGGCTGGTGCGCACGGGCACCGGCATCGGTATGCGGAACGTGCGCGAACGGTTGCTGGTGCTGTTTGGAAATGCGGCGCACATTCAGGTCGAAAGCCGTCCCGGGCGTGGCACCCGCGTCAGTATTGAGATGCCGCTGGTTTCGGCAGAGGAGACTGCCGGCAGCGAGTTGTCTCTGATGCGGGAAGATGTCGCTTCTGCGCTGCAGACGCTACGTGCCTTCGGCGAACGCACCGGTTGAGGCGATCGCCAGGCCGGCGAAGCTGATGCGCTCGAAGTGGGCGGGCGCGAGATGCGGCACCACGGACAGCAGGGCATCGCGCTCAACTTCGCGTGAGGAGCGCAGCTTCGTCTTGATCTGCTGCAGATCTGTGTCGTTGTAGCCAGGATGGCAAACGACTTCGTACTCGCCCGGCGGGGCGGCGTTCAGGATGCGTTGCAGGACTGCGGCATCCAGCGATCCGGTCGCGATCAGACCGAGCGAAGCATCCGTGCTGCGCATGTCTTCTTCAACCAGCAGCCGATCGAAGAAGTTACGGAACCGATGGAGCATGCGGAAGGGAACACGGCGCGTGAGGGGTGCGGGCGAGATTGCCGAGCACCACGCCGGTTCAAATGGATTACGGATGCGCCGGATACCCTGGCGGCGTGCGCCGCGCATTACAGCGCGCGCGACTGCGGGCAGCAGGTGTGTGTGCTTGTGCGTGTCGACATGTGTCACGTTCACGCCAGCATCCTGCAGCTTTTGAATTTGTGCCGCAACCTCCTGCTCAATGTGCGCTGGCTTGATATAACGGGCACCCACCGCCGCGGTGAAATCAGCCATGGACGAAGTAAACGCTCCGTTGGGCGCGAGCAGCGTAGACGCATTCCAAGCCTGGCTCGCCGGGGAGCCATCGACCAACACCACGTGGCAGCCCACACCGAGGGTCGGCTGCTCGCGCGCGATGCGTACCGCATCGTCGAACGCCGCACCACAGGCCATCAACGTGGTGCTGGTCAGGGCGCCTGCGGCGTGCAGCTCTGCGACGGCACGGTTCACTCCCACGGTCATGCCGAAGTCATCGGCATTCACGATGAGTCGAATGGGTGCGCCGCCTGCCATGCTCTGCAAGCGTCTCACACCCGGCGTGCGGTGCTACACTCGCAGAGACGTGGGCGAGTAGCTCAGTTGGTTAGAGCGCCTGCCTTACAAGCAGGATGTCGGGGGTTCGAGT
>CAXUEG010000244.1:0-4935 GCA_964249935.1 uncultured Terriglobus sp.
CACGCTACGACTGCTGGGATTTCCTGAGCGACGACTCCGCCGAGCAGACACAGCCACATGACAACGTCCCGGAAGCCCACTAAGACGGAAAATGTCCTCAATCCATGTCATCCTGAGCGAAGCGAAGGACCTGCTTGGTTTCGAAGCAGAAGGACCTCGAACGCAGGGCAGGCCCTCCAGCCTCACTACTCAGAACTAAGGACCGCGCCGACAGCAACGCTCTAAGCGCCCGGCTGCATCACCGCCAGTTCATTTCCCGACGGGTCCGCGAAATGGAATCGCTTCCCGCCCGGATACGCGAACGTTGCCACGGTGATTGTTCCCCCGGCCGCCCGCACCTGCGCCTCCGCCGCCGCTATGTCGTCCGTCTCGATCATCGCTAGCGGCGCCTTCGAGCGCCCATCGTCGCTGCCGTTGTAGCCGGCCTCCAGGCCCGAACCGTGCGCCGTCGCATAGTCCGGTCCCCAGTCCTGGTGCGTCCACCCAAATGCCTGCCCGTAGAAGGACTTCAGTGTGGAAATATCCTGTGTCGGTAACTCCAGATAAGAAAATTGATTCTTCGCCATGGATCTCCTCTGCGCTGAAGCAGCGCGCTCTCGCAGGCCAGCCCCCGTCCACAGCGCGGCGAGGAGTTTCGCGCTGCAGGTAGAGACGGCAGGATCGCCGCCTCGCGAGGAACACCGCCATCCTAGCGCACCCTTGCGGTAGCGTGAAGAGTTGCGCAACAATCCCGAACTCCTCCAGCGCGAGCTTTGGTCCTCCTGGGCCGGCGTTCTCCGTTCCTACGCCGCGGTCAACTCGCTCGGCCGCGAACAGCATGCCGTCATCGAAGTTTCCGAGGCCGAAATCCTCCTGCGCTATGGCGCGCGCTGGCTCCGTTTTGCACCCGGCACCCTGTACTCGAGCCAGAACGGGCCGAAAAGCTTTGCGCTCACGGTAAACGGCCACGCCTCTATCGACGGCACCGAAGACGAGATGGACCTCGCCGCGGAACGCCTCACTCGAGAGATAATCACACTGTGAGCACAGTCGCGGAGAGCATCTTTTCGCCGGCAACCGCCGAGCGTTTCGACAAACTTGTGACGATCTACCCGGTCAGGCGCTCCGCGCTCGTTCCCATGCTGCTCTACGCGCAGGACGACCTTGGCTACGTGACCGATGCCGCCGTCGCCGAGATCGCAAAACGTCTCGACCTGCTCGAGCTCGACGTCCGCAACGTCCTCAGCTACTACTCCATGCTGCGCACCAAGCCCGCCGGCCGCTTCAACGTCCAGGTCTGCACCAACATCTCGTGCATGATCGTCGGCGGCTACGACGTACTCGATCACTGCAAGAAGCGCCTGGGCATCGGCCACAAGGAAGTCACCGCCGACGGCGAGTTCTCGCTCGAAGAGGTCGAGTGCATCGGCGCCTGCTGCTGGGCGCCCGCCATGCAGGTCAACTACGACTTCCACGAAAACCTGACGGCCGCCAAAGTCGACCAGATCCTCGACGACTACGCCGCCGGCCGCGGCAAGGACGTCAGATAACTGCCGCGCCCTGCCCGCATCTCTCCCCCGAGTACAAGGCGCATTAGGTCCGCACACAGCAGCAGTTCCACCGGCGTCCCAAACCTCGGGTCGGAGTTGGTCAGCACAAACGGCAGCACGTATAACAGCGCCAGCGCTCCCACCAGCGTCACCGGCCCACTGCCGCCCTGCATCCAGTCCCACGTCAGCGCTACGAGCCAGAGCAGCGGAATCGTTCGCGAAACCGCAATGCTCAGCAGCCATTTATTGTGCTTGATCGTAGCGCCCCGCAGCCGCATAGGACGGAACAGGTTGTAGAACTTGTACGCTGTCAGCGTCAACGCTTCGCGTGGATGCTCCCGCGCATACGCGACTGCCTCCTTCCGGTATACCGGCGCGTACTGCAGGTCTCGGGCATCGTCGACTCCCGGACGATCCGACTGCACATACCAGTTCCACGCTGGGTGCATGCCTCGGTTGATCATGGAAGGCACGATCGAAAGCTCCCCATTCGCGAAGTCACTCCGGAGTGACCACTCAGCGTTCTCGTTCATGCCGGCGAACAGGTTGTAGGGACCATTTTTGGGGAAAAACGGCCGCCCATGTGCGACAGTCGTCACGGTTGCGTAAACCATCGCCGCGGCAACGGTATAGCAGGCGACCAGCAGCATTCCGCTGCGCCATGTCTGCCGCAGCAGCGGGAGGAGACCAGCTATCAGAAACAGGGCAAGGTTCGGACGCACCAGCACTCCGACTCCGATGACTGCCCCGAACGCAACCGCCCGCGATGCAACCGGCAGCTCCGCAAGTCGCGTCAGCGCCAGTAGGCTGCCGGACACAAGGAGAGCGGTCAGCGCAGTATCGGAGATCACAGCAAGGCTCCGCAGGAGCTCCGGCAACAGCGCAATTGCAAACGCGATCCATGTTGCTTTAGCAACGGCCGTAAAACGCGTCAACCCTTGCCGTAGGCATGCAAAGGTGGCCACGGCGAACGCGGTATTCAGCAATCCCACAAGCACGTGAACGCCCCTATCGCCCCACCACGGCGCGGTGGCATAAAGAGGCGCCAGCAACAAGGGATAGCCGATCGGAAGAAACTCCGATCGGATCTGTCCGGTGCTCTGCAACTCCTGCACGCCCAGCAGGAATTGAGGCAGGGGCACGCTGAACGTCTGCAGCAGCGTCAACATCCAGGCCAGCGCGGCATACAGCGACAATGCCATGTCGGTCAGCAAGTGAGAACCACGCGCAGGCTGAGTTCCGTCCGCTCCCGGTTTGAAAATCATCAGGCCGTTCCTTTCTTCTAATGAAGTGGTGTCGGTAAGAGCGAGAAATGAGTCTCAGACGTGTGACCTAACCGAAGGGCCATACCTTCTCGGCATCGTGCAGGCGATCCTGCGATTAGACTAGCAATGACATGCCAACTCTTGTTTCGCATCCTGACGAGGTCAAGGTCATCAGCCGCCGCTTCGGCCAGGGCGCGGCCGAGCTCGACCGCTATCTTGAACTCGACGGCTACAAGGCCGCGCAGATGGCCATCGACAACGGCCCGGAGTGGGTCATCAACGAGATGAAATCCTCCGGCCTCCGTGGCCGCGGCGGCGCCGGTTTCCCCACCGGGATGAAGTGGTCGTTCGTCCCCAAGACCAGCGAAAAGCCAAAGTACGTCCTGGTCAACGGCGATGAGTCCGAGCCCGGCACCTGCAAAGACCACATCATCTTCCTGCACGACCCCCACGCCGTCATCGAAGGCACCATGATCGCCGGCCTCGCCATCGGCGCGAAGATGGGTTTCATCTATCTACGGGGCGAGTACCGCTACCTGCTCAAGATCGTCGAAAAGGCCGTCGCCGACTGCTACGCAAAGGGCATCCTCGGCAAGAACATCTTCGGCCGCGAAGGCATCGACTTCGACATCATCACCCAGACAGGTGCCGGAGCCTACGAAGTCGGCGAAGAGTCGGCCCTCATGGAGTCGCTTGAGGGCAAGCGCGGCGTTCCCCGCATCAAGCCGCCCTTCCCGGCCGTGGTCGGCCTCTACGGCGGACCCACCGTCATCAACAACGCCGAGACCATCGCCTCCGCTCCGCACATCCTGCTCATGGGCGGCGCCGAGTACGCCAAGATCGGCTCGGAGCGCAACGGCGGCACCCGCCTCTTCGGCATCAGCGGCATGGTCGAGCGCCCCGGCATCTACGAGCTCCCCATGGGCTACAGCCTCAAAAAGGCGATCTACGACGTCGCGGGCGGCGTCAAGGGCGGCAAAAAACTCAAAGCCGTTGTTCCCGGCGGCTCCTCCTGCCCCGTCCTCACCGCTGACGAGATTGACGTCGGCCTCGACTTCGACCAGATGGCCAAGGCCGGCACCATGCTCGGCTCCGGCGGCATCGTCGTCCTCGACGAAACCGTCAGCATGGTCGAGTTCGCCCTCCGCACCATCAAGTTCTACCAGCACGAATCCTGCGGCTGGTGCATCCCCTGCCGCGAGGGCACCGACTGGCTCAAGAAGACCCTCACCCGCTTCTACGACGGCGGTGGCAATCACAAGGACATCGACAACATCCAGTACCTCGCCGAGAACATGATGGGCCGCACCTTCTGCCCACTCGGCGACGCCGCCGCCATGCCAACCATCGGCTTTGTGAAGAAATTCCGCAGCGAGTTCGAGGAGTACCTCGCCGGCAAGCGCACCGAAAAGCACTTCATCACCACCGACGAACTCGTCGGCGCCGCACACTGAATACCTAAATGGGGTATAGCCGGGTGACCCCAGAATTTTCTATTTTGCAAACATGAACAAACTTTCGGCTATCTTCGTTTTCTTTTCGATTTGTACGCTTCAGATCTCGGCACAGTCTGCCCTTCACATTTCAGAGGTCAGAAAAGTTTATGTGGATTCACTCGGTAAGGGTGATGGTGCTGAACTCATACGAGAGAAGCTTAAAGCAACCCTGATTCGTTCAGGAGGCCTAATTGTAGTCGAGTCGCCAGAAGCTGCTGATGCGACGCTGACGGGAGTAGGTGAGACAACGGCCTTCGAAACTTACCAGGCCAGCTCGACAGCACAAAGTGCCTACGCCTCTGGTGGAACGAGTTACCACGCCAACCTGTCGGTCCGCCTAGTCAGCAAAACCGGCGAGAACTTATGGGCAGATACGGCAACTCCGGCATTTTTCGGTTCAAGAAGTGTCAGTTCAAATGTTGCTAACAAAGTCGCAAAGGATCTCCTCAAAGCGATTCAAAAAGATCGCGAGAGTAAGTAGTCGAGCTGAGCACATATGCCCCATCCTTGCACCCGTTCCGAGCGACGCAATGCCTGGCACATCGCTCGTCTCCGCTATCGCAACCGGTTAAAGCTTTCCTCTACGCTTCGCAGCGGATCGCCGGAGCATAACCTCTACTGGAACAGAGGCGGCAAAAAATGCGA
>CAXUEG010000245.1:0-4866 GCA_964249935.1 uncultured Terriglobus sp.
ACCCTGCCCCCCCCCCTGGGTAGTTTTGCAAAATCTTCATTCTGAACGGGTTCGCGTTTGTGGTGAGGCGTAAGTTCCTCCAGCACAGGATGTTACGCGTAAGTTCCTGGGATGGAGCAAGTTAGGAGCGAATCGCGAAGCTGACGTCCGCTTCGACCGTTATGGGAACAGCGGACTGAAGGGCTGCTTCTCTACCCTGGCTATTTCCAGTGTAGAAGTTGCAAGGTAATTGGATGCCACGTGTAAGTTGCTGTCTGGAAGGAGTTTAGGCCAGACGAGGGCTTGACAGGAATCTCGAAGCGGCGGTGCGACAGAGCTGCTGCACGATGCGGATGAGCTCGTGGTGCGAGTAGGGTTTGTCGAGCACGGGAGCCTCGCCGATGATCTCGGGCAGACTGTGGCGTTCGTAGCCGGTGACGACCATGAACGGGAGTTCTTTTTCGATCATGAGCCGTGCCACCTGCTCGATGCTGCAACCGTTCAGGTTGGCGTCGGCGACAACGACGTTCCAGCTGTGGGAGTGGATCTGATGGAGCGCTTCCGTTTCGCTCATGGCATGGACCACGTGGCCGAAGCCGGCATTCTCGAGAATCCATACGACATCGAGCCCGATGAGCAACTCGTCTTCGATCACAAGTACGCGACAGTTCTTCAAGCGACCACCTGCTGCTCATGCTGCGCGGGTACGTCCTGCGACACCAGTGGAAGCTGGATGGAACAGAGCAGACCGGACGGTTCAAAGCGGGTCTGGGCCGAGCCGCCGACGCCGCCCAGGCTGCGGTCGATCAGCATGGTGCCGAAGCCGCGTTTGTCCGGCGTGCGCACCACCGGGCCACCCGTCTCTGCCCATTCCAGACGCAACACCTGTGCAGTCTCCTGCACGGTCCATTGGACGCGCAGGCGGCCTTCCGGTACCGACAGGGCGCCGTACTTTCGGGCGTTGGTCGTCAGTTCGTGCAGGACCAGCGACAGGGCTACCGCGGCCTGAGGCGTGAGGAGGGCAGGCGGGCCCGACGCCGCAATGTTTTCCTCTTTGTCGCCGGCGAACACCTGTTCCCGGACGAGCTCGGCCACATCGGCGCTTTCCCAGCTGCGGCGGGTGAGCATGTTGTGCGCGCGCGACAAGGCCTGAAGGCGCTCCTGAAGATTGAGCGCGAAGAGTGCAGGGTCGGGCGTGCTGCGCAGGGTCTGATTGGTGATGGACTGCACCGTCGCCAAGGTGTTCTTGACGCGGTGGTTGAGCTCACCCATGAGCAGCGACTGCCGTTCTTCCGATTGCTTGCGCTCGGACTCGTCGCGGAGAACCTTTGCAATGCCCTGAAAGGTCCCCTTTTCGTCGAGCAGGGGTTCATTGGTCCACTGAGCCCAAAACTGCTCGCCATCCTTGCGGCGGACCCACCGGGAGTTCTGCCCGTGATTTCCGGACGACACTTCCGCGAGTTCCCGCTGTAAGAGGTGCGCCCGCCGGTCAGCTTCAGTAAAGAGGATGTCTGCCGGCTGGCCGAGGATCTCAAGGTTCGAATAACCGAAAAGGCGTTCCGCACCTGGATTCCAGCTGGTCACCCTGCCCTGCAGGTCTGTCTGGAACAGGGCGTACTCCTGCACGTTTTCGACCAGGAGGCGGAAGCGTTCCTCACTTTCGCGCAATGCCCGGTCGGCCAGTTCCCGCTGTGCCTGAAGCAGCTGCCGTTCGGCCTCTTTGCGTCCTGTGGTGTCGGTGGTGGTGGTCGCGACACCGTCGCCGAGCTTTACGGCGGACTGGAAGAACCAGTTGTCGAACTGCTCATGGGTGTAGTGGATTTCCGCCTGCACGGGCTCGCCCGTTTCGACGACGCGCTTGAAATTCGCAAAGATGCCTTCGGGGACAACACCCGGATTGTTCTGCAGCAGACTTTCGCCGATGACGTCGCCATAGCGCTGAAAGGAACGGTGACTGTTCAGGATCCAACGGAAGTCGACGATCTCACCCTGTGAATCCCGAACGGCCGTGAAGACCTGGATCATGTCCTGAGAGCTGTCCATGGTGGCCTGCATAAGGTCGCGGGACTGCTGGAGCTCCCGGGTGCGGGCAGCAACGGTTTCTTCCAGATGGATGCGGTGACGCTCCTCGCTAAGGCGCAGGGCAGCCTCGACATCCTTGCGTGCGGTGATGTCGATGCCGGCGCCAAACCATTCGACGAGCTCCCCACTGGAGTCGAGCATGGGCACGGCACGCGACAGCACCCAGCCGATGGTGTTATCGGCGCGCCGGACGCGGTGCTCCAGCTCAAAAAGGGACTGGGTGCGAATCGCGTAATCGATGGCGGCCTGCACGGATGGCAGATCTTCCGGCAGGATGTAGCTGCTGACCCAATCGTCGACCGGTTGGGTGGTGTCGGCCAGAAATCCATTGCCGTCCAGCTGATACATTTGCCGCCAGTCCGGGCTCATGCGGTAGGTGGGCAGACTGCCGGCGGTGGCGAGGGCACGAAAGCGGCTTTCGCTTTGGCCGAGCGCCTGCTCGGCAAGCTTGCGCGCGGTGATCTCAGTGAAGGTGATGACCACACCCTCGATGCGGTCCTCCGTGCTGCGATACGGAAGGATGCGGGTGAGGTACCAGTGCCCGATCTCATCCTGAATTTCCTGCTGCACAGGAATGAGGGAGTCAAGCACGGTTTGCGCGTCCTGGCGGAGCTGCTGGTAACCGAGCCGATGGGTCAGGTCCGAGATGGGCCGGCCGCGGTCGCTGACGCGGATGTTGAAGATGCTGGCGAGGCGAGGCGTGAAACGCATGATGCGGAGCTCGCGGTCGAGGAAGAGCGTGGCGATGTCGGTGGCGGCGAGCAGGTTCTGCAGGTCGCTGGCGAGTTGCGAGAGTTCGTCGACCTTGTGGCGGTTCTCCTGGTTGACGGTCTGGAGCTCCTCGTTGATGCTTTGCAGCTCTTCCTTGGAGGTTTCGAGCTCTTCCATGGTGGAACGCAGTTCCTCGTTGGCGGACTGCATCTCCTCGTTGGCAGCCTTCATTTCCTCCTGGGTGGTTTCGTACTCCTCGACGATGGCCTGGAGGCGCTGGCGGGAGAGCCTGAGCTCCGAGTCGAGCTCGACGATGCGCTGGCCGGCGGCATCGGCCGGAGAGCCGGCTCCGGATGCGGACGGGGAGTGGAGACGGAGGACGGAAAGGGCCTGATGCTCGTCGAAGATGACCAGGACAAAGCCTTCCTGATCGATCTGCTGAGCTGGACGGACGTGCATCAGCACCGGGGTCTGTTCCTCACCGAGGCGGATGGTGACGATGGCGGAGTCGACGGGCTGTTTCGATTCCCTGGCGGTCTGCAGAAGTGCCTGCAACTCAACGCGCAACTCTTCGCGCACGAGGCGGAGCACGTTGGAGGTGACCTCGCCGCCCGGGTGGACGAGGTAGCGACCGGCGTGTTCGGAAAGGTGCACCAGTTTGTTATCGGGGCCGCCCAGGATGCTTGGCGGTGCAAAGCGCTCAAGCAGATCGTGGTGCAGCAGCTTGTAGGGTGCAGGGATGCTTTCGGACCTGGTGAGCGGATCACCCGGGGAACGCATGCGCGTGAAGGGAAAGACGGGAAGGCGCGGCTCGGGCGCGGGGACGTTGCGCTTCTGATACATGCAGAGCTTTTTGTCCTCGGTCCGGAAAAGGTCCGTGGCGTCGGTGGTTTCCGCGGAGCCGAGCAGAAGATAGCCGTTGGGGCAGAGCGCGTAGTGGAACAGGTCGACAACGTCGCGCTGCACGGCGCGTTCGAGGTAGATGAGGAGGTTGCGGCAGGTAATGAGATTGACGCGCGAGAACGGGGGATCGCCGAGCAGGTTGTGCGGTGCGAAGATCACGATGTCGCGCACCTCCTTGCAGATGCGGTAGCCGCCATTTTCCTTGCGGAAGAAGCGCTGGAGGCGCTCCGCGCTGACGTCAGTCTCGATGTCACCGGGGTAGAGACCCTCGCGCGCCTCGTCGAGCGATCGTTTGTGGAGATCGGACGCGAAGATCTGGAGCCGGGGAGGGTCGGGCCGACGCGCCGCCTCTTCCAGAAGCAGCATGGCGATGGAGTAAGCCTCCTCGCCGGTGGCGCAGCCGACGGACCAGGCGCGCAGGCTGTCGTTGCCTGTCTTGCCTTCGAAGAGTTTCGGGATGATCTCGCCTTCGAGCTTCTGGAAGACGTCGCCATCGCGGAAGAAGCTGGTGACGGTAATGAGGAGATCGTCGGCGAGGGCGCGCGCCTCGTCGGGCAGATCGCGGAGCATGTCGAGGTAGGCGCTGAAGTCGTCGATGTAGTTCAGCTGCATGCGCCGGGCGATACGGCGAAGGATGGTGGCGGTTTTGTAGCGGGTGAAGTCGCGGTCGGTGCGGGTCTTGAGAATGGTGAGCACCTTGGGCAGGAGAAGGCGCTCGGGCGGAAGAGGCTCAGCCGGCTCTTGGGCCGGAAAGACGCTGCGGCGGCCCTGCGCGAGCCGGACCAGGGCGGACGCAATTTCGTTCAGGGGCAAGATGCGATCGACGACGCCGGTGGCGATGGCGCTCTGGGGCATGCCGTCGAACTCGGCCTCGTTGGGATCCTGCACCAGGATGAGGCCGCCCTTGGCCTTGATTTCGCGGAGGCCGAGCGTGCCGTCGGAGCCCGTGCCGGTGAGGACGATGCCGATGGAGTGGCCGTCGTGGGTAGCGGCAAGGGTTCGAAAGAAGTGGTCGATGGGGGCGCGTTCGCGGCGGCGCTCCTCGAGTTTGGAAAGGCGCAGGTGAGTGTCGATAGCGCTGATGTTTGCGTTGGGCGGGATGACGTAGACGTTGTTGGGTTCGAGCCGCACGGTTTCCGTGACCTGCTGGACGGGGAACTTGACGCTGGGCTGCAGGAGGTCGGCGAGCAG
>CAXUEG010000246.1:0-4856 GCA_964249935.1 uncultured Terriglobus sp.
AGATGCGGACGGCGCGACCGGTGGCGGCGGCTTTGTAGATGGCGTCCATGATGCGCTGATCCTGCAGACCCTCTTCGCCGGGGGTGCGTGGCTCCCGGTTGTTGAAGACGCATTGGCTGAAATGGTCCATCTCCAGGGCGAACTGGTCCTTGTCGGGCAGGTCGGGATGGAACTCGACTTCTTTGCGCTGCTTGGGGTCGCCGCCGTTGCCGGGCAGGCCGAAGCTGTCGGCCTCGCCTAGTTTGCTGAAGCGGAGTTTAGCGCCGTGGTAGCCAAACGCGGGATCCATCTCGGCCATGGCTTCGGTGCCTTCCAGGCGAAGAAAGGTGGAGCGGTGCACGTCGTAGGCAGCGGTGAGCGTGGCGACCATGCCGGAAGGAAAGCGCAGAACGAACGAGCAGCGGGCTTCGACCTCGGTGAAGCGCGGATCGTCCTTGGGCTGCACGGTCATGGCGGTGACTTCTTCGGGCTCCTCGTTGGTTAAGAAGCGTGAGGCGTTCAGGCAGTAGACGCCGACGTCCGGCAGGCATCCGCCTCCGGCGAGGGCGCGCTTGAGCCGCCACTGCGTGGGATCGCCCTCGTTCTGTGAGTTGGAAGCGACGACGGAACGGATCTTGCCGAGCTTGCCGGCCTGCACGGCCTCCTGCAGGAAGCGGTTCATGGGCTCGTACTGCTGGCGGTACGCGATCATCAGTTTCACGTTGGCGGCACGGCAGGCAGCAATCATGGCTTCGCAGTCGGCGGCGCTGGTGGCCATGGGCTTTTCGCAGAGGATCTGTTTGCCGATCCTGGCGCCGCGGACGACGAACTCCTTATGCATGGAGTTCGGCAGGACGATGTAGATGGCGTCGACGCCGGGCATGTCCTTGAGGCGCTCGTAGTTTTGGTAATCGGTGATGTTGGATTCGGCAATGCCGTACTGCGCTGCGATCTTGAGCGCTTTGGTGCGATCGCCGCTGACGAGTGCGACGGGCTTGCAGTACTTCGAGGTGGCGAAGGCGGGCAGGATTTCGTCGATGGCAAGGCGGCCAAGGCCGACGATCGCATAGCCGAGACGGCGGCCCGGCGGCAGAAATGGGCCGGGTGTCTGGCTTGCCTGTTCGGTTGCGGTATTGTTCACCGGCGAGAGCTGGACCTTGTTCTGCGCGTTTGGGTTCTGCTGGGCCGCGAGATCGGGTGCGACGGTCAGGGCGGCGATGGTGCCCATGCCCGTGGCTGCGGTTTGCAGAAAGCGGCGGCGAGTGGTGCCGGTCTCATTTGGAGCGTGAATCGTCTCGTCGGTCATACGAAGTGGGATGCGTTGCGGCGGATCGCGTGTTGCGAGCGCGGTGTTGCCGGGGTGCGCCATACAAGCAGAGGCCTTTGTCGGGCATCGATGCGGCAAGGGTGCATTTTATGTATCTGGCGGGATATGCTGCTTTGCACTATGACAAGGCGTCGTGTTGCTTCGCTGTGTTTGGCTGCACTGGTTGGTGGGGGCATTTTGAATGGGCAGGCTGCGCCGGCGGCCAGAGTCAGGCAGGGCGCTGCTGCGAAGACGGCGGCCCTGGGCGAGTTTGCGCGGGCGGGTGACCTCCATGTGTGGTTTGTGGATGTGGAGGGCGGGCAGGCGACGCTGTTTGTGACGCCGCAAGGGACGAGCCTGCTGATCGACACGGGCTGGGAAGACCACGACGGGCGCGACGCGGACCGGATCGCGGCTGCGGCGCGAGCGGCGGGGCTGCACCGCATCGATTTTGTGCTGATTACCCACTACCACGAGGACCACGTGGGTGGCGTGCCGCAGCTCGCGCAGCGCATCCCGGTGGGCACGTACTTCGATCACGGCAATCTGTATGAGCGTATCGACGTCAACCAGCAAATCTTTGCGGCGTACCTGCGGGAAGTGGAGCGCAGTCATGCGCGGCGGATCACAGTGAAGGCGGGCGACCGGCTGCCCGTGCCGGGGCTGGATGTGCTCGCGCTGAGCAGCGACGGCTCCGTGCTCAACCGCGACCTGCCGGGCGGCGGTGCCGTGAACCACTACTGCGAGCAGGAGGCGATCCCGCGCGAAGACCGTACGGAGAACGGGCATTCGCTGGGCGTGATGATTACGTTCGCAGGTACGCGCATCCTGGACCTGGGCGACCTGACAAAGGACCGCGAGCGGAACCTGATGTGCCCGACGAACCGGATCGGCGGTGTGGATATCGACGTTGTGTCGCACCACGGCTGGGAGCAGAGCAGCAGCGGACCGCTGGTGCACGGCATTCAGCCGCGCGTGGCGATCATGGACAACGGAGCGACGAAGGGCGGAAGCGTGCCGGTGCTGGATGTGTACCGGACGTCGCCAGGGCTGGAGACGCTGTGGCAGCTGCACACGAGTGAAGAGGGTCTGAAAGCGGGTCCGAAAGAGAACACGCCCGAGGCGTACATTGCGAACCCGCCGGGGGTGGACGGGAACATGCTCGAACTGGTGGTGCACAGTGATGGCACCTTTGCGGTGAAGAACGACCGGACCGGAGCGGTCAAGGTGTACGGGCGAAAGTAAGGATATGTCCTGGGCAGGGGCCGCCTTCAGAAGCGGCCCCTCCCTTTGCTTTACTGGATGGTGCCGACACAAGTCACCTTTCCGAGCTTGATGACACAGCGCTGCCCACGGTCTGTGCAGGTCTGGCAGGTGGGCGGCGGCGGGATCACTTTGGGATACGTGAAGGCAAAGCTGCCAACGGCGACGGAGTTTCCTCCGGTCGTCAGCGTTACGGGAACGGAGACGGGAGCCGCGTCTGACGGGCTCAGCGGCGGGGTGGTCATGGTGCACTGCGAGGAGCTGTTGCAAGTCACGGGAACGGTAACGGTGCCGGTGCTGAAGGCGAAGGCGGCCGTCGTCGCGCCCGGAGCGGTGCTGAAGTCGCCGCCCTGGATGTAAACCGTCGTGCCTCCGGTCGGGAGACCGGAAGAGGGTAACAGGTACCCCCACGGCAGCACCTGATAGGTAAACTGGTCGACCGCCGGGTTCACTGTGCTGAACGGTGCGGGTTCTCCATCATCCAGCAGATTCGCGATCGTCACATCAACGGTGCCGGTTCCAGCGGGTGCGTACGCAGTGCACTGGGTCGATCCATTGCACTGCTGCACTCCCACGTAGGAGGAGCCAAAGCCGGCCTCCATGTTCTTGCTGAGGCCCGTGCCCGTAATGGTCACCAAGGCGCCGCCGCGGGTGTTCCCGGACGCTGGGTTTATGCTCTGCACGACCGGCAGCACGCCTTCCACGAATTTAATGCCGTTGGAATAGGCGCCAAAAGGAGTACACGGCCCAAGTGTGAGATTGCTGGTCTCCACCGTTTGCGCTCCGCCCACGCCCTGGCCCGAACAGGTCGGCATGGTGGCAGTGCCGTCTACTAAGGTCACCATGACCGACATGGTGGAACCAGGGTTGAACACCGCCTCATTGTTGCTCTCACCGTACACGTTAAAGTCGACATCCTTCCAATTCCCGGCAAGGCCAAGCGAACTGTCCGGAGCATTGAACCGGAATGCCTGATTGCCAACGGTCATGGTCATGGTGTCCAGGCCGTTTGCCGTTGCGGTGCCGGTGACCGTCATGCCGGAAAATGCGCTGAACGGCTGGATAGGAAAGTTCGTCGTTGCGGCATTCCGCCAGCACGCCGAGCCATTCACGTTCCATGTGTTTCCGGAAGGGCACTGGGTCGTCTGCGTGTCGAGATAAGAGAGTAACCAGACCTGGATTTCCAGACCGCCGCCGCTGTCGACGATGAACTGTTGAATACCGGTGCATCCGGCATTTGTGGTGTTGTTGCACTGCGGCGCGTGGTAGCCGTTGGTGTTCATCTGAATGGAGAATTCATTGTTCAATCCGAAGCCCTGCACGCTTGTTACGTTGTCGATGATGGGAAAGCTGCCGGTAGCGGATGTGATCGAACCCGCGGAAAGGGCGGTGTGATTGCCGGAAGCCGACTCGTCTAAAGGGTGCTGCAGGCGAGAGTTCCTCAGGTGCGGCTTCGCGACGACCGCTCCGCAGGGGACACTCCGGAAGGTCGTGGACGGGTACGCGGCGGTGAAACAGCCAGCCTTTGCCGTGGCTGATCTTGCGAGCGCTTCGCGCCACTTCTGCTGGGCGGGTGTCGCCGACTCCTGTCTGATGCCTGTCCCGGTCTTTACGGGCAGCGGCTGCGAGTGAAGGCTAGGCAGCATCCAGAGCAGGAGTGAAAGCGGAAGAGAGAATGTGGGCAGCAGCATCCGCAGAGCGCGCCGCATCGCGCCGCCCGGCGTGTAAGTGGGAGCAAGCATAACGTACCTCAAATCGGGAATTGACTGCGTGCGGAACCGGGCGCTTGCCAGCAAAGGGGTTACAGGAAGCGCCAGAGTTCTTAGCGGGGAGGAGCGTATCAGGTTCCCTGCACGCGTCAACGCAAATTTTTTTACGGACGCGAGCTGTTGCTGTCAGCCGCCACTTGAAGACGTGAGTACAACGACGCTCTCCCGCGCAGAGAGGCCGTAAGCAGATCCATGAACATTGACCCGCCTGGGCCGCAGCGCTCCAGGTGAGAGATAGTCCGCTCCGCCCACAGTGCCCACAACGTCTTATGAGCCAGCCGCCATGCTGGACCGGGTGAACCAAGATGAGGATGCTCGCGGAGCAAGGTCCCGAATCATGGCGGAGCAAGATCCTACCGTGGCGGTCCACGTCCCGGCCGGGAGACGTGGA
The DNA here is from genome assembly GCA_964249935.1 of uncultured Terriglobus sp. GTDB lineage: Bacteria > Acidobacteriota > Terriglobia > Terriglobales > Acidobacteriaceae > Terriglobus. The sequence continues at coordinate 4,709 of CAXUEG010000246.1, forward strand.
CCGAAGGGCGGAGTCTACGCGTTCAAGTTCGAGAAGAATTGGACGGGCGTAACGGTAGCTGGAACAGCTTCGGTGCCGGATACCTTGTTATGAATGTGGCCGGAGTTGACGGCTTCGACCATCTCTTCAAAGGCCCAGGTGGAGTCGG
>CAXUEG010000247.1:0-3853 GCA_964249935.1 uncultured Terriglobus sp.
CCCCAGCCGCTCGCCAAACACCCACACACTTAACGCAGAGCCGATCATCGGCTCCAGGTTCAGCAGCACTCCAGCCTGCGACGCGGGAACGCGCGTCATCCCCCAGTTCCACAGCAGCGTGGTCGCCGTCGTGCACAGCACTCCACTCGCCGCCAGTGATGCCCACACAGCAAGGCCCACGGGCCGCACCGGCGGCGGGCCGGCATCGGCCATCACGCTCAACACCAGCATCGACACGCCAAGCAGCAGGCCATAGCTGCTCACCGCCGCCGGGCTGTGCCGGTCCATCAATCGCCGGTTCGTCAGCACCCACACCAGCGCGACGGTCATCGCCACCATGATCAGACCGTCGCCGAACACGGTCGCCGCGCCCGCCGTGGAGGACGAGTGGCTCAGCGCAATCAGGCCCGCACCCGCGCTCGATCCCGCCAGCGCAAGCCATCCCACCGCGTCCAGCCGTTCGTGCAGAAACACCGACGCGCCCACCGCCAGAATCACTGGCATGGTGCCGACCATCAGCGACGCGTGCGCCAGCGTCGTGTGCGCAAGTCCGTAGAACTCCACCAGGAACTGAATGGGAATGCCGAACAGCGCGCCCAGGCTCAGCAGCGTCCATTCCCGGCCGGAAAAGTGCACCCGGCCGCGCGGCACATAGAACAACATCGCCAACGCCGCAAACAGGAACCGGTACAGCACCATGTATGGCACCGGGAGTTCGCGCAGGGCAATCTTGCCGAAGAAAAATCCCAACCCCCACAAGAAGGCGGCGGACCCGCAAGCCAGAAAGCCCATCCGCGTGTCTCGTTGCGTGTCGTTGCGCGCGGTATTCACTCTATTTCAGACTACCGGTACCGGCGTTCCATGACGCACCAGTGCGGCGCCGTTCAGACTGCCATGGGCGACCGGCGTTCGTTACCATACTTGTGCATGGGACTCAGGCTGCTCACCGCGATGCTTACGTTCGCCAGCCTTTCCGTGTGCCTTGCGGCAGGGCCCAGCTCTTTCGCCGGAGCGGCAACGCGTCCGCGCACAGCCACGCCGGCCTACCGCATTCCGCTGGACTCCCTCGGCTACCGGCCGGTCACCTCGACCATGCTGCTCCGCGAGGGCTACGCGCACAACACGCTGGACTTCATCGACGCCGATCACGTGCTGCTCACCTTTGCCGCTCACAAACTGGTGCCGCGCGACCAGGAAGACGTCGAAGGCGACCAGGCCAGGCTCATCAAGGCCGTTGTCGTGCACCTGCCTGACGGCGCGGTGCTGCGCGAGGCCGAGTGGCGGGTTCACGACCAGGCGCGCTACCTGTGGCCGCTCACCCATGGCCGCTTCCTTCTCCGCGTGCGCAACGAGCTCTTTTTCGTCGATCCCATGCGCCCGCACCCGACGATGCATCGCCACAGCATGTTGAAGCCTGATGGCGATTTGGCCGCCGTTCAGGTCAGCCCGGACGGCGCCACCGTCATGCTTGAGACCACACCCAAGCGCCATATCGGCGACGACCCGACACAGCCCATGGACCACCCGCCGGTCGAGGTCACCTTCTACCGCGTCTCCGACGACGACCATCCGCAGCTGATCCAGTTCGCCACCACCCACGTGGATCGCGCCATCGTGGTGCCGTTTACCTCGCGCGGTCTGCTCGACGTTGTCAAGGAAGACCGCCAGCACTGGGGCTTCGACTTCCATCCCTTTGCCGGCGGCAAGATCGAGCTTGCCGGCTTGGCTTCCACCTGCCGTCCCGAAGCCGAGTGGGTCAGCGAGTCCACATTTATCGCAACAGGCTGCCGCGGCATGGACGACCGCCGCCTTCTGTCCGGATTCGATCTGCTGGCCCAGGCCAACTGGGTCTTCACTACCGACGACCCGCCGCTTTGGGCCGCGCTCAGCACGGCTTCTGGTGACTCGGGGCGCTTTGCCTTCCGCAATGCCCAGGAGCCAAGCAGCATCGTTTCACAGGATGACGACAACCCTGCCGACCGTCACACGCAATCGGTGCGCGTCTATGAATTCCAGGGCGGTGTCGAGCTCTTGCGTATTCCGGTCGCACCGGCGCAGCGGACCGGCCTCAACTTCGATCTGTCGCCCGATGGCCAGCACGTAGCCGTGCTGCAGGATCGCACGCTCGAGGTCTACGACCTGCCGCCGTTGAGCGCGGAGAACCGCCGCGAGCAGACCCGTGAACAAGAGGCTCTGGAAAAGATTGCTTTGCCGCAAAAGGCCAACATCCGGCTCGGTGTCGGCAAAGAATCTAGCGAGGAATCCAGCCACTAATCGTGGTTCCTCTTGGGGCGCAGCTCCGTCCTCGCCCGAATCACATCGATGCCGCGCAACAAAGGCACGCGCAGCCGGTCCGGGCTATTCGCACGGCTGCCATGGGGGCAGATTCACATCGGCGCTGGTTTGGTGGAGCGGGAGCGTAGGCCGCTGAACTGGAGCTATCTGGATTGGGTTTCTCCCGGCCCACCTTAGGAACGCCGCTTACCAACCCGTGTCATCTGTGCGCAATCGGTCCAGCAGAAAGAACAACGGGATCGCTACCAGCGTGTTCACACCGGCGCGCACCACCTCGTGTATCCACCGCCCGGCATAGCTGTGGACCCCCAGCAACACGCGCTCCAGCACAAAAAGCATCGCCGATTGCGCCATCGACAGGCCAAACACCAGCAGGGCGCGAGTGATCGAATTTTCCACGTCGACCTTCAGCCCCACAGACGATGCAGCAAACCCGATCAGCGTCTTCGCAATGCCGTTCACGCCGATGTATTGATTGCTCAGCGTGTCTTGGAGCAGCCCCACAAACGCGCCCATGAACGTGCCGCCGATCGCACTGCGCTGCGACAACGAGAAGAAGATCACCACCAGCAGCGGCAGATCCACGATCGCGCTCGCCGGCACCAGCTTCGGCAGGTAGGCAGCCACCAGCAGCATGAGCAAAGGCACGCCCAGCAGCACCAGCCAGGGAAAGTGATGCTCTTCCAGCTCGCGCCGCGTGGCAAAGTGACGTACCCGCATCAGCGTACCCCCGGTTTCAGCTCAGCGGCGTTCGGGGCCGCGCCGGGAGAGTAGCGATCCGGGTGCAGCGCGGGCCTGGCATTCACCCTGCCCGCTGCCTTGGCCTGCGCTTCCGTTTGTGGCGGCGCGTTCTTCTGCGCATCCTCCGGTTTCTTGTCGGACTCCTTCAGTCCTGGCAGCCGCTCGGCAACAATTTCTGATGCGCGGCGATTCGCGTCGTCACCCTCGGCCACGGCGCTCGCAGTCAACTGCTCCGGCACATCCGTGACCACCAGCACTTCTTCCAGCCGGTCCAGGTTCGCGGCGGTCCGCAGCGTAATCGTGGTGTACGGCTGGTGGTCTGGGTCCATCTCAACGGACTCGACCGTTCCCACGTTCAGGCCGCGCGGAAACACGCGGTCGCCGCCGCTGGTCACCACCGGCTCGCCGGGCTTGATGCGATCGTCGGGTAGGAGGGTCGTGATGCGCACCCGGCCGTTCGCCGCGCCGTGTAGAACACCGCGGCTGCGCACATTGGTCAGCAGCACACCTGTGCCGCTGCTTACGTCATTGATCAGCAGCATCTGTGAGCTGTTCGGATATACGTCGCGCAGCTTGCCAACGATGCCATCCGGTGTGATCACCGCCATGTCCGGCTGCAGACCGTCGTCGCTGCCTTTATTCAAGATCAGCATGCGCGAGCGGTCGCCGCTGCCGGTGCCGATCACCTGCGCCGCCACGGTCTTGCCCACGTACTGCTCCTTGAATCCGAGCAGCCGCTGCAATCGCTGACCTTGCCGCGCGTCCTCCAGCATGCCGGCCTCTTGCAGTCGCAGCTGATTGATCTGGTACTGCAGAT
>CAXUEG010000247.1:3863-4846 GCA_964249935.1 uncultured Terriglobus sp.
CGGCGAGCGATCATACCGCCGCCCTGTGGGGCATGGCGCACATGACGCAGGTCGACATAACCAGTCCATGCACCGCGCACCGTGTGCCCCATGCGCCAGAACACCTTCTCCACTGGCACAATCGTCCAGGCCGCCCACGCACGCGCAATCCGAACATTGTGACCGTCGACCCGGCCGCCGTAGTTCTGGCGATGCATCTGCGTCGCCAGCGCAACAAACTGCACCAGCAACACGCCAAACAGCGTGATCAGGCTTTTGTAGCGCGCGAAAAAGGAATCCACGTGCGAACGGCCTCGTCGTGGCTAGTCGATGCTGATTTTGCGCAAAAGGCTGAAGTCGGAGAGCATCCGCCCCGTACCCAGCACTACGGACGCCAACGGGTCATCCGCAATCGAAACCGGCAGACCCGTCTCTTCACGGATGCGGCGGTCCAGGTTTTTGATCAGCGCACCGCCACCCGTCAGCACGATGCCGCGGTCGGAGATGTCCGCCGACAACTCCGGCGGCGTCCGTTCCAGCGCCACGCGGATGGCGTTCATAATCGTCGCGATGCACTCGCTCAGAGCGTCTCGGATCTCCGAATCGTCGATCGTGATCGTCTTCGGCACGCCCTCGATCAGGTTGCGGCCCTTGATCTCCATGGTCAAGGGCTTGTCCAGTGGAAATGCCGACCCGATCTCAATCTTGATCTGCTCTGCGGTGCGCTCCCCGATCAAGAGGTTGTACTTGCGCTTCAGGTAGTTCATCACCGCTTCGTCCATCTGGTTGCCGGCCATGCGCACCGAACGCGAATAAACAATGCCTGCCAGCGAAATCACCGCGATGTCCGTAGTCCCACCGCCGATGTCGACCACCATGTTGCCACCGGCCTCGGTGATCGGCAGACCGGCGCCGATCGCCGCCACCATCGCCTGCTCCACCAGGTACACCTCGCTGGCCTTGGCGCGGTACGCCGAGTCTTCCACGGCGCGCTTCTCCACCTG
>CAXUEG010000248.1:0-1234 GCA_964249935.1 uncultured Terriglobus sp.
CGAAGTCTGTGGGTGTCACGCTCTCGATCAACTGATACTGACCCGCTGTGTAGCGCACCCGTTCGATTTCGCGATTGGAAACGATATCCAAACGCAACGTGCCGAGGTAAGGCAGCGCATGACCACTCGCATCCTTTCGCCAGTAATTGGGGTTGCGCTGCAGCAGGATGTAGTCACCCGGCTTGCTGCTGGCGAGGTGAAACGGGCCGGCAGTCACAGTGCTATCGCCAGGGTGCGCGGCGGGCTCGATCGCGATCTCGTCAAAGAGATGGGTGACACTAACCAGTCGCCTGGGCACGTGCACACGGACGGTGAATGCGTCAGGTGCGTCGGCTGTAACGGCCTTCGCGTCGAGGAACTCCTCCGCAACCGGAGCTGCTGTCTTCGGATTCAGCACTCGATCCAAAGTGGCGACCACATCCCGCGAGGTCAGGGTGCTGCCATCGGAAAACCGCAATCCCCTTCTGAGGTGAAACGTGATTACCCGGCCATCGGGTGCAATCTCATAGCGCTCCGCCAGGGCAGGCTCCGGCTGCTGGGTTTGCCGGTTTACACGTATGAGTACGCCTCCGGTCAAATAGCGGATCGTCTCGGCAGACTGGTCGTCCACCTTCGCCGGATCAAACGTACGCGGCTCCGAATGCAAAGCCCACGCCAGGTCGGCCGCAGGGGGCTGCGCCTGCATCGACAGAGCCGAGATCAAGGTCAGAGATACTGCGCCGACATACACCAGAGATTTACGCAAGATAACCCGAGTCATTCAGTTCTCCACGGTGAGCATTTCAAAACAAAGCAGGACGACGAGAAGCAGAGCCAGGGGAAGGTAGGCCCAATGCGAGGCAGAGGCCTGCGCTGCGCTGCCAAGCTCTTTCAACAGTGTTCCCCACGAAACCAACGGGTCCGACATCCCGAAACCGATCGCACCCAGATCGGCCTCGGCAAGGATGCAGGCCGGCACACACAATAAAAACTGCGTTAGGTACAGCGGCCGAAGCTGCGGCAGGATGCAGCGCAGAACAGTTCTGAGGGTAGAAACTCCTGAGGCCCGCGCATACAGAAGCCAGTCTGCATCGCGCACGGCGGCAAGCCGCGCGCAGACACCGCGCACGTACACCGGCCAGCCGAGTACAGCCAACAGCAGCAGGGTGGTTCCAGCACACGCACTCGCGGATAAGTCGAGTGGAAGCGCCGAACGCACCAGCATCAACAGAAACAGCCAAGGCAGCGTAAGAAA
>CAXUEG010000248.1:1244-4843 GCA_964249935.1 uncultured Terriglobus sp.
CACGTAAAGCATGAGTCGAGCCCAGGCGGGATGCCCGAACGACGCACCAAGTGCCACGGCCAGGGTGATGGTCGTGCTTATGCTCGCCACGGCTATAGCACCGAAGAGCCCAAGGAGCATCGCTTCCGCTACCCGGGCGGCGCGGTCCCGGCCCAGGTCATCCGTGCCTGCCCAGTGCTGCGCTGTGGCAGGCGCAGCAATGGCATCGCGGTCCTGCATTACGGCGTCCGAATGGCTCAGGCACAGCACCGCAGCGTTCGCGACGATGCAGAAGGCGAGCAGAACCAGGGCGGCGCGCTTCATGCGTTCACGGCGCGAGCGATCTCACCGTGCAGCATGCCCGCACAGGCGACACATAATGCCATGAGGAGCGTGATCGCCAACAGCACCGGCAGGTCTCGCTCCATAGCGGCACCCCAGGCGAGTTGCCCGATGCCTGGCACGCCGAAGATCACTTCGACCGGTAGCATTGCGTTCAGACCAACCAAAACAGAACTGATCAGAAGCGCTGCAATCTGCCGGTGCATGGGTACGAGCACATGCCGGTAAAGGATGCGCAGGGTTCGAACTCCACTCGCGCGAGCATAAAGCAGGTGCGGCGCCAGACTTTGCGCACGCAACAATCGCGAGAAGACGCGGAAGTCCCGGCTTGCGACCAGCAAAAGCAAAACGATCGCTGGACCACCGATGCCAGACAGCAGGCAGAACAGCGCAACGACGCTTATGGGGACCGCGCAGAACACCGTGGCGGCGAGCGTCAGACTCATGTCGGGCAAGATGCAGCGCCCTGCACTGAGCAGTGCGGCAAACACGACTGCGCTGATAGAGCCGGCCAGAACCGAGGGGACAAGCAACTCAAGGCTTGTGAATAGACGAGGTTGAATCAGCGGCCACACAGGTGTGTTTGTTCTCCGTTCGGCCGCAAGCGTCTCCCGAACCGTTCCAGCGTGCTGCGCATCCAGTTCACGCGCATCGTCAAAGTAACCGGGAGACCAGCGGGTGAGCACGACCGTGCCGAGCGAACTCAGCAACAGCAGCGAAAAAACACGGAACAACCTCAGGGCTGCAGCAGGCAACCTCCGCCTCATGCGGCCTCCACGAGGCATGGTTCCGTAAGCAGATGGTGCTGCTTCTTTTGCAGGTGCATGCGACGGTTAGCCGTGGCCAGCAGCTGCTCCGCCGTCTCTCCATCACTGGGGAACGTTGATGTTCCCGCGCTGGCGGAAACCTCTGCAGCGACGCCAGTGTGGGCCACCGCGGCGGCGAGCGCAGCGGCCAACCATTGTGGGTGCGCCTGTGGCAGATCGGCACTCGCATCGGGAAAGAGGACTACGAATTCGTCACCACCCACGCGGGCAACTGTGTCATAGCTGCGGCAACGTCTCTGCAACTCATGGGCCAATGCCTGCAAGAGATTGTTGCCCGCAAGATGACCTTCGCGGTCATTCCATGCATGGAAGAAGTCCAGGTCGAAGACAAGCACGGTCAAGCCGCCGTCGCCGCGCCGACAGCGGTTAAGTTCGCCTTCGATCCTTTGGAAGGCTTGCCGGGCATTCGGCAAACGGGTGAGATAATCCGTGCCCGGTTCACTTTCCGCGTGCTGAAAGCGCAGAGCATTCTGCACGGCCAGCGAGAACTTACTCTCGACCGCATGCAGGATGCGCAGATGATCCGAAGAAAACGCGTCCGTCTGAGAGCTGTATAAGCTGAATGCACCCAGAACGCCGCCCTGCAGATCAAACAGCGGCATCGCCGTCGCGCTCAGCAGCGCGGTGCCTGTAGCGGCATCTCCGCAGTAAGTCGGCTCTACCGCGGCATTGCCGTTCAAAATAGGCATACCGCTTTGCGCTACCCAGCCGGAGATGCCCGTACCAAGCGATATCGGATCCTGGCGAAAAGCCGCGGCATACTCGTCTGTGATGTATCGGCACACCACGGTATCGTCCTGTTTCAGGTACAGGGCGAAGCAGTCGAATTGGATCAGCGCGCGCAGGCGACTGGACATGACCCATGCCGTTTCACTCAGACTGAGTGAGCTGCCGATGGATTGGCTCATCTCAAACAAGGCCTGCGCTTCATGACTCGCCGCGGCGATCAGATCCAAGCAGCGACCGGAGGCGACACCCTCCTGCAGCGATCCCTCCGGTTTCGTGTGGTGCGGACCGCCCCACGCCAGACCAGCGCCGGGTGTGCTGCCGCGCTCGACCTGCACATCGACGTTGAGGGCGACGAACTGCTCGTGACCCCGTAACGAGCGTTCCAGGTCCATGTAACGGATCTCAAGCACCTTCACGACCTCAGGATCGAACTGCAGGCCGGCGGAGCTCTTCACAATCTCCATTGCCTTTTCGAGCGGCATCGCCTTGCGGTAGGGCCGGTCTGACGCAAGCGCGTCGAAGCAGTCCACAACGCTCAGAATGCGTGCTCCGAGTGGAATCTGTTCACCATGAAGTCCATCCGGGTACCCCTGCCCGTCCCACCGCTCGTGGTGCGAACGCACGATGGGGACCACGGGGTACGGGAAGCGGACGCGCTCCAGGATGTCCGCGCCCACCGATGGATGAATTTTCATCTTCTCGAACTCTTCCGCGGTCAGCTTGCCGGGTTTGTTAATGATGTGTTCCGGCACGGCGAGCTTGCCGATGTCATGGAGAAAGGCGGCGATCTGCAAGGCCTTCTTATCAGCCTCACCCAGGCCCATGGTGGTCGCGATATCCGTCACATAGTCGCGCACGCGAAACAGGTGGTCGTGGGTGTTGTGGTCCTTGGCTTCGATCGCCATGGCGAGACCCTCAATGGTTCGCAGGTGCAGCGCCTCGGTTTCCTCCAGGTGCCGCCTGCGCTCTTCCGACTGCGCGACCTGGGCGTTGTAGGCCCGGAACATGGTGTACGCGACCGGCAGGAGCAGCGCCGCGGTAGCCCATCCAAAGCGGACACTGATCAAGTCTCCCGCTACAGCCAGCGCAGCGCCCACAAGGTAAAAGGGCAGAAACCACCGGAACTCCTGCTTCCATAGATCGGCCGCGCTGGCACCCTGCGACCATGCGATCGCCAGCGCAACCGGAACCGTGTTGCACAGGAAGTACGCTGTGGCGGCGAGTGCCATGGCAACAGCGGCGGGCACGTGCCGGCTCATGAGCAGCTGATGCACCGCAGCGGCCGCAGCGGTGCTGTACACCGTGTTCGCTACGTTGAATACCACCTGCATGACGGGAAACCAGGCAAGCTTCTTAATGCGGCACTGTGCAGCGACGGAAAGCGCAGCAATGAGGCAACTCTGCAGAATCGACAACTGCACAATACCGAGAAAGATGAACAGGTAATTCATAGACATCGACCCGCTGCCGCTGGGTCGCTTCACTTTGAACCCTGAACTGAGCAGCGCTGCAGCCAGAAACAGGCTGAAGGCGATCCACCGGCTGCCCGGATGAAGCGCTGCGCCGCCGAGCGAAAAGACACCCGCCGCGAGAACAAGCACCACCAGGATTTTTGCGCGTACAGGCACGGCAGAGAACCCCTCCTCAGCTGGGAGTCACTCTGCACCTATCGGCGGCTCTGCGTGGGTCATGAGCCAGCAAACACGGCGGAGTCACCAAGGC
>CAXUEG010000249.1:0-4824 GCA_964249935.1 uncultured Terriglobus sp.
CTCGGGCCCCAACACCGGCGGCAAAACCGTTGCGCGCAAGACCGTCGGCCTGCTCGCGCTCATGGCCCAGGCCGGCTTGCCCGTGCCCGCCACCAGCGCCCGCCTGCCCATCTTCTCCGCCGTCTACGCCGACATCGGCGACGCGCAGTCCATCGAGCGCAACCTCTCTACCTTCTCCGCGCACATCACCAACGTGAACCGCATCGCGCGCGAGGCCGACTCGCGCGCCCTCGTCCTGCTCGACGAACTCGGCGCCGCGACCGACCCCGAAGAAGGCGCGGCCCTCGCCGTTGCCATCTCCGAGCGCTTCCTGCAGATGGGCGCCTGGTCCCTTATCACCACCCACCTCACCTCGCTCAAGATCTACGCCGCCAAGCACACCGGCGTGGTCAACGCCGCCGTTGGCTTCGACGAGCGCACTCTCGCCCCCACCTATGAGCTTCGTCTCGGCGTCCCCGGCGCCTCCTCCGGCATCAACATCGCCGAACGCCTCGGCCTCGACCCCAGCATGATCCGCGCCGCCCGCGGATCCGTCACCACCCAGTCCGCCGACATCGCCCGCTTCCTCGACGAGCTCCACGGCCAGCTCACCGCCGTCGCCGCCGAACGCGAACAGATCCGCCTCCGTGAGCAGGAGGTCGAGCGCGAACGCCGCCGCCTGGAAACCGAAGGCCGCCAGGAGCAGCGTGTTCGCGCCCGCGAGCTCGAAGTGAAACTCGCCTCGCTCATGAAAGACTTCGAGTTCCAGATGCGCGACTCGCTCAAGGCTGTCGAGGACAAGGGCACGCAGCAGAAGCTGAAGGGGGAGGCCGACCGCCGCATCGCCCGGCTCAAGCGCGAGTTCCAGGAGAGCTTCAACCAGACCGTCGTCGCTCACGTCACCGGCGCCGACAAGCAGGACAAGAATGCGCAACCGCACGTCGTCCGCGCTGTCCAGGTCGGCGACACTGTCCTGCTTCGCAGCATGGGCCGCGAAGCCCGTGTCGACCGCGAGGTCAACGCCAACACCTACGAAGTCTCCATCGGCCCCATGAAGATGCGCGTCCCCAGGGACGACATCGCCCAGGTCACGAAGCCCGCGCCATCCCAAACACCCATCGAGGCCGCCCGCGGCCGCGGCGTCAACGTCGTCGCTCGCGAGCCCGACATGGTCCCCGGCGAGATCAACGTCATCGGCCGCACCGCCGACGAAGCCCGCGACGAGGTCGAGCGCTTCGTCGACCAGGCCTTCCTCGCCGGCCGCCCGTCAGTCCGCGTCGTCCACGGCACCGGCATGGGCGTCCTCCGCCGCACCCTGCGCGACTACCTCCGCAAACACCCTCACGTCGTCAACGTCACCGAGCCGCCCTACAACGAAGGTGGCCAGGGCGCCACTCTCGTCGAGCTCCGCAACTAATCCAATCAGGGGAACAGGGCCTTCGATCTGACAAAGCTCACCTCGCAACAGGCCTTAGCCCCAAACTGCGCGTTCCCAGAACAACGGATCGATCGCTGAACGAAAAACATCCAGAGATTTCCGACGAGGCGATGCGAAGCGATGACTAAGTCCTGTACCCACCTCAACCATATTCACAACGTCACGCCACACACCCACGGTTGCGAAGAGTGCCTCAAGTCCGGGGAAACCTGGGTCCACCTGCGTCTGTGCCTTGAATGCGGCCACGTCGGCTGTTGCGACTCCTCCAAAAACAGGCACGCAACAAAGCACTTCCACGCAACCAGACACCCGGTCATGCGCTCGATCGAGCCGGGCGAGACCTGGGGCTGGTGCTATATCGACGAAGTCGGCATCAACCTCGCTTAGCCGGCGAAGAGCGCCATCCGGTCTTACACATTCGCGACCGTCACGGCCTCGCCCCGATGACTCGCGTCCGTCAACTGGTCAAGCAGAAAGCTCGCCAGGTCCGCTCGCGTCATGCTCTCCGCCTTGTCGCCTGGCGCAATCACCGCATACTTGCCCGTGGCCGCATCGTCCTTCAGCGCGGGTGGCCGCACGATCGTAAACGCCACACCTCCTCCACGCACGGCCTGCTCCATTTCAGACTTATCCTTCACCGCGCCACGCAGAAATGTCGGCATCAATAGATGCTCATACACAAATGTCGCCTGCTCTTTGCTCTCGCCCACACCGACCGCGCTGATCACGATTAAAGGCGTCGCTTGCTTCTGTTCCATCGCCTTCAGAATGTTTTGCGCTGCCGCCTGTTCCAGGCCCGTCTGCTTATACGGCGTGCTGCCTCCGATGCAGTCGATCACGGCGCCACCCTGGGCGATCGCGCCGACCACCGCTCCAAAGTCGGTCACGTCACCCTCGACCACCTGCACTCCGCCCGCCGGGGCAAAGTCATTCGCCGCGTGCACAAACGCCGTAACCGTGTGCCCGCGCCTGACGCCCTGTTCCACCACCGACTTGCCCGTCTTGCCTGCTGCTCCAAATACCGTCACATGCATGATCGACCTCACTTTCGTCTCCGCATCGTTGGATGCATCGGGACCAGCGCCATCGGCTTAGGCTGCGCGTGTCCCCGACACAAAATGGAATCGCCAGCGGCACCAAGCGCCGCCACCTTCATCCGGCCAGCCGCGTGTTCGTAACATCGACGAAGCAGGTTCCAGGTTCCACAGCGCGATGCAGCCGTGTCACGAATACAAAATCCAGAGTAGATGCCGCATCACACCACCGATGCCCGTCCTCGATTGGTTGCTAGGCAAGCCCCTCGCCTCAGAGGAAGACAGCGAACAGCGCGTCGGCGTCTTCACCGGCGTGCCGTCCTTCGGCCTGGACGCACTCGGCTCGGCAGCCTACGGCCCGGAAGCCGCTCTCACCCTGCTCATTCCCGCCGCTGCCGCCGGCATCGCCTATGTCATGCCGATCAGCCTCATCATCATCGCCCTTCTGCTGATCGTCTTCTTCTCCTACCGCCAGACCATCGACGCCTACCCTCACGGCGGCGGCTCTTACACCGTTGCCAGCCAAAACCTCGGCCGCAACATCGGCCTGCTCGCCGGCGCCGCACTCATGCTCGACTACCTGCTCGATGTTGGCGTCGGCATCTCCACCGGCGTCGGTGCACTCGTCTCCGCAGCTCCGTCCCTGCAGCCGCACACCGTCGCCTTGTGTCTCGGCATTCTCGTCGCCATCACGCTCATCAGCCTGCGCGGCGTCCGCGAAAACGGTCTCATCTACACGGTTCCCACCTACTACTTCATCGGTTGCATGATCATCCTGCTCGGCTGGGGCACTCTCAAAACGCTGGCTCACGCCCACCCCGCACCGATCGTCGCGCCGCCCTCTCCGCATGCGGAGCACGCCCTCGCCACCGTCAGCCTCTGGCTGCTCATTCGCGCCTTCGCCGGCGGCTGCACCGCACTCACCGGCGTTGAGGCCGTCTCCAACGGCGTCTCCGCCTTCAAAGACCCGGCCAACGTCACCGCCAAGCGGACCCTCACCGTCATCGTCGTCCTGCTCGGCGCCTTTCTCTACGGCATCGCCCATCTCACCCGCGCCTACGGCATCATGGCCACCGAGCCCGGCAATCCCCAGTACCAGAGCCTGCTCTCCATGATCACCGCCGCCGTCGCCGGCAAGGGCGTGCTCTACTACGCCACCATCGGCTCCATCCTGCTTCTGCTTTCCATGTCCGCCAATACCGCATTCACCGGCTTCCCGCGCCTCTGCCGCGTGATCGCGGAAGACGGCTACCTCCCCCGCTTCTTCGCCATCCGCGGCCGACGCCTGGTCTATCACGAGGGCATCCTCGTCCTCGCCGTGCTCTCCGCCGTCATTCTCGTCGCCTTCGGCGGCGTCACCGACCGCCTCATCCCGCTCTTTGCCATCGGCGCTTTTTCCGCGTTCACCCTCTCGCAGGCCGGCATGGTCATGCACTGGAAGCGGGAGCGTGGCCCGCGCTGGCATCTCTACCTCACCATCAACCTGATCGGTGCGATCGCCACGGGCACTACCGTGGTGGTGGTATTGATCGCCAAATTCTCTGAGGGCGCATGGATCACCGTGCTTGCCGTGCCTGCGGTCATCCTGCTCATGAGAGCGGTGAAGCGTCATTACGGCAACGTTGCCACGGCAACAGCAATCAAGCACCTGGACATTGCTCCCGCCGAGCCGCCCGTCGCCGTGATTCCTGTTTCTGGCTGGAACAAGGCATCGCAGGCGGCCCTGCAATTTGCCTGCTCGCTGACCGGCGACGTGACTATTCTGCACGTGGAATGCCCCGATGAAGTCGGCGAACAGACCGCGCGCGGCTGGGAGCAGCAGTTGAACGCCGCCGCCGACAAACACGGCAAGCCGCATCCGCGCGTCGTGAGCGTTTCGTCGCCGTTTCGCTTCATCACGACGCCGATCGTCAACTATGTCATGCGTCTGCAGGGCGAGTACCCGCAACGCAAGATCGCTCTGGTTCTGCCGGATCTCATTGCGAGCCACTGGTATCACTACCTGTTGCACAATCATCGTGCCACGGCCATTCGCAGCATGCTGCTGCTGCGCGGCGTCAGCAATGTGGCGATTATCAATGTGCCGTGGTACCTGCCTCAATAGATGCGCCAACGCAATGAGCCACGGATCCCCCATCCTGTCATTCCGCCTGACGCCAGCGCCGTGGGGAACCCGTATCTACAAATGCAGCGCGCAAAGCGCGAAGCCCGACGTTACCAGCGTCCGGCGCTGAAAGCTTACCCTGAGCTGTAAGCACTTACTCCCGCTTTACCAACTAACCTGCCCAACTTACAACCGCATCGCTGAACAAAATCAGAAAGCCCTTCCAATACGGAAGGGCTTCGCTCGTAAATACTTATGACACTCTGGCT
>CAXUEG010000250.1:0-4800 GCA_964249935.1 uncultured Terriglobus sp.
CGCCGGTAGGGCCGTGAGACGGTGTTGCAGAGAGAGGGTGGTGACCGGCAAACCAGAAGAAGCCCAGCATGGCGAGCAGCGCGACAATGACGAAGACGCCGACGGAGTAGAGGATCGCGGTACCGTTCGGCGGCGTATTCACCGGTTCAATCTGGGAGCTTTTATCGGACATGCATATGAGATGGCGTCCGGATCACGGGTCTGTTCGGCAGGACCAGCAGAAGCGGCTATTGTCGTGGACCGGCGCGTTTGCTACACGATCGATTGTTCGCCGCGCAGAGCCGTGGCGGTTGCGAGCATGCCGGTTTGCACAACGATGAGTCGCTGGATACCGGCGCCGGCGACGTCGAGCATTTCGCTCAGTTGGTCGCGGGTGTAGGGCGTGCGCTCCGCGGTGGCCTGAGTTTCGACGAGTCCGCCCGAGGCGGTGAGGACGACGTTGCAGTCGGTCTCGGCCTGCGAGTCTTCCTGGTAGTCGAGGTCGAGAAGGACTTGTCCGTCGACGATGCCGACGGAGACGGCGGCGACGAGTTCGCGCATGGGGGATGCGGGCAGGGTGCCGGCGGCGACGAGTTTGTTGAGGGCCAGGGCAAGCGCGGCGGCAGCGCCGGTGATGGCGGCGGTGCGGGTGCCGCCGTCGGCCTGGAGGACGTCGCAATCGAGAATGATGGAGCGCTCGCTGAGGACGCGGAGGTCCATGACGGAGCGCAGGGAGCGGCCGATGAGGCGCTGGATTTCGTGGGTGCGGCCACCGATCTTGCCGCGCTCGGACTCGCGCGGTGTGCGGGTGAGCGTGGCGCGGGGAAGCATGGAGTACTCGGCGGTGACCCAGCCTTTGCCGCTGTTGCGGAGCCAGGCGGGCACGGATTGCTCGACGGTGGCGTTGCAAAGGACGCGGGTGTAGCCGAACTCGACGAGAACGGAGCCTTCCGCGGTGGCGACGAAGTCTGGGGTGAGGCGGATGGGGCGGAGCTGGTCCGCGGCGCGGCCGTTTGCGCGGAAAATGGATGGGGTTTTCACGGTTCGAGTATAGAAGTGGGCTCCCGGTGCATTGGGACGAACAAAGAGTTTCACGGGACACAGAGTGAAAGGTTGGAACCCAGGTGCGCGGGTGGAATTTTTGTGCAAAGATACTCGAACGCGAGCACCGTCCGGCTTTTCCACAGCCGGTGGTTAGATCTCAGCCGATCGGGCATGAGGCGTGCGCCGCAACTGTTCCTCTCTTCTCCATCTGGTGTTTTCGAACGCCCCGCAGGTAGCACGCGCGGAGGGGAGCAGCGGTGGGCACAGGTCACGGCGTTTCACGCAACGAATCTTCGACATTCGAGCACGGGGTTGTGAGTCGGCCACCGTCGAGCGGAGCCGCGTCTGCGCCAAAACTGACGGAGGCCACGCTGAGCGGGTATGCCGGCGACGCCGTGCGCGAGAACACAGCGCCAGTGAGCGGCCTGACCACGGCCGAGGTGTTGCTGCGCGGCATGCGGGTGGGTGGCGTGAGCGCGCTGCCGGTGGGCAGCTTTCCACTGCACCTGTTGATCGTGGAGTCCGACGAACCGTTGCGGCAGCCGTTGCTGGAGATCGGCCGGCAGATGGGGTTTGCGGTTCGCGGATGCGCGCCGCGTGAAGTGGTGAGCGCCCTGAGGACGCTGCAGTGCGACGTGGTGCTGCTGGACCTATCGCCTGAGGCGACGAAGCTGGACGTGCTGCGCAAGCTGCGGCAGGCTTTTCCGCGGGTGCCGATCCTGGTGACGACGGCGTTCGCCTCGGTACAGACGGCGGTGGATGCGCTGCGGCATGGCGCGAGCGACTTTCTGACCAAGCCGTTTTCGCTGGAAGAGTTGACGACGACACTCAGCCTGGCGGCCGAGCAGCGGAGCTTTGACGTGGAGCTGCGGCGTGTGCAGCACCAGATGCGCACGAGTCCTGCGCTGCAGGAGACGGCGGCCGCGTCGCCCGGGATGCAGAAGCTGCTGAGCATGGTGACGCGGGTGGCGCTGTCGCAGCACCCGGTCATGGTGCTGGGCGAGAGCGGATCGGGCAAAGAACGAGTGGCGCGGATGCTGCATGGGGCGGCACAGGCCGCGGCTGCGGAGCGCGCCACGGGCGATGGGGCAGGTGCCTCCGCCCCTCCGTTTCTGCAGGTGGCGTGCAGCACAAGCGGTGCGGCGATGTTGGAGACGGAGCTGTTCGGCTATGTGCGGAACGAGGGAACGGCTTTGCGCGAGGAGCGCGTCGGCCTCTTGACGGTTGAGGGCGGCGGAACGCTGTTTCTGGATGAGATCGATGGGCTGCCGCTGGAGCTGCAGTCGAAGCTGCTGCGAGCGCTGCAGGAGCGCAGTGTGCGACCGGCGGGAGGAGCGATGACACGGCCGGTTACGGTGCGGCTGGTTGCGTCGAGCAGCCGCGACCTGCCGGCGCTGGTGGAGCGCGGGGCGTTTCGCAAGGATTTGTACTTCCGCTTGAATGTGGTGAATTTGCGGGTGCCGCCGTTGCGGCAACGGCGGGAGGATGTGCCTTTGCTGGCGGCGGTATTTCTGGAGCGGCACAGCCGGGAGCGGCAGCTGAGCTTCAGCCTGGGGCCGGACGCGATGCGTGTGTTGCTGGAGTATGCGTGGCCGGGAAACGTGCGCGAGCTGGAAGCGGCGATCGAGCGTGCCTGCACGCTGTCGAGCGGACCGGTGCTGCACCTGGTGGATTTGCCGACGCAATTGCAACAGGGTCCGGCGGAAGAACAGGCATTGCGCTTTGATGGGCGCCACGGCAGGGCGGAGGCGGATGAGGTTCGTGCGCGGGTGCCTGCCGAGGCAAGCACCATCGAGTCGATTGCGGAGATGGAGCGCCGGATGATCCTGCTGACGCTGGAAAAGCTGAAGGGCGACAAGATCATGGCGGCAAAGGTATTGGGAATTGGGAAGACGACGCTGTACCGGAAGTTGAAGGAATATGGCATTGGTGAACTGGCGGCATAAGCGTGCTACGTTGCGCTACGGAATGGGTGGAAACGACCCACGTGCAAGAAGAGGTTGGAGCGCTTTGGAGGCAGGGAATGCTGGAGATTGGGGAGTTGGCGATGGCCCACGAAATTGAATTGGCGCCTACTGTGCTGCTGGTAACGGCGGTGGTGGGCGCGGACCACATGGCCGAAGCGGTAAGCGAGCGCGCCGGCGTGGTAATCGAGCTGGTGCGGAGCCGGCGGGCGGCGCTGGCGTCGCTGCGCAAGTACAGCTTTGACGCGGTGATGATCGACGCGACGCTGCCGGATGGCGAGGTGACACCGACACAGATGCTGTGGCAGAACACGGGTGACGCGTTGCCGATGGAGGTCGATCTGCGGGCGCTGGGTGCGTCGGGAGTCGCGCGGTTGTTGCGCGGAATTCTAAACCGGCGTGAGCAGATGGAGATCCAGGTGCGGGAGCAAGTGACGCGGACGCTGGCGGAGAGCATGCGCGGACCGATCACGGGATTATTGCTGCAGAGCGACCTGGTGCTGCGGGACGGCGATCTGACGCCCGCGGCCGAGGCCAAGGTGCGGGAGATGCGCGCGCTGGCGGATGATCTGCGCGTCCGGCTGCGACCCGTGTAAGCGGGAGGAGAGGGCTGTGCAGCAGCGCTCTGCTATGCTGCCGCTACACCTTGCATTGTGGCGATCGCGGCAGTTTGTGTCGCGAGGCTTGTGCGGGTGGGGGAGCAGTTTTGGCAGACGCGGTAACGATTACGGTGAAGCGCAACGGACCGTTGCGGGTGGAAGGCGGCATCAAGCTGATCGATGCCGATGGCGCGGAGTGGGACCTGACGGGGAAGCCCGTGGTGAGCCTGTGCCGTTGCGGTGTGAGTGAGAAGCGGCCGTTTTGCGATGGCAGTCACAACAAGATCGGGTGGCAGTGCAATGCTTCGCCGGGGAACCTGACCGGCGGCGAGAGCGCGGGCACCAACGTGATGCAGCCGGTGAGTGGAAACCTGACCGGGAAGTAGAAGACGAGCGCAGGGGCAGTTGGCCTCTGCGCTTTTCTGTTGCAGCAGCGAGAGGAGACGGGCGGGGAATGGCGAAGCGTAGCTGGCGGCTTGCTGTGTGTGGTGCAGGGGTGGTTATGCTGGCCGGAATGCCCGGTCTGATTGCACAAGGGGCAACTGGTGCCGCGGCGAGTGCCGCGGCTGCGACGCAGGGGCGCCCGCATCCGCCGGAGCCCGCAGGATGGGTGCGCAGCGAGGCGATGGTGCCCATGCGCGATGGGGTGAAGCTGTATGTGGCGATGCTGCGGCCTGCCGGGTCGGAGACGTCGGGCGAGTCACTGCCGATTCTGCTGAGCCGCACGCCGTATAGCGCGGAGTTCACGCCGGAAGGACTGGTGCGGGTGAAGCCCGAACTGGCGAAGAGCGGCTACATCCTGGTGGGCGGCGATATTCGCGGGAAGTACAAGTCGGAGGGGCAGTTTGTGATGAACCGGCCCGTGGTGCACACCATGGGCGATCACAGCGATCCAAAGTTGGTGGATGAGAGCACGGACTGCTACGACACGGTGGCGTGGCTGGTGAAGAACCTGCCGAACAACAGTGGGCGGGTGGGCGTTCTTGGTGTGTCGTACCCCGGGTTCCTGGCGATGATGGCGGGGGTGGATCACCATCCCGCGGTGAAGGCGATCAGCCCGCAGGCGCCGATGACGGATGTTTGGCTGGGGGATGATTTTTTTCACAACGGGGCGCTGCGCGAGACGTATGCGTTTGACTATTCGCAGCAGCTGGAGCGCGCGAAGGGCGATTCGGTGGTGAGCGATCCGAATGACACCTATGACTTCTTCCTGA
>CAXUEG010000251.1:0-4781 GCA_964249935.1 uncultured Terriglobus sp.
CGCGTCGGCCTGCGCGCGCGCCGCATCTGCCGCCGCCTGTGCGTTCGCCGCATCCGCCTCGGCGCGGGCGCGCTGCGCCGCTTCACGGTCCGCCGCAGCCTGCGACTGGGCTGCCGCCGCTGCCGCCTGGGCCGCCTGCAGCTGGGACTGCTGCGCCTGCGCCTCTGCCGCCTGGCGAGCATCGATCTGCGCCTGCTGCCGTTCCTGCGACTGCTTGCGCAGGCTCAGGATGCGTGCATCCTCGGCGCGCTGCACCGCTTCGCGCGCATAGGTGATCTCCATCTTCTCGTCGCGATGCTTGCTCCCGTCCATCGCGTCGGCGTTCTGCACGTTGGTCCGCACCTGCGCCAGAATGTCCGGCGCATACTGCTCAGCACCGGCCATGCGAGCGATGTTGTAGGCGTTGTGAGCCTCATACAGCTCCAGCGGGCTGTGCTCGTTCCGCGTAATCGGGTCCACCACCGTGTGCGCGCCGGCAGTCTGTGCGTATGCTCCGCGTGGCAACAGTGAAAAGTGCGCGTTCACCTTTTCCAGCACACCCTGCGTGCGGTCGTTGATGATCTCGTTCTGCGCCACGACCAGATCGCTGGGCACGCGCACCGCGAAGTACGGCTCGGCCGTCACAATCATGCCGAAGGACTGCAGGTTGGTCGTTACATTCAGCTCTACGTTCTTGCCGCTCGGCAGCACCTCGCCCAGATTGCTGGGTGTACCGTCCGGGGTGATCGCCCACAAGACGTACGTCAGGTATTCCTGGCCGAAGCCGTTCGCCGGCGTCAGGCCATCCAGGTGCACGTTGATCGTGATGCGGCCCTTTTCACTATCCACCTTGGCATTGCCGTGCACGTTAGGCGCCAGCGGCGTGCCCACGAAGTTGATCTTGGTGGAACCGCTGCGGTGAAGGTAGTTCACCGCGTCCAGGTCACGCGAGACCACGTTCACACGGTACAGCGGCACGCCGTTCAACTCGCCGGCGGGACGAGCCGTCTGGTCGCCATTGCCCAGCCCAGCGGTTGGGTTCGGCTCCTGCGCGCGCAGGGCGGGAACGGAAAGGGTGGCGACGAGCGCCAGGCCCGCGGCAACGGCCGCAAGCCGGTTCTGCAGGGGTCTTGCATTGCGAATAGAACGGCTCAAAACAACACTGTTCACAGCGACACTCCGGTCGGCGCACTGGTTGTGCACCCACTATCAACGGATGCGCCGTAGCGCGGCGGTGTCGCCTTCCTGACACTTTTGTGTAGTGTCGTGCGACGCTCGCTCCCTTTCTCAGAAAACGTTTAAATCGGATCCACCAGCTTGTGCGAGATGGCAAACAGCGCAAGCTCCAGCCGCGTCGAAACGCCGGTCTTGTCAAAGGTGTTCGACAGGTGCCGCTTTACCGTCTCCTCGCTGATCGTGAACTGCCTGGCGATGTCTTTGTTGGAGCAACCCTCGACAATGCTCTGCACCACCTCCAGTTCGCGCGGCGTCAGACCATAGGTCTTTTTCTCCGGCAGCGCCGCGGCCTTCTGCATCAGCCCGTGCAGCGCCTGCAACAGGTTCATCACGCGTTCGCCACCGATCCAGTAATCGCCGCTGTACACGGCGCGGATCGCCTCGGAAAGATCGCCGGCAACCGAGTCTTTCAACACAATGCCGCGCGCGCCGATCTGTAGCGCCTCGATGATTTGCTGCGTGGAGATGGTGCTGGTCAGCAAGATGATCTTGACGCGCGGCGACTTGCCCATGATCGCCCGCATCGCTTCCAGGCCGGGCAGCCGCGGCATCTGCAGGTCGAGCAGCAGAATGTCGGGTTCGTGCTCCAACGATTGCGTAATTGCCTCATCACCGTCGCTTGCCTCGCTGATCACCTCAAACGAGGGGTCCTGCTGAAGCATGTTTTTCACGCCGAAGCGAACGACCGGATGATCGTCCGCCACGATCAGGCGAATGGTGCCGGTTGCGGTGCCGCTGCTGAGGTCACTTTTTGCGCTCGCCAGTAAGTTCGCCACGTGGTCTTCTCCGAAGGGCTTTGACCGGCTCTGAGCCGATGCACGGCACCTAAATTGGAAACAATGTCTCCAGCATAAGGCGTAATTCGTCGCACGCAAGGTGCATTTCCCGAACGTTTTCGCCGCGTGAACCGAACTCTGAACTCGCCTCTGCCGCCGCGGCCAGCGCTTGGAGCCGTTGCGCCCCGATCATTCCCGCCGATCCTTTCAGCTGGTGCGCCTCGGCGTGGAAGGCCGCGGCGTTATCGTCCCTGAGACTCTCTTCCATGCGCCGCAACCTGTCCCCGGCATCCGCCAGGGCAAACGCGTACAGGTCCCGGGCTCGTTTGCCCATCTGCTGCTCCAGCTTCAGGAAGGTCTCCGTAGAAATTACCGGAAGCCCCGGACCGGCCGCCTGCCCGTAGCTGTTCGGCCCGTCTGACCCGGCACTCGGCCCTGCTTGCAACGTCTCAAGCAAAGCGCGCAACTCCGCCGGACCGAAGGGCTTGCGCAAAACTCCGGTGTACGCGGCGCTCTCCTCGCCGGCTTTGGAGGCGGACATCCCAAGCAGGAAGGCCTCGGGAGCGAGCGGACGCAGAGCCTCGGCCAGCAGAGCGCCCTGCACACCGGGCAGGTGCAGGTCACACAGGATCACGCCCGGGTGCACGCCGCCCCCGCCCAGGACGTCCAGCGCCGCCTCGCCGCTGTCCACGCCGCGAACGTCCCATCCATCCGCCTCCAGCAGCAGCGTAAGCACCTCGCGTGTCGTCGCGTCATCCTCGACCAGCAGTAACCGTTCCGGACTCATCCCATGCACTGTACCGCGCCGCTCTCTACAATGACGAGATTCACGGCTTCGCATGTGCGCCGGAAGTATGTTTCCATCGATCTCCATTGCCGCGCTTCTGCTCACGCCGCCCGGTACACCGGCCGGCGGCTTTCACTGGCAGCGCATCATCACACCGCCGCCGGGGGCGGGCACGCAACACGCCTGCGTCGTCCTCGACGCCGCCACCAACGCAAACGCCGCCCCCGCCCTCCGCGACCTCCGCCTGTTCCAGGACGGCACCGAGCTGCCCTACGTCATCGAGGAAAGCTACGACGAGCGCGCCTTGAACAGCGGCGTGACTTCCGATGACGACCGCTCCGAATATGAAGTCGTCAGTGTCATCCCGCTGTCCCGCGTAGGGATCGGAGCCGTCGCCGGCGCCTTACCTTCCGGAGCAACGGGCTACCAGGGAAGTGCTCGCGTCCTGGCCCATGTGCCGGTCGAACGCGTGCGCCTTGAACCCGCACCGACTTGGCCCACCTCCCTGCAACTGACTGCGAGCACATTGCCGAACACGACGCACGTAGGGGCAGTGGCGCCCAGGGCAGAAGTCGTCCAAACATTGCTACTGCCCCAACGAGCAACCTGGGCGGTCACCCTCGGCGCAAACCTGCAGAGCGCAGCCGACCTTCAAGTCAACATCCCAGTCGCGCCCCCAACGCTGCAGCGCGTCTTCCTCGAAATGCGACGCCGCTCTCTCTGCTACCAGCCGCGCTCCGCCGCGCCGCTCGTCCTCTATCTCGGCAGCGGACAGGGTATTGCCGCCAAGGTCTACGGCCTCAGCAACGGCTTTTCCGTCTCGGCAGACCGTCCCTACGCCACGATGGGCCCGCTTGAACCCAACCCGGACCTGCAGCACGCCACGCTCCATCCGGTTTCCCGCCTGCTGATCGCCATTGCCGTGCTCGGCGGCGCACTTCTGCTTACGGCCGGGATCGGTCTCGAGCTGCTGCGGAAAGAGAGAGGCCGCCCGAAGGCGGCCCATCCCGCGTAACCAGGTGTATCCGGGCTACCGTAGCGCTTCATCCACCTCGCGATAGAAGTCCGGCCGCTTCAGGATTTCGCGCGGCTTCGAACCGTCCGCCGGACCGACAAGCCCATCGCGCTCCATCAGGTCGATCAGGTGCGCCGCGCGGCCATAGCCGATGCGCAGCCGCCGCTGCAGCAGCGACGTGCTCGCCTTGCCGAATTCGAAAATCAGCCGCACGGCATCGTCGAACAGCTCGTCACCGTCCTCCTCACCGGAAGCGTCGGCCCCATCGCGCCCGGCCTTCTCATCCTTCGGACCTTCCAGGAAGCCTTCCACGTACTGCGCCTCGCCCTGCTTTTTCCAGAAATCGACCACGTCGCTGATTTCTTTCTCCGTTACAAATGGCGCATGCACCCTCTGCAGCCGCGATGTCCCCGGCGGCAAAAACAGCATGTCGCCGCGGCCGAGCAGGCTCTCCGCGCCGTTGCTGTCGATAATGGTGCGGCTATCGACCTTGGTGGCGAGTCGGAAGGACATGCGCGTAGGGACGTTTGCCTTGATGAGGCCGGTGATGACGGCCACGCTGGGCCGCTGCGTGGCGAGGACGAGATGGATGCCGACGGCGCGCGCCATTTGAGCCAAGCGGGTAATGGCCTCTTCGACGTTGGCACGGTCGAGCATCATCAGGTCGGCGAGCTCGTCGATGATGATCATGATGTACGGCAGCGGCTCCTGCTCCTCGCCGTCCTCGTTGAACAGCTGGCCGCCGTTATCGAACAGCTTGTTGTACTGATCCAGATTCCGGACGTGCCGCGACGCCAGCAGCTTCAGCCGGCGCTCCATCTCGCGTACGGCGTTGCGCAGGGCGTTCGCGGCCAGCTTCGGCTCCGTGATGATGGGCGTGAACAGGTGCGGGATGCCCTCATACATGCCAAGTTCCACGCGCTTCGGATCCACCAGGATCATGCGCACCTGCTCCGGCGTGCTCTTGAACAGCACGCTCATGATCATG
>CAXUEG010000252.1:0-255 GCA_964249935.1 uncultured Terriglobus sp.
GTTCTGTACGGGCGGTAAAAAATCGTAAAGCAGGTATTTCGCACGCGCCTCGCGAAAGGTCTGCAGCTTCGCCTCCCACATCGCCGCAATGTCATGCGGGTCTTTGCCCGCCTGCAGTGCCTCCATCGTCGCCTGATTGAGCAAAATGCCGTTCGCCTTCGCCAACTGAAACTGCTGCGGATACTGCGCATGCAACGCCGCAAGCAGCTCGATCCCAAATTCCGCTGCGTCAAAGCGCTCACGATCGTTTACGGT
>CAXUEG010000252.1:265-4763 GCA_964249935.1 uncultured Terriglobus sp.
GCAAATGGATATGGCTTTGCAGGCGTAAAGCTGGTTACGGTCACATCCACACCACCGAGCTTGCGCGCATTGAGCGTCGCCGCGAGCCTCTGCGCTTCCGCATCTTTCGCAATCCACGCCGCTCCGATCTGCTCAAACGGCGCATCCGTTCCGCGCCCGACGGAGACGTTGGCAAATTCCAGAAACGCTGTTCCCGGATACAGCGTAGCTGCTTCCATCCGCTGCAAATTCGGGCTTGGGTTCACCCACGCCAGACCCGCATCGTCGTACCAAAGCCCGCGCTGATAGTTCGCCACGGGAACCACCGCCAGATCGCTCGCAAGGTGCTTCTCGCCGTGGATGTACCGCGCCAGCTCACCCAAGGTCATCCCATGCTGCGTCGGCTCCTGCATGTATGCGATGTAGCGCTCCGTGCCCGCATCGTTGACGGGCCCATTCACAACCTCGCCACTCACCAGCGCAGGCCGGTCCAGCACCATCACCAGCGGCTTATTGCTCGCCTGCGAAGCGGCTTCCAGAAAATAACCAAGCACCGACTCATAGGTATAGAAGCGCACACCCGCGTCCTGCAGATCGATCAGCACGGCGTCCAGCTTCTCCAGATCGGCCTGCTTCGGCCGCCGGTCCTCCGGCTTTGCACCGTAGAGTGAGATCACCGGAAGCCCGGTCGCGCCGTCCGCCGCATTGCCGATGCCCTCGCGATCTTCCGCACCCGCAATGCCGTGCTCCGGCGAGAACAGCAGCGTAAGCTTCGCGCCAGGCACGGCCTGCGGCAGGTCCTGCGCGAGCACATCGATGGTGCGCCTGCCGTTCGAGTCCAGCCCCGTATTGTTCGTCAGCAGACCCAGTCGCAGTGGATGACCCACCGCCTGTTGTAGCGTGCGCAGCCGTTCGAAGCGCGTCTGCTGCAACACATCGATGCCGGTCAGCACCTTGCCGCCGGTATTGTTCGCGCCCGCATAGGGCGTGTACAGATGTAACGCCTGCGCCGCAGCTGTTGCTACTTTGCCCCGCAAAGCAGAGATCGCCGGGCGCCCGCGCGGATGAATCGCATTTGCCAGTAGCACCACGTACGTGTCCGACCTTGGATCCATCCAGAGTGATGTTCCTGTGAAACCGGTATGACCAAAGCTGCCCACCGGGAATACAGTGCCGCGGGGCCGCGAGAACGGCGAGTCGACATCCCACCCAAAGCCGCGCAGCCACCTGCCGCGCGTGGGCTGTTCCGGTTCGCACATCAGCCGTAGCGTTTCAGTCTTCAGCGGAAAGGTGCTGGGTCGACCGGCAAGCCGATCGAGTAAGGCTTGCGCAAACAGCGAAACGTCGTGCGCCGTCGAGAACACTCCCGCATGGCCTGCCACGCCACCCATGCGACGAGTCGTCGGGTCGTGCACGGTGCCGCGCAGCAGTTCATCATGCGTCATGGGCTTGTCGTCGTTGTGCGCGGTCGGCGCGACACGGCCGGGCGCGATTTGCGCACCACCTGGAATCACGATCGGCAGCGGCTTGCCCGTCTTCGCATCTAGAAGCGGCGTAATGCAATTTGTTCTCGACCCGAGCGGGCGATTGTCCGCCTCCGGCTCGTCGTACTGATGCGGGCAGTGCGGCGTCAGGTAAGCCGTCTCTGTCATGCCGAGCGGATGGAAGATATGTTCCGTTGCATACACATCCAGCGGCTCGCCGCTGATCTTCTCGACAAGCGCACCCAGCGTGATGAAGTTGATGTCGGAATACTTGAAGGTGACGCCAGGTGGACCGTACGGAACGGCCTCCATGGCGCGCTTCACGCCCTCTGCCTTGCCGCTCCACACGTCCTTCAGGTTCACGTCCTCGCTCAGGCCGGAGTAGTGCGTGAGCAGTTCTCGAATGGTGATGTTGCTCTTGCCGTTTGCCGCAAAATCCGGAAGATACCTCACGACCGGATCGTCGATCTGCAGCTTGCCTTGCTCGTACAACTGCATGATCGCCGTCGCCGTGCTCAGGCATTTCGACAGCGAGGCCATGTCAAAAACCGTGTCTTCGGTCATCGGCTCGATTGCAGGGTCGACTGCCCGATTGCCGTAGGCGTGGTGATACGCGACCTGCCCGTTGTGACCGATGACGAGCACGGCCCCGGGCAATTCCTGATTGGCAATCGCCGCGTTCAGGATCTGGTCGACAGGCGTGAAATCGTAGGTGCCGTTCGAAACTGCTGTTGGTGAGCGTTGCGCACGCAATGGCAGAGCTCCCGTGAGGAGGGCTGAGCAGACCAAGATCGCAGTCACACGCTGACGAACACGTCCCGGCAGGCTCGCCAGTGCGCCCACTGCAAACGTCACGGCAGAACCGATCAGCACATACCAGGTGTACGCAACGTGCGGTATTCCGTAGTAGAAGGTGCCACGGCCGGTTGTTACGGTATAGCCGCTGTTTGCCGGCGTGAGCCATAGAAACAGGTTGAGTGCAAAGCCAACGATCATGCCGACGATTGCACCACTTTGCGTCGCAAAGCGGGTGAGGGTTCCCAGCAGGAATACGCCAAGCAGCGATCCATACGCGACCGAAGCGATGGACAAGCCAGTCTCCACAACATGTCCCTTTCCGCCGTTTGCAACGGAATACACGGCGATCGCGAACAGCACCAACGCCCAGAAGATGGTACTGGTGCGCGAGAGTAAATTGCGCGCGCGCTCGCTGCTGTGCGGTCGCAGCCGCAGATAGAAGTCGACCACTGTGGTGGAAGCGAGCGAATTGAGCGCTGCTGACAGATTGCTCATCGCCGCCGCGAGGATCGCCGCAACCAGCAGGCCCGCGACACCGACGGGCATCTGCTGAACGATGAAGGCGGGGAAGATGCGATCCGCAGCGTGGACGGTTTGGGCCGCAGGGTGCTGCGCATAGAAGACGTAAAGCCCAGAGCCGATCAGCAGGAAGAGGGTGAACTGCAGGAGCACAACGCCGCCGGAGGCAAGCAGGGCGATGCGCGATTCGCGCAGGTTCTTCGCGGCGAGCAAGCGCTGCACCATCAATTGGTCGGTGCCATGCGAGGCCATTGTCAAGAACGCTCCGCCGAGTATGCCGGCCCAGAAGGTGTAGGTGGTGGTCAGGTTCAGCGTGAAGTCCAGCAGCTTCAACTTGCCGGCGTTCTCCGTGACCGTGTGGATCGTAGCCCAACCCCCGAGCACTTTGCTGCCCAAAGTGAAGAGCGCCACCAGCGTCCCGGCGATGTACAGGAACATCTGCACCACATCGGTCCAGATCACGGCGGTCATGCCGCCCTCAAACGAATACAGCACCGTAAGAGCGGTGATGATGGCGATGCTTGCGATGTCATTGGTGCCGATGGCAAGCCCGATCACGATGCTGACCGCGAATACGCTAACTCCTTCGGCAGCAGCCCGCGTCAGCAGAAACAAGCCTGCGGTCACCTTGTGCAGCACGGGACCAAAGCGAAGATCGATCAGTTGGTACGCGGTGAACATCTCGCCCTGAAAGTAGCGCGGCAGAAACAGCAGGCACAGCACGATGCGCCCCACCATGTATCCGAACACGAGCTGCAGAAAGGTCCAGTTGCCGCCAAAGGCGATGCCCGGCACGCTGATGATGGTCAGCGTACTGGTTTCTGCGGAAACGATGGAAAGCGCGATGGCCCACCAGGGCACGGTACGGCCCGCGAGGAAGTAGCTGGAAAGCGACTTGTCCTGTTTGCGGAAACGCAGACCGAAAAGCGTAATGCCGAGCAGGTAAGCGGCGACGAGGATCAGGTCAAAGGTGTGAAGCCGCGTGGGCATAGGGTTGAGTGTAGGCGAAGGCTCAGCGATTGCGTCACCCGAACGGCAGGTGCTCGCCGCGAAGGATCGTGCCTCGAAAGTTTCCACCCTCGTCGAAGACGGTAAAGCTCGCCTCGCTTCCTTTCGCAAGCGACCCATCTGCATCCTGAAGACCCAGCATCGCGGCCGGGTTCCGAGTTGCGAGGCGCACCGCCATCTGCAAAGAGACGCCGGTGAACTGTTGCAGATTGGCAACGGCGCGCTCCATTGTGAGCACGGACCCAGCGAGCACGCCGCCTGAGGTGCACACTCCATCGCGGACGGTGACGTCCAGCTCACCAAGCTTGTAATTGCCATCCGGCATGCCGGTTGCGGCCATACCGTCGGTGACGAGAATGGCCCGATCGTCGCTCTTGCATCGGAACCAGAGCCGCACCGCCTCTGGCGTGGTGTGGATGCCGTCGCAAATCAGCTCCGAAAAGAGCGCAGCGTCATCGAGCGTGACGCCGAGGATGCCTGGCTCGCGATGATCCAGAGCCCGCATGGCGTTGAAGGTATGCGTGGCGGAGACGGCCTGGGCCGGCACGGCACTGCGCGATGCGGCGATGCCACTGCGCGTCTCTGCCGCGGACGCATTCGAATGACCCATGGACAGGCGCACACCCAAAGCCGCTGCGTGCGCAATCAGTTCCGCCGCGTCATCAGTTTCCGGCGCCATGGTCATCAGCCGGATGTGGCCGCGCGCGGCC
>CAXUEG010000253.1:0-1567 GCA_964249935.1 uncultured Terriglobus sp.
CAAGCTGCCCCCGTCTCCGCTGCCCGGCATGGTTGTAGCACGAAGAGTCATTCTCTTTCCTGGCGGAACGAGCAACATTCTGGGCGAGCAGGTGCTGCGACGCTGGCCTGTGGCCAGCTACGTCATGTTGACGCGATTGCTGCTAGAACGTAGGTGGGAAATTGTTGTAATGGGTGGGTCAGAGGACGCATGGGTGAAGCCTTATTTTGAGCACCTGACTGTGACCGATTGCATTGGAACGTTCTCTCTGCCCGAGGTCATCAGCGCGTGTGATGACTGTGATGTGGTGATCACGCATGATACAGGGCCGCTGCACCTGGCGGGCCTGAGCGAGGCTTGCCTGGTGGGCATCTTTGGGCCCACGGACCCGTCAACCCGGGTACCGAGGAGGCCGGATGCTGTTGGCATCTGGGGTGGACAAGGCTTCGCATGCCGGCCTTGTTACGATGGCCGTGACTTTGCGCCTTGCCACTTCAACGGGTGCATGCACCAGGTCACACCGGAGCTGGTGATGCGCGAGGTCGATCGATTGCTTCATGCCCGTTCGCAGGGTATCGCTGTGCCGTGGCATGTGGTTTGCCCTGGCGATCCATAGACAGCTGAAATAGGCAGCCCGAAGTAGTTACCGTGCCGGCACGTTGCCCTGGAATGCTTCCTGATAAGTGCTATTTCAAGACATTGATGGCGGCGACGCCGAGGCCGAACTGGCCGATGATGGTGGCGACGTCGACGAGGTTGCGGAGGAGAGGACGCTTGTCCACGCGCTCCGGAACGATGATGGCGTCGCCGGGGTTGAGCTGGATTGCGGAGAATGTGCCGGCGAAAAGTGCGTTGGAGTACTGGCGGCTGACGACGGATCCATCGGCGCGCACGATGAAGCTTCGTCCGGTGTCCGCCGTTCGCGTGCCGCCTCCCGCTTTGCGAATGTAATCGCCGGCCCGCATGCGCCTGTCGTACAGGAACGAGTTCTGGGTGTACACCGATCCGAAGACGTCGACGCTTGGCGGTACCTGCGGTACGACGAAGATATCGCCGTCCTCCAAGGGAAGATCGGGGATGTCCGTGATGGATTGAGCGCCGGGCTTCACGTCGAGAACGATGCGTCCTGTGGCCGAGAGTTGATGCAGTTGCATGACCACAGCGCGTGCGTTCTGCAGGCCGGCAATGTTGGCCACTTCATCCTGAGGGTTCAGGGCGTTGTTGACGGAGTTCGCTTCCGCGAGCTTGATCCTGCGCTCGAGTTCCTGGGTGTACTGGTTCAACCTTTGCTGTTGAATGACACGCGTCGATTCGCGGGTGAACTGCGAGCCGTAGATGTACGCGTCTTTAGTGAAGCCACCAACGCGCTGCACTAACTGGCGAAGCGTTTCGCCGGGCTGCACACCGTAAGTGCCCGCGGCCGCGAACTCACCCTCAAGCTGTACGTACTTGGTTTGCTGCATTTGCGGAACGCGAATGTCCGCCTTGGAAAAGATGGTGACGACGTCGCCGGGCTCGAGCGCAAGGTTTTGCGAAGGGTCACCGTCGATCACTGCCTTGCCGAGATTAACCGGAAGCAGTTCGGTGG
>CAXUEG010000253.1:1577-2400 GCA_964249935.1 uncultured Terriglobus sp.
CTGCGTTCTTCGCCGGGAAGCGCCGAGCGATACCGGTGACGGAGGCGCTCAGGGACGCATTCGATGCGGACGCATCGTTTGTATTCCGGTCGCGCTCCTGATTCAGGGTACCCGCCTCCGACATGGATGTGTCTGCGGAAGAGTACTGCTGCGGGTTCAAGGTATCTTGCTCTGTGCTGCGGTTGCGGTTGCCTGTGAACTGTGTGGAATTGGTGCCGTTGATAGTGTTACCGTTCTGATCGGTTTGCGTGGGCAGGTTCAGAGCCCTGTATGGAACGCGCTGACCGAAGATGTTCTGGTCACTGTCGGGCAGAGCGATGTTGCCGTTCTGATCGACGGGACCGAACAGCGATGTGGGCTTCGCGGGACCCAGGCCTTGCCCGTAGAACTGGGCGACGGGCGCATCTGGAGCGTACCGGCGAACGTCCGGAGTTGAGTCGAGCAATGGAAGGCCCAGGCGATTCCGCTGTTCCCAATAGTCCCTTGTAAGAAGGACTTCTTTGTCCGGAATCAAATCCTTAATGTGCATGCCGGGAAACCAGGCGACGCGGCGTTGGTCGGCCACGTTGCCACGCAATGTGACCGCATCTTTGAAGCGATCGATAATGGGCGAGACCAGAAGCAGGTCGCCGTTGGACACACGGGTTGCAAGGCCAGTTGCATCCAGACTCACGTCGAGCACCGATCGACCGTTCTGGGTGCCGATGCGTTCGAGGTGCACCTGGCTGGCTTGTGCCATGGTCGTGGTGCCACCTGCAAGCTGGAGCAAGTCTTGCAGGCCGGTCTCCTGGTTGATGTCGTAGAGAGCGGGATTTGCCACGCG
>CAXUEG010000253.1:2410-4751 GCA_964249935.1 uncultured Terriglobus sp.
ACGGCGACCATGGGGCCGGCGGGCGGGATGAAGATGACGTCACCCGAAAGGAGCGGCACGTCCTTCGATTTGTCGCCGCGCAGAATCAGGTCGTAAAGGTCGAAAGTCGTGACGGTTGCATTGCCACGTTTGACCTGGATCGCGCGCAGGCTGCCCATTGGCGTTGGGCCGCCGCTGGCGAACAGTGCGTTGACCAGGGTGCTCAGGGAGCTGATGGTGTAGCTGCCGGGACGCTTCGCATTGCCCACCACAAATACCTGGATGGAGCGCAGCTGGCCTATGTTGACGTTGAGGTCGAAGTTGCGGAACTTACGACCGATCTGCGCCTTCATGTAATCGGTGAGTTGCGCGAACGGGATGCCCGCAACCTGCAGCGCGCCGACCTGCGGCAGGTACACGTTGCCGGAGCGATCGACGGGGAAGCGTCCATCGAGGTTGACCTGTCCCCAAAGGTGCACGAGGAGCTCATCGCCGGGGCCGATGGCGTAGTCGGGAGTGACGGGGACACGATCGACCGGTGCGAAGGTCGAGGGGACGTCGGAGAACAGTGACGCGCCGTAGATCGGCAGCACCCTGCCGACGGACGCTGCAACCAGTCTTTGAAAACCGGTAAGCTCGCCGGGCGGAGCCTGCAGGGGGCGCTGGTTCTGCAGCAGGTTGGAGGTCTGCGCCTGTTGATTGGGGAGCGTCGGATCCTGCTGGGTGAGCGTTCGCGGACCGGTCTGCAGATTGGTTGCGGACGGAAACACAGTCTGCGGCTGCGTCGATACCGGCTGCTGGTCCTGTTGCTGCGGCTGTTGCTGTTGTTGCTGTTGAGCGCCTGAGAACAAGCCGTCCAACGAAGACTGTGCCGATGAAGACAGGGGCGTGAGACACGCTGACAGGAAAACGGCAGTCAAGATCTGCAGATGGGGCGTTTGGTTCCGGCTCATTCCTACATCCGTAGAGAGTATGCGGTCTTCAACAGAATGGAGCGAGAGCGTCATCGCATTTTCCCAATCCGCGGTGCGAACTCAAGCATACCAAGTCTGTGCAACGGTCGGTGCGCGACCCGCCTGCTTAGGAGAGACCCTATACTGAGCGGTATGACGAGGTTGCCGGAACCTGAAGCTTGTGTGTTCACCAGGTATCGGGTTCGGCCAACGAGGCAGCCGGTTCTGGCGTTGATTGCGATTGCGTGCATGGTCACCAGTACTGCATACAGTCAGGCGCGTGTGAGCTCTGGAACAGAGCCTTCCAGCTCGTGGGACGTTCTTTCACCCGATGCGGATCATCATGGGTCGGTTGACGTTCCCATGGACAGCTGGATCTATCCGGCGCTGGAGCGGCTGGCCGCGATGGGCTATGTGCCGTCGCAGAATGTTTCGATCCGCCCATGGACGCGACAGGAGTGCCTGCGGCAGCTGAGGGAGGCGGAGGACGTGTTCGGTTCCTCCGCGGCAAACGATGCGCTGGACCGCGAAGCGGAGCCGTTGATCGATGACCTGAATAAGGAGCTGGACGGAGATCGCGACGGCTTCACGCTGGAGTCGACGTACGTCCGAGTGGGCACCATTGCCGGTCCGGCGCTGAACGATAGCTTCCACTTCGGTCAGACCTGGCGCAACGACTATGGAAGACGCTTTGCGACGGGAACCAGCGGTCTTGCCGGGTACTCTGTGCACGCGACCTCTGGTCGATTCTTCTTCCACGTGAGGCAAGAGGCTCAGCGAATCCCCGGTGTACCGGGCATTACGCCTGAGCATTCCGTGCTGTTCAACCAGATCGACGGTTACCCGGCGTTCAGCTCGCCGATTGTGCCCGCAGCTTTTCCAGTGAGCGCGCCCGGCGAGGCATTCTTTGCACAGACACCGCTGGTGCTTTACGCGGGCGTGGCTCTCGGCGGCAATGCGCTTTCCTTCGGCAAGCAGGAGATTTTCTGGGGTCCGACAGCGATGGGACCGTGGTCATTTTCCACCAACGCCGAACCGACTTACAATCTGCGCTTTGTCTCAACTCGACCGCATGTCTTTCCGTTTGTTCCCAAGCTCGGCACATTTAAGTTCGACTTAGTGATTGGAAAGCTTTCCGGGCATAAGTATCCGGCGCGGCCTTACTTCAATGGTCAAAAGGCGGACTTTACCTTTGGCAGCAACCTGGAACTGAGCTTTACGCGCTGGTCTTTGTTGTGGGGGGTTGGGCATCCCATGACTCTCCGCAGCCTGGGCCGGAACCTGTTCAGCTCCGCATCGACGGGTGTTACTTACTCCTACGGAGAACGGACAGACCCTGGCGACCGTAAGAGCGATTTTGATTTTCGGCTCCATGTTCCGGGCCTGAGGAAGTTCGCTACGATCTATGC
>CAXUEG010000254.1:0-4735 GCA_964249935.1 uncultured Terriglobus sp.
AGGATCCATTGTGCCGATGGGCTCGGCGGTGGAAAGCACGGAAGACAAGCAGACCATCGCCGAGGTTCGCGTGTATCCCGGCGCGGATGGAAGCTTCACGCTTCATAGCGACGATGGAAAGACCTATGCATATGAGCACGGCAAATTCGAGACAACGGATTTGCGCTGGGATGACGCATCGGGCAAGCTGACGCACACGGGTGCGAAGGCATGGAGCGGCAGCGATGCAACCGTCGTGAAGATCGTCCGGTGATGACATGCCTGACGCGGGCGCGTCAAAGCGTGACATGAGACATACGTTCCCACTCACTGCCTTGCTGCTTGCAGCGATGCCGCTGGTTGCGCAGTTGCCGCCGCGCAAGCCTGCCGATCCAAACCCATGGAATGGATCGTGGAAGCTGGATGTGAAGCGCAGCAGTCCGGCTGCGGCGGAGGCAGGTGTGCCCCAGGTGTACCGCTTCACGCTGGGTCCGGGCGACGAAATGACGGTCCCGATTAAGTGGGAAATTCCAGAGCTGGGCGAGGTGGTCGATGGCGCGACCGACGGCAAGCCGATGGCCATTCATCGCACGAAGCCCACCCCCGGTCTCTCGCTCGGCGTCCGCAAGGACGGGCCGGCAGCGCTCACCTACAGCGTGTACAAGAACGGCAAGCTGAATGGCGGTGGCCGCATGATGCTCGTCGACCAGGGTCGGGCGTGGGTGGACCTGACCTGGCCGGAAGACCGGCAAGACCTTGCGTCGGAGCTGGTGTACGTGAAGCAGTAGCGCGAGCCGCGGCTACTCTGCCGGCGCGATCAGGAACTGCTCCAGCTTGCCGTCGGGCTCGGTATAGGTCGTCAGGCTGGCGCTGCCCTTTTCAAAGCCAAGCGTGTAGTGGCGGAAGATCATGCCACCGCGCAGCTCCGCCCCTTCCTGCTTCACCTGCTGGAGCGCACCCAGCGGCGCCAGGCTCGCCTCGTAATCCTCGGCAGTCTCGTCATTGAAATAGAAGCTCGTGTCGGCGGTCAGGCGTGAGCGGTCGAGCTTGCCCTCCTGTAGCCCGGTCAGAACGGCGCGCACGTTGTCGCCATTGGTGCTGTCCTGTACAGCGGTGGTCACCGGCGCCGCCTCGGTCTTCGCAGTGCGGCCCGGCTTGATCTGCGGCTGCAGGTCTGGCAGCAGCACCTTGCGCACGGCCGTGGTGATCCGTCCCGCGGCGGAGCTCGCCTCCTGATTGGTCAGCGCGGCGTAGCTGATGTCGTCCGTCAGGTCGACGACGTTGTTCGAAACGTAGCCGCCCACCTCGCCCGAGTGCATGATGAACTTCTTGCCGTTCGGAAAGAAACGAACCTCCACACCCAGGCCGTACCCGGAGTTGGTACCGTCCTTCAGCAGGTACGCGGTCTCCAGCTGTTCATAGCTCTCCGGCTTCAGCAGCGTGCGGTGCACGATGCTCTCATCCCATGCCAGCAGCGTCGCCACCGGCATGGCAAGCTGCGCATCGCCGTAGTACCAGCCCGGCGCCTCCAGCATGGCGCGCCGCATGGGGCCAAGCGCGTGCTGCTCATAGCCCTGCGTGTCCAGCTTGTCGCGGTCGGTGTCCAGGTCAAGCACACCTTCCAGCTTCAGCGGCGTGATCACGTTCGTCCACAGATAGTCGTGATACTTCTGCCCGCTCGCCTTTTCCACGATCTGCGCCGCAATCTGAAAGTTCGTGTTGCTGTACTGCCATTTCGTCCCGGGCTCGAAATCCAGCGGCTTGGTCGCCCATTCGTTCAAGAGCGCGATGGGTGCAATGGGCTTGGTCCACGCCGGAATGGTGTAATCCTGCGGCGCGTAATCGGAGTAGCCGCTGGTATGCGTCAAGAGGTTCCGGACGGTCACGTCCTGCGCGCGGGTGAAGTTCGGGAACCACTTCGCGACAGGGTCGTCGAGCCGCAGCTTGCCCTGCTCCTGCAGCAGCAGAATGCATGCCGCCGTGAACTGCTTGCTCACAGAGCCGATCGGGTACGCCATGCCGGCCTTGGCCTTGACCGCCTTGGTGGTCAGCACGCTCATCTGCAGGTCGGGCCCGCTGGACTGCGCGGCGCCTATGTTACGTGAGAGCTGCGCGTTGCCAAACGCCTCGGTGTAGACGACCCGGCCACCGCGCGCAATGCCCACCGAAGCGCTGGGCACCTTGGTCGTGTCCACCACCTGCTGCACCGCCTCTTGCACGCGGCTGCGCTCGTCCAGCGAAATGCGTTGTGCTGAGGCAGCGTACGATGCGGCAAGAACGGCGGCGCACACGGGTGCGGCAAAACGCTTCAACATGGCAGGCTGCTCCAAATGGGATTCACGCTATCAGACGCACGGTGGCGGCCCGCCGTCACAAACTTTCTGGGCCGCGATGCCACAATACAGGAGATGAGTTTCGATGCAATTGTTGTCGGCGGCGGTCCCGCCGGCGCCACCGCCGCGTACCGCATGGGCCAGGCCGGCGCCAAGGTTCTGCTGCTGGACAAGGCCAAAGAGTTCCCGCGCGAGAAGCCCTGCGGCGGCGGACTGAGCGCTCGCCTTTTGCATCGCTTTCCGTATGTCGGCGACCTCCTGCAAACGGGCGAGGTGCCCGTCAACCCGGTCCGCCGCGTCCACCTGGAATCGCCCGACGGAACGCGCGTGACCTTCGACCAGACTGATCCCATCCTTTACCTGATCCGCCGATGGGAGTTTGATGCCGCGCTCTTCCGCCGCGCACAAGCCGCATGCACCGTGCGCAATGGCGTGACCGTCCGCCGCTGCACGGTAACACCGGAGCGCGTCGAGTTGGAAAGCACCGACGGCGAGATCTTCACGGCGCCCATCATCATCGGCGCCGACTCCGCGAACTCCGTCATCGCGCGGCACACCGGCCTGCGCTCCGAGGCGGCGCACAAGGAGTACGCCGTCGACATGATGGAGGAGACCGACTACAGCCGCCTGCAGGTGGCGGATCGCGAAGCCATCTATCTTTTCCTCACGCTCACGCAAACCTTCGGCTACGGCTACATCTTTCCCAAAACGCAGCACCTGAACCTTGGCTTCGGCTGCAAGCTGGACTGGTACCTGACGGCACTGCGCGGCAAGGGCGCGGAGCACCACGCGCAATGGGTCGACACGCTGAAGCAAAAAGGCGATGTGACCGGCGAGACCGATCGCTCCCGCTACAAGGCCTTTCCCATTCCGGTCAGTGGGCCGCTCCCCCAGACCTACACCGACCGGGTACTGCTGGCGGGTGATGCTGGCGGCTTTGTGAACGCCTTCACCGCGGAAGGCATCTTCTATGCGATGGTTTCGGGTTCACTCGCCGCAGACACTGCGCTAAAGTCGATCCGCTCGCAGCAGTACGGCAAGCGGCAGCTCGCCGCGTATGAGCACGCCTGGCAGCGCGAGATCGGCGGCGACCTGCGGCACTCCGTCGAAATCCAGCACCGCCTCTTCAACGGCTCCGGCCGCATGGACTCACTGGTGCGCAACGCGAAGCGTGACCCGGAGCTGCTGCGGCTCATCATCGGCTACAGCATGGGCGCGGCGCGTTACGACGATCTGCGCAGCTACATGATGCGCTCGACCGTGCCGACGTGGGTTTGGAGCAAGATGAAAGCCGCGGTCCGCCTGGGCGTTTAGAACCGACATCCATTTTCGGGCAGCACTTAACATCCACAGTCCGCCAACTTCCATCGTGGCGCTCTTTGCGCAGCGGCGCGTACGTTGCGTGCTGCTTCAGCGCCCTTCGCATCCACAACTCGCTCCATGCCGCTCCGGCATTGTTCCATCCTTCGCCGGAATGCAGTGTCCATGCGGATCGGTCGCCGGATCGCCAAGCACCGCGGCCACGCGGTCCTCAAACCGCTCAGAGATGAAGTGCTCCAGCCGCTCGGCTTCAGCGTGCAGCTCCTCCAGCGGGTAGTGCAGCACCTGGAAAAGGAAGGTCTCCACCAGCCGGTGGTGACGCACAATCTCCAGCGCGCGGCGGCGGCCCGCAACGGAAAGCCGCACGCCCCGGCTGCGCTGGTAATCAATGAGTGGCTCCGGCTCCGCGGCCAGGCGCTGCAGCATGTTTGTGATGGAAGCGGGAGCCACATGCAGCCGCTGCGCCAGCGCGGAACTGCCGACGCGCCGGTCCGCATCACCCGCGAGCGTGTAGATCGCCTTCAGGTAATCGTCAACCGATTCGCTGGATCTCCGCGCTTGCGTCTCTGGCCTCATCGCACAGCCGAGCATACCTTGTTGGTGAGTCCGAACCAACCCGGCTGGCGGAACCAGCAGACCCGTGCCGAAAAAGATTTCCGAGCGCATGGCAGACACGCACGTCCTGTCAGGTAGAGAAAGAGTTCATGACGCACGCAGAGGGTTACAGTCTGGTGTTGAGCACGGAGAGGCCGGCGGCAGCAGAGGTCGACGTTG
This sequence comes from uncultured Terriglobus sp., assembly GCA_964249935.1. Taxonomy (GTDB): domain Bacteria; phylum Acidobacteriota; class Terriglobia; order Terriglobales; family Acidobacteriaceae; genus Terriglobus. The sequence goes on from CAXUEG010000254.1 coordinate 4,407, forward strand.
CCGCGCTCGTCGACCGCCATGCCGTGGTGCTCTTTCGGGTCGCACACTCGGTGCTGCGCAATGCGCACGAGGCCGAGGACGTGGTACAGGACACCTTCGTGCGCGTCTTACAACACCGTCGCGATCTGCCCGCCGTCCGTGACGAGCGTGTGTGGCTTGTCCGCATCGCCTGGCGTCTGGCGCTGGATCGCCGGAGGCGCGTCCGGCCCGAGCGAATGGACACTGAGTTCGCTGAAACACTCGCGGCTCGCCTCGTCCCCGCCGATCGCGCAATGGACGAGGCCGACCGTCTGCGGCGCGTTCTGTTGGCCATGGACGCCTTGCCAAAG
>CAXUEG010000255.1:0-4734 GCA_964249935.1 uncultured Terriglobus sp.
CCTGGGGCGCGTTGCTGCACGATGTCGGCAAGCCGCCCTGCTATCGCGCGCCGGACCCGAAGGAGGAAAAGCCGCGCATTCGCTTCAACGGACATGCCGAGGTGGGTGCGACGATGACGCGCGCTTTACTGAACCGGCTGCGGTTTTCCAATGACGAGATCGACCAGGTCGTATCGCTGGTGGAAAACCACATGCGCTTTGGCGATGTGAAGAACATGAAGCAGTCGACGCTGCGGCGGTTCTTCCGGCTCTACGACTTTCCGGAGCATCTGCAGCTGCACTGGCTGGATGTGACCAGCAGCCACAACCTGCTGGGCATGTACGACTACGCGAAGGAGCACTACTACGCCGTGCCTGAGGAGCAGCATCGTGCGCAGCCGGTGATCACGGGCCGCGACCTGATTGCGGCTGGGCTGAAGCCGGGACCACGGTTCAAGGAGCTCTTGCGCGAGATCGAGGACGCGCAGCTGGAGGGCCGTGTGCGCTCGCGGGAAGAAGGTCTGGCGATGTTGCAGGAGTTGCTGCAGCGGGATGAGGTTGCGGTTTGAGCGCTGCGAAGAGCGTGCTGGTCATTGGTGCAGGCATGGCGGGGCTGGGCGCGGCACGTGCGCTGGCTGAAGCTGGTTGCGCCGTCACGGTATTAGAAGCCGGCGACGTGGTCGGTGGGCGCGTGCGGACCCACGTCACCGGCGATGGGCTCGCGGTGGAGCTGGGCGCAGAGTTTGTGCATGGGCGTCCGCCGGAGCTGGTCGCACTCATTGCGGAACTTGGACTTGAACCGGTGGAGCGCGATGGTGCGATGCTCTCTTTCCATAAGGATGGGTCTCTTCGCAACGCCGACGCGGAGAATGAACGCGACGCGAACAAGGACGCGAGCGATGGCGGTGCAAACGATGCGCCGGACGCCTTTGAGGTGATGGAGCGTCTGTGTGCATGGGCGCAAGCAAACCCGGCGAAGGATCTGAGCTTCGCGGACTGGCTTGCGGAGCAGGATTTGCCGGACCAGTCGCGGAGTTCGGCGACGGGTTATGCGGAAGGCTTCAACGCGGCGGATGCGCATGAGCTGTCGGTGCGGTCGCTGGCGGTGCAGCAGGCAGCCGAGGATGAGGTCGGCGGCGACGCCGGCTCGCACGTGAGCGGCGGGTACGCGCAGGTGGCAAAGCGGCTTGTCGCCAAGGTGCGCGAGGCGGGCGGGACGATTCGGCTGCGGACGCACGTGTCGGCGCTCGAGTGGAAGCCGGGCGAGGTGACCGCGGAACTGGTGGACGAAGAATGCGTGCGCGCGGAGGCGGCAGTCGTGGCGCTGCCGCTTGGCATTCTGCAGAGCGGCACCGTGCCGATTACGCCGTCGCCGGGCATGGTCCTGCAGCATGCGCAGCGCATGCGCATGGGCCAGGTTTGCCGCATCTCGCTGGTCTTCCGGCGGCGGTGGTGGGCGGAGCTCTCACATGTGCGGCGCGAGGATCTCCAGCGGCTCTCGTTTTTGATCGGTGCGGACCGCGATCCAGGTTCGGCCCTGCACCCGCGGTTTCCGGTCTTCTGGACGACGTTTCCGGAGGAAAGCGCGGTGCTGACGGCGTGGACGGGTGGGCCACATGCCGAGGCGTTTGCCTCGCTGGACGAGCATGCGATTGCGCACCTGGCGTGCTCGGAGCTGGCGCGGATCTTCGGGCTGGAGCGTGAAGCGGTGCTGAACGAGTTAAAGTCGCATCACTTTCACGACTGGACGCGCGACCCTCTGTTCTGCGGAGCGTATTCGTGGGTTCCAGTGGGCGCAGTGGATGCGTCGGCGAAAATGAGCGAGCCGGTGGAGGGCACGTTGTTCTTCGCGGGCGAGCACACGGACGTGACAGGCCACTGGGGTACCGTGCACGGGGCTTTACGGAGCGGGTTGCGCGCCGCGCAGCAGGTGCTTGAGCCTTGATTACTTTGCGCTGCAAAGCTATGGTGCCGGGGGAAAGATGCAGGCCACCCAAAGACCTTGATGTGAAGGGCTGAAGCCCGTTCTGTTGGCGCGGAGTTAGGGCACGACTGAAGCTGTGCCCTTCTGTGCTTGTTCTGGGGCGTTCAGGGTCGTGCCGCTTTAACAGCAGGTCCTTCGCTGCACTCAGGATGACAATGCCGAAAGGATCAGGATGACAATGCTTGTGATCGTCGAAAGGGCGGTGATCAGGCGGCCTCGGGTTGTTGTTCGGTCAGTGCCGTCGCGGGTGCGGTTTTGCTCTTGGAGGCGGTGACGATCGCGACCGCGGCGAGGATGATCGCCATCGCGATCCACTGCTGGCCGTGCAGCGATTCCTTGAGGAAGACAGCACTGAGGATCACCGCCACGATGGGATTGACGTAGGCGTAGGTGGCGACCTTGGCGACGGGTACATTCTCGAGCAGGAAAATGTAACAGGAGTAACCGACGAGCGAGCCGGCGATGCTGAGCCATGCCAGGGCGGCGAAGACGCGGGGCGTCCAAACTGCGGTGTGCCAGCCGCCCAGCGCGGTGCCGAGCAGCACGTTGATAGTGCCGCCCATGCACATCTGCCAGGCGGCGCCGAGCGCGGGATCGAAGCGGGAAGGGTAGCGCCCGGCGATGAGCGAACCCGCGACCCAGGCGAGGATGCCGAAGAGCAGGATCACGGTACCAAGGGTGAGTGCGTTATCGGCGGTGTTCGCTTTGCCGTGCAAAGTGAGGCCGTGGCGAAGCACAGGAGCGAGCAGCAGAACAAGGCCGCTCAATCCGAGCGCGGTGCCGAGCCAACCGATGCGGTTGAGCGGCTCGCCACCAGGGATGAATGTTTCGAAGAGCGCGATGAGCATGGGCACGCTGGCGGTGAGCAGCGACGCGTAGCCGGCGGTGATGTACTTTTCCGCCCATCCGAGCAGGATGTTGTTGCCGGTAAGGAGAAAGAGACCGAGGACGAGCAGGCGCAGAGCTTCCCGGCGATCGATGCGGATGGACTGGCCGCGGAGGACGCGGTACAGCAGAAGGATCAGCGCCGCAACCAGGTAACGGAAGCCGGAGACGAAGGCCGGCGTTAGGAACTGCACGGCGTAGCGGATGGCGACAAAGGTGGAGCCCCAGAAGATGTACACGCAGAGAAAGGCGGCAACGATCGCGGCCTGGGTGGGGCGCCTGGTCTGGATGAGGGGCATAGTTTCAGGGTAGCGAATGCTGAATATCTGAGTCGCTACTCCTCGACCACCGTATGCGTGCCTGCCCCCGCAGCGTCCGCATCCTCGATCGGCAGCCGCTCCGCGCGGCGCGCGAAGATGCGGCGCACGATCCACACGGCCAGCAGGATCAGCAAAAGTCCGAGCAACAGCAGGATGGAACGTGCATGGTTCCGCAACTCAGCTTCCAGGATGGCTGTGGTCTCCAGGCCGTAGCGCAGCGCAAGCAGGGCCACCACCAGGAACTGCACGAATTTCCCCAGAAACAAGGCAGTGGTATACGAGCGCACCCGCATCTCGAACACGCCCGCGGCCAGCTCAAACACCTTCAACGGCATGGGTGGCGGGCACATGGCCGGCAAGAGAACGGCGAGAAATTCCTGCCGCTCAAACCGGTCGCGCATCCGTTCGTAGCGACGGCGGTCGACTTTTCGCAGCAGCAGAGCTTCGCCCCCTGCGCGGCCCACGTAAAAGGGCAAAAGGCTGCCGATCGTTGAAAGCGCAGCAGCGACCAGGGCGCTCAGCAACGCGTTCTGATGCTCCTTTGCCACGTAAAAGACGACCCAGGTAATGATGCCGCCGGGCAGCGGCACCAGCGCCGAGTCCAGCAGTGCCAGGCCGCCCAGCCCCCAAATGCCCAGCGGCGCGAAGATCCTGCTGATCCATTCGCCAAAGCGGGCGAGCCCATGGGTGATCGGGTACAACGGGCCGTGATGCTTGCCGGCAGTGCTGGCAGCCTGCGCCAGCAGTGTGGCAACGAGTGGAGCGTGGGTCATGCTCGGGTCATTCTACGCCGCACGATTGCCCCGGACGGATCGCCCCGGTTCGACCGCCGCCGGAAAGAGCGGCCGTAATGCGAAAATAGGCAGAAGAAAACCTTCCCCGGCCGCCGCACACGTGGCACGAAACTCTTTTGTGCCGGAACGAGTCAGACCTAGCAAGCAATGCCCACTGTCGAAATACCGCCGGAGCATGAGGCTCCGCAGCCGCCGCCTGAGATGCCGCCGCCATCGCAGCGCGGCCGCAACGGCAACGGCGGGCGCCGCTACGACTACTACGACACGCATGAACTCATCACGCTCATCGACCAGATTGACGACGAGCGCGCCCGCGCCCGCTTCCGGGAAGCCGTTTACCTCGCCGTCATCATCTGGCTCGTACTCGCGCTCGCCTACATATTTCTGCCGCGCTGGCTTCCGCACCGCCCCGTGCTCATCGTGCAGGAGCGGAATCCGAAGGAACTCACCTACCTGGCCACGCCGCCGAATCTGAAAGACATGCTGCGGCAGAAGCCCGCGCCGCACATCAGCGAGCACACCGCCGAGGCGCAAACGCCGCACCCAACCAAGGCGCCAACGCCGCCCGAGCCGCGCGCTGGTCAGCCGCAGCCGCCCGCGCCCAGGCCAGCGCCGCAGCCTGCGCAACCGCAGCCGCGCGCCTCTCAACCTGCTCCGCCGCAGCCTACCCAGCAGCCGCCGCAGCAGACCGCCCGCGTCAACCCGCCACCCTCGCCGCGCCCCACCGTGCCGCCTATCGTGGACGCGCCCACGCCCTCCACACAGCGTCAGC
>CAXUEG010000256.1:0-4733 GCA_964249935.1 uncultured Terriglobus sp.
GCCAAACAGCTCCATCAGTTCCTGCGGTGGCACCACTTCCAACTGGGCATAGGTGCATGCGGTCGTGGGCTTGTCCCCGCGCCAGCGGCGGAAGTGCGCAAGGTGGCGAAACCGGTTGCCCTGCATGTGCTCATAAGCGACCTCCACGACCAGCTCCGGGCGCAGGGCGATCCAGCTCAGGTCCTTGTGCTGGTTCCAGCGCGACTTGGCACCTGGAACGCGCTGCTCGGCGTTGCTCGCGGCGTCCGCGTCTGAGCCGGACCAGTGCGCCCACGGGTGACCTTCCAGCGCGTTCTCGCGGTACGGCGCAAGGGTCGTGACCAGTTCGCGACGCTTCGACTCCGTAAAGCTGGCGCATACGCCCACGTGCTGCAGAGTGCCAGCGGCGTCATACAAGCCAAGCAAGAGCGATCCCACGTGCGTGCCTTCGCCAGTTTTGTGCCAGCGGAAGCCGGCGACCACACAATCGCAGTCGCGCTCGTGCTTCACCTTGAACTGCGTGCGCTTGTCGGGCGCGTACAGGCCGTCCAGCGGCTTGGCAATCAAGCCATCGAGTCCAGCGCCTTCAAAGCGCTGGAACCAGTCTTCGGCGACGGCGGTGTCCTCGGTTGCCGGCGTCAAGTGGAGCGGCGGCTTTGCATCGCAAAGTAACTTTTCGAGCTCGCGGCGGCGGTCGGCAAAGGGCGTCTTCTGCAGATCGCGATCGTCGATCGCGAGCAAATCGAAGAAGACGATGCTTGCCGGCGTCTCCTGCGCGAGCAGCTTGATGCGCGAGGCCGCGGGGTGAATGCGTAGCTGCAACGCGTCAAAATCCAGCGCGGTGCCGCCGTGGCTGTCGGCGCGTGCGATGACGATCTCGCCGTCCAGCACGCAACGCGCGGGCAGTTGTTCCAGCAGCGGCGCTCGCAGCTCTGGAAAGTAGCGGTCCAGCGGCTTGCCGTCGCGGCTTTGGATCAGCAGATCGTCGCCGTCGCGAAAGATGATCGTGCGAAAGCCGTCCCACTTGGGCTCAAATTGAAAGCCTGGCGTGGTCGGAATCGTATCGATGCGCTTGGCCAGCATGGGCAGCAGTGGCGGCTGAATCGAGTAAGCCATGCGTGCAAGCCTACAACCGGGCCGGCTCGCCGTGCGTTTCGGTGCGCGCCAGCCGCATCAGCAGGAAAACCAGAAGCAGGGCGCCGAAGTACAGATAGGATTGCAGCACGTTCCAGCCCGCCATCCCTGACAGAAACTGATGGATCGGGCTCAGCGCATTGCAGGTCAGAAAGGCCGCAAGCGCCAGCAACCATGGCCGCTGGTGCTGCCACGCGCCATAGCGGAACCATGTCCACGCCAACACCGCAAAGACGATGCCGTAGTGGTGCTCCCACGCCATGGGCGAGGCCGCGACGCTCAGGATTGCCATGGCCCCAAGATCCCCTGCCGAGCCGCGCAGCCGCCCCCATGGAAAGAACAAGCCAAGGGCGGTCAGCACGATCGATGTAAGTACTGTCGCCCGATAGATCCACGGGATGTTCGGCGAGTAGACGAACGGATGATACGGCAAGTTCTCGCCATGGAAGGTCATGCGGTTCAGCGTGCCGAACATGCTCTGGTTCGCGTAGTGCGACTGTGCCTTATGACTGAGCGAGCCAAGCACGGCGATGTAGTCCAGATTGTTGTGCACACCGAAATACACGAACGAAATACTGAACATTACAGCCGCGAAAACAAGGCAGCTGACCAGCGCGCTCCACCGCTTCCTCAATGCGAGCCACAGCACCAGCAGTACGAATTGCGGCTTGACCATGGCCATGGCAGCGATCAATACGCCGGCCGCGCGATCATTGCCCTGGACCCACGCCCACAGCAGCGCGGCGAAAGCGCACGAAAGAAACGTGCTCGCGTTGCCAAGTGCGTAACCCTTGAAAAGCGGGTACAACCCAGCCCAAACTACCGCAACCGCAAGCACCGATGCCCCGGAAAGCGAACCGCCGCGCCTCCGCAGCTCCACTCGCGCCAGCAGCAGCGAAAAGCCGAGCACACCGAAGCACGCCAGGAAGCTCAGCACCGCCAGGATGCGTAGCTCATGCGGTCCCAGACCCAGCTTCCGCAGCAGCACCATGGGCAAGAGCGACGGCAGCGGATAGATCAGCGTGTCATACAGCTTTGCGTAGTAGATCGGCTCGTTCGGATGGTCGCGAAAGTAGTCCAGCGACTTGAGCATGGGCAGCCAGGAGTCGGTCCACTGCCGCACATGCAGAAAAGCGAGCCAGTCACCCTTCATGTTCGCGGGGCTGCCTAGCCCAAGCAGGTGATACACCGCCCAGATGCCCACGTTGACCAGCAGGACCGACCCGAGCGCATACCAGAGCAGGCGTCTGTCGTGCGATTGGGAATGCGCAAAGGTCATCGTTACCAACATGTTCTCACCGGGCCGTGAGGTTGGCGCTACAATCCGGTGCACACGCACTATCGATCCGGCACACGACGGAGAACGCCCATGTCCGATGCGCAGTTGGTCCCTTCGCCCGACTCGATTCCACCCGCAGCACCGGCGCCGCCCGCATACGGCTCGGTCCCGCCCCGGCAGGATGAGGACGATACCGTGCCGCCGCTCTCGCAGGGCCAGCGCGTGCTCGACACCTTCTTCGCACCGTCGCGCACCTTTGCCGACATTCGCCGCAACCGTTCGTGGTGGCTGCCGTTCCTCTTGCTTGCCGTGTTCAGCCTTGTGTTCGGCGTGGTCGCGATCAAGCGGGTCGGTGTGGACACCTTGCTGGAAAATGCGCAGCGCAGCAATCCAGCGCAGGCTGAAAAGATGCAGAACATGCCACCCGAGCAGCGCGCCACCGCTGCGCGTGTGGGAGGCGCGATTATGCAGACCGCACTGTACTGCGGACCGCTCTTCCTCCTGCTTTTCGCCGCGATCGTTGCGTTGCTGGTCTGGGTCGGATGCAACTTCATCCTGGGCGGCAGCGGAACCTACCCGGGCATGTTTGCCGTGTCCATGTATGCAATGCTGCCCGGCTTGCTTGCCTACCTCATCATTGTCATCACTCTCTTTGCCGGTAGCCCGGAGACCTTCAACATCAACAATCCGGCAGGCACCAACATCGGTTACTACCTGCCGCAGGACGCGTCAGCATTCTTCAAGTCGCTGCTCACGTCGTTCGACGTGATCTTTCTATGGGAGATGGTGCTGCTTGGCCTGGGTGCTGCGATCGTCGCCCGGCTGAAGCCTGTCATGGGCATCGCACTCGTGCTGGGCGGCTGGTTCGTCATCGTCTTGATCAAGGCCGGCATCGCGGCGGCCACCAGCTAACACAACCGCCAGGAATTGAGTGCAGGTGCAGCAGTTTGACGCCGACCGCGCCTTTACACGGGGCCTCGTCTTCCTGTGTCTCACGGCGCTGCTACTTACGTTTGTGATCGGCGCAAGCTGGCCGCTGGCCGGTGACTCGGTGCTGATGCACTACGTCGTCTTGCTCACGCAGCACGGCTTCGCGCCCTACCGCGACATCGCGGAGATGAACCTGCCGTTCACTTATATGAGCGAACAGACCGCCATGACGATCTTCGGCGGCGGCGACGCTGGATGGCGGCTTTACGACGGCGCGCTGGTGCTTGTCATTGTCGAGCGCAGCTGGCGCATGTTGCGTGACAGAAGCAGTGCCGCCGGCCTGTTTGCCGGGACGGTCTTCGCGGCGGTCCACCTGCAGGACGGCATTCACATGGCCGGCTAACGCGATCTGTTGGTGACGATGTTGCAGGCTGCTGCCGGCTTCGTGCTGCTGCGGGCTTTGGCGTCGGAGGCTGAAGACAAGCCGCCGAGCTCCATGCATACTGCGGCAGCACTCTTCGGTGCTTTCAGCGTTGCGGCGGCCTGTATCAAGCCACCGGCAATCCTGTTTCCGCTGGCAGGTCTCCTATGGCTCTGGTATGCCGTGGGCCGTTCTGCCGCAAGCCGCACGCGCTTGCTTGTCCTGATCGGAGCCGTGTTGGCTGGCGGCGCACTTCCGCTGCTGCTTTGCACGGTGTACCTCTTGCACTTCGGCGCGGCGAGCGCGTTCCTGGGCGACCTACACGGATTGATCGCCTACCATGCAAGCCTGGAGCGTCGCTCGCTGGGGTTTCTTCTCGGCCACATCTGGTCGCCGGTTCTTCCCTTCTTTCTGTTTGCTTTGCTGGCCACCTTCGCCGGGCTGCGCAGCGGTTGGAGACGAACTGACACGCTCTTTGCCATTGGGGCAGCTTCCGGTCTGATCTCTTACCTCGTTCAGGGGAAGGGGTTTCCTTATCAGCGCTATCCTTTTCTGCTTTGGACCCTGCTGCTCTGCACATCGCGGGTGTGGGCGGCCCTGGACAGGCCTGCGGAGAGGGTTGCGCCGTTTCGCCGCCCCACTCCGTCAGCAGCGGAGCGCGGCGCCAGATTTGCCTCCGTTGCGGCGATCGGCTGCGGTGTCGCGCTAATTGCCGTGTTTCTTATCCGCAGCGGACGCTTCAGCCATGTGGACCCGTACGCGGAGCTGCGCGGCGATCTTCGCGCGCAAAATGCGGCCGGGCTCCCAGGCCAGGTGCAATGCCTGGACACTGCCGGCCCGTGTATCGGCGCGCTCTACAAGGAGCGCCTGACGCAGAGCACCGGATTCCTGTACGACTGCTACCTGCTGGACGGCAGCAAAGCGGTTGTGCAGCAGCAGCGCGCTCTGTTCGCACGGGAGTGGACGGCGCGCCCGCCGCGCCTGATCGTG
>CAXUEG010000257.1:0-4698 GCA_964249935.1 uncultured Terriglobus sp.
AAAATGAGTTCAGCAAGTCGCTCACGGCAGCTTGCGCGAAGTCGCGGGCGAGCCTGTGAACCGCTGGGCCGTCCTCCTGGATAAACGCGCTCAGGTCCTGCGTGGACTTGAACTGATCCCGAAAGAGGAAGCGGTCGTTGCTGTACAAGACATGACCGTCGCGGCCCACCAGCGCAATCTGCGCCTGCACCGTGATCAGGTACGACGAGCTGGCCCCGCTTGCCGCGTCATAGGTAAGCGGCGCGATGTTCTCGCTCAGGATGGTGCCCTTGAGCACGGCATCGCTCTTGTCTGTGTCGGAAGTGTTGACGATCCGGTACCGCGTGCGAGTGTTGAGCTCATGGATTACGGCATCGGTGAAGACCACCTCCGAGCGGTACTGCTGGGCTCGGGTAGCGAAGACCGGCACGGCGAGCGTACGCACATTGGCCGGGATGTGATTGGCGCTGCCGGATACGTGATATCCGCAGCCAACACCCGCCAGCAGCAACAGGGTCGCGAGGGCGGCGGAGGCGCGCAACATCATGCCTCCATCATCGCAGACCCCCGCAGGCCGGTGCCGCTGGCAGCCATGTCGAATCGCGAGTCGAAGTGTGTCTCCACCCGGGTTCGATACACTGGACGGGTCCATGCCGCCCATCATCGTTGCCGAAAACCTGAGCAAGACCTACCGCACCGGCAAGGTGGAAACGCAAGCCCTGCGAAGCGCGACGTTTCAGGTGGAGCGCGGCGAGTTCATCGCCATCGTCGGGCCTTCCGGATCGGGTAAGAGCACGCTGTTCTACCTTCTCGGCGGGCTTACGGGCGCGAGCAGCGGTCAGGTGCGGATTGATGGTGTGGATTTTTCCAGCCTCTCCGACGCGGAACGCACCCGGCAGCGCGGGCAGAAGATCGGCTTCGTGTTTCAGCGCTTCAACCTGTTGCCCACGCTCACCGAACGCGGCAACATTGAGCTGGCGCATGAAATTGCCGGCACGGGCAAGCCCCTGGATGCGTCACTACTCCAGCACCTGAGCGAGTTGTTGCGCATCGACGGCCGGCTGGACAAGCGGCCGAACGAGCTGAGCGGTGGCGAGCAGCAGCGCGTGGCGATCGCCCGTGCATTGATCAGTCGGCCGGCGATCATCCTGGCCGACGAGCCCACCGGCAACCTGGACACCGAGAACAGCGACGCCGTCCTTGAGATGCTGCGCCACGCCTCCAAGGAGACCGGCCAGACCGTGCTGATGATCACGCACAACCCGGAGGCTGCCGCCATCGCCGATCGCATCTTGTACGTGCGCGACGGCCAGCTGAGCACTACGCCGCCACCGCCGCGGGTGCCGCGGGTGGCAGCCGCGAAAGCTGCCTGATAGGCGAGAAGCCGCCTACCAGAGCACGCCATTGACCGGCAAAACCGGCTCCGGGAGTGAGCGTTCGCCGAGCGCCCGGCGCAGGTTGATCTCAATGCCGCGCGACATGGACGTGAGCGGGATGTCGTAAATGCTGTTGTCGAACGGGCTTTCCAGGTCGCGGCCAATTTTGTCGAGCGCGAGAAAAATGAAGCCCACCAGCGTGGATCCGAGCGGCGTGAACCAGCCCATGTTCTGCACCAGCGCCAGCGGCAGCAGGACGCAGTAAATCTGCACAAACAGCTGCGGATAGAAGGTGTACTGCCGCGGCATGGGCGTGTTCTTGATACGTTCGGAGCCGCCCTGCGCGTCGCCGAAGTCGTTCAGCGTGGTATCGAGCGCGGCCCACTGCAGGCTGTCGATCCAGCCGCGGTCGATGCATTCGCGCAGCATGCTGCCTTGCCTCAGCTGGATGGCGAACGGGACGTTCTTCTCGCCGGCGAGCTCCGCCAGCACGTCGTCGGGCAATACACCGCGCGCTTCGTCCAGCACTGGAAGGCCACGCAGATGTTGACGCAGCGCATGCGTCCAGGCGATCTGGAAGTAGATCAAGTCGTGCTGCATGGCGCGCACGGCACCCTGGCCAGCTTCGTCCGGCGAGCGGATCGTGGTAACAACCTGGCGACCCCACGAGCGCGTGTTGTTGATGATGCTGCCCCACAGCGTACGCGCCTCCCACCAGCGGCCATAGCTGGACACGTTGCGGAAGCTGAGAATCACACCGATCGCCGAGCCGAACAGGGTCAGCGGGATATGGGGGAGCGCGATCCACTGCCAGTGTGCTACTTGGTACGCCAGCACAATGGCGGCGTCATACAGAAAGAGCACCAATAACGGCCGGCCCACGTATGTGATCAGCCGCCGGATGTCCGGTCCTTTCGGAACGATCACTCGCTGGCCGCCCGCTGATGCCCCACGGCGAGCGTGGACGCAAATTTCTTTGTTGCTGGATTGTAGATGAGCACATCACCCGTTGCGATGTCGTAGATCCAGCCGGAGACGGTCAGCTCGCCGCGCGCCATGGCGCCGCGGACGCTGGGATGCGTCTCAAGGTGCGCCAGCTGCAGCAGTACGTTCTGCTCGGTCAGCGTGTGCAGGTCGGGCTCGCCGTGGTTCATGGATGCCGCAACGGAGCGCGCCGCGTGCGCGTTATTGAGCCAACTCTTCACGGTGGGTAGCGCGTCCAGGCTGCTGTCGTTGCTCTTCAGCGCTTTCATTGCGCCGCAGTCCATGTGACCGCAGATCACCGCATGCTTCACGCCTAGCGCGCTTACCGCGTATTCGATCACGGCGGAAACACCACCCATCATCTCTCCGTAGGCTGGCACCATGTTGCCCACATTGCGCGCGACAAACACCTCGCCGGGGTTGCTGCCGGTGATGGTTTCAATGTCGATGCGCGAATCGGCGCAGGTGATCATGAGCGTATGCGGTTTCTGCGGATGCGTCGCAGCGTACTGGTACTCGGCGCTGTGATGCGGGTACACGTCAGTTTGGAAGCGGTGTATGCCTTGCTTCAACCGCTCCAGCGCCTGGTCCTGCTGCTCACTCATGTGCCTCTCCTCATTCGGAAGGGTAGACGGTAAAGGCCGTAAATGGCACGCCTTCGCCGCATTATCTTTCTTCGGTTCATGGGAACTCGACCGGAACCAACCACGCGACTTTTGAACCGGTCACGCCGAACAACATCTTCCCCGCATTTCTCTTCTAAGGGAGGACGCGTCGTTGTGTTTGGATCAGGTCGAGCCGGTGAAGTTCCAACCGTGCCGTCACTTTATTTCGCAGCGAAGCGGAGGAGTATGCATGGCGGATGAAGTACCCCGGAATCCAGTAGAGTCCAGACCATCGCGCTGGAGCCGGCGCAGCTTTCTGGCCGGAACAGGCGTCGGCGTCGCCAGCGCCATTGCGGCCGGCGTCACGGTGATGGGTTGCGGTTCCACGGCGCCCTACGTCGATGCGGCAAGCCAGGGCGACGTCAACGTGCTGAATTTCGCGCTTAACCTGGAGTACCTGGAAGCGACTTTCTACAATTTCCTGGTCACGGGCAAAGACATCGACGGCAGCCTGACCGATGGCGGTCCAAAACCGCAGAATCCACCACCGCAGATCACCTTCGCGAATCAGCAGACAGCCGATCTGTTTGCGGAAATTGCCTACGACGAAATCTCGCATGTGCAAGCGCTTCGCAGCGTGTTGGACGGCCTTCAGATCCAGAGGCCGCTCATCAACTTCGGTGCGCTCGCAACCATCTCGGCCAGCAATTACATCCAGATCGCACGACTGTTTGAAGATGTGGGCGTGACCGCCTACGCCGGCGCCATCGGCGCGCTCAGCACGACGAACGTAACTGCAGCTTCGCAGATTCTGGCAGTGGAGGGCTTTCATACCGGTGCGTTGCGGCTCGTGGCCATTCAGCAGGGCGCCACGTACCCGTCCACGCTGGCCGGGTATGTGCCGCCCGATGGGTACGACATCATCCCCGCCGACCCGGGCACCGTCGCTCTGGCGATGGCGGGGCCGACCCAGAGCAAGGGCGGATTCTTCGCCACACAGGCGCTCGGAACCGCGGGGCAATCGAACACCTACAACGGATTTGCGTTTCAGCGCACCACGTCCCAGGTGCTGGCTATCCTGTACGGCTCCGCAACCAGCGGCACGGCAAAGGGCGGGTTCTTTCCGAACGGCGTCAACGGCGCCACCACCACCGTGTAGGAGTGAACCGCCTGGTACGGATCTAGAACACGGAGCAGAGGCCGCACACAAGAATGGCACGGACCGAATCGAATCAGGAGTTGCGAGCGGGCGCGTTTTGCCCGGCTTTCGAGCTGCCCAATGTGGCCGACGGGCACGCGGTCGGGCGCGACGACGTCTTCGGTGGCGTGGACGACGCAGAAATGCGCAAGGGCCTGCTTATCGCCTTTGTATGCGTGCACTGCCCGTTTGTGAAGCACATGGAAGCGGCATTCGGCGCGCTCGCCGCGGAGTATGCGGACCGCATTGCCACCGTCGCGATCTCCTCCAACGACATCCAGGAGTTCCCGCAGGACGCGCCGGAGCACATGCGCGCGCAGGCCGGGCGACTCCGCTGGAATTTTCCCTACCTCTTTGACGAATCGCAGGAGACAGCGCTCGAGTTTCACGCGGCCTGCACGCCGGACCTGTACCTGTTCGACCGCGAGTTCAGGCTGGTTTACCACGGTCAGTTCGACGAGACGCGACCGTATCGCGAGAGCGACGCGAACGCGGGCGTGACCAGGGATGCGCGCATCCACCAGAAAGCGCATGGCGGTGACCTGCGGCGCGCCAT
>CAXUEG010000258.1:0-4697 GCA_964249935.1 uncultured Terriglobus sp.
TGCTTGAGCGTAATCACTGCTTGCGGAATCTGCAGGTCGTAAAACGGCTTGCCGCCGGCGCGCTCGACTGCCTCCATGCGCGCCTGCACCACGGGGTCGCTGGGCACGGCAAACGGCAGCCGGTCGATGATCACACAGCTGAGTTGCTCGCCCTGCACGTCAACGCCCTGCCAGAAGCTCGACGTGCCGAAGAGGACCGCGTTGGGCGTGGTGCGGAACTCGTCCATGAGCGCCTTGCGCGGCGCGGTGCCTTGCAGCAGCAGTGGAAACGGCAGCTCGACGAGCATGCGCTCATACATCTCGCGCATCTGCGCGTAGCTGGTGAAGAGGCAAAAGGCGCGGCCGCGGGAGAGCTCCAGCACGCGGCGCATGCGTTCGGCGGCCTGGTTGTTGTAAGCGCTGTCGCGCGGGTCGGGCAGGTACGGCGGGAGGTAGAGCAGCGCCTGCCTGCCGTACTGGAAGTGAGAGGGCACGGTCAGCTCGCGCGCGCCAACCAGGCCGAGCCGCTTTGAGATGTGGTCGAAGCCGCCCTGCACCGTCAGCGTCGCGCTGGTGAGCACGACCGTACTGAACGTGGTAAACAGCTGTGTCTGCAAGATCTCGGACACATCGATGGGCGTGGCCTGCAGGTGCGTTTGGAATGAGGGCGCCGTGCCCAGGCTCACGCGCGATGCATTCTTTACGCCACCTCCGGCGCGGCGCTCGATCCAGAAGACGGTGTTTGGGTCGTCGGACTCCATGAGGAAGCGCGTGCTCAGCCGCAGGTCCATGGCGCGGCGGCGCAGGCCGGCAGACTCCTCGACATCCTTCAAGCGATCCAGCTCGTCGAAGAGGCGTTCGAGTGCGACGGTAAAGGTCGCATAGTGTTCGCCATGCTCTTCCAGGAATCCGGCGCGATCCCCAAACGGTTGCCGTCCGATGGTGCCCGCTGCCTGAGGCAGTGTGCCGAAGAACAGGCGCGATCGCTCGCGCAGCATGTTCGTTGCATTCTGCACGCCTTCGATCGAGACCTTCTTTGCTTTCAGTAGCAGCTCCGTATCGCGCGCCAGCTCTTCGCAACGCTGCTGCGAGACGCCCACGCCGAAGTATTCGCTGGCGACGTGTTCGAGCTCGTGCGCTTCGTCGAAGATGACGGCGGCGGCGTCCGGCAACACACCCGCGTCGGGCGCGCCGGCGGCCTGCTGCTTGATGTTCAGGTCCGCGAAGAAAAGGTGATGGTTCACGATGATCAGGTCGCTTTCAAGCGCACGCTTGCGCATCTGCGTGATCCAGCACGGCTCGAAGTTGGGGCATGTCTGACCAAGGCAGGCCTCGCTGCGTGCATCCAGCTTGCTGAAGAGCGGGGATGGTTCGGGCAGTCCCGCGATCTCCGCGCGGTCGCCCGTGATCGTCTCCTTTTCCCAATCGCGGATGATGTGAAAGTGCTGGATCTCCGCAGGCTCACTCAACAGAGGAGCCGCCTGCAGCGCATACAGCTTCTGCTTGCAGATGTAGTTGCCGCGTCCCTTCATGTACGTCACGCGCAACGGTCCCAGCAACGACTCAAGGAACGGGATGTCTTTGAAAAACAGCTGCTCCTGCAGGTTCTTTGTGCCGGTGGACACGATGACGCGCTTGCCCTGTTCGCGTGCCACCCGCAACGCCGGCAGCAGGTAGGCGAGCGTCTTGCCCGTGCCGGTGCCGGCTTCCACGATCAGGTGACGCCGTTCCTCCAGCGCCTTCTCGACCGCCTTTGCCATCTCAAACTGCCCCGCACGGTGCTCATAGCTGAGCGACGACTGCGCCAGGACGCCGCCGGGCGCGAAGAACTCGCGCAGCGTTGGCAGGGCGTCGGCACTTGTGGTTGCTGGCATGCGAAGAAGAGGCGAAGGCCTCTTCTCATCTTAGTTCCATGATTGCGCCAGCCTCTGAACATCCGCGCGGACGATCTCTTTCAGCGGGCCGCGGCAACGTGCATCGCGCGAACCGACCTCTGCATCGCCTTCAGCAGCAGCCCCGGTGCGATCCGGGCTCCCATGCGCAACAGCTTGCTTGCGCCGGGAACAATCTCAACGCGATCCTTCTCGAGCCCTCGCAGCGTGAAGGCGACCAGCTTGTCGACCGACATCATGGGCGCGCCTTTGATATCCTCCGCCGTGAAGCAGTCCTGCAGCGGTGTGTCGACGCCGGGAGGCGCCAGCTCGAACACCTGCACCTGCGTATTGCTCAGCTGCATGCGCAGTGCCTGCGTGTAGGCGTGCAAACCTGATTTCGTCGCGCCGTACACCGGCGAGATGGGAAACGGTGTGAACGCCAGCCCCGAAGAAACGTTGACGATGGCAGCCGAGGTCTGCCGCTTCAGCAGCGGCAGAAATTGCTGCACCATGCGCACCGGGCCGAGCAGGTTTACCTCAATCTCTTTTCCGATGGACGCTGCGTCGTTCCGCTCGTCCTGCAGATCCAGCTTGCGCATCACGCCTGCATTGTTGATCAGAACGTTCAGTGTAGGGAAACGTACCGCAACGATCTGAAACAGCTCCGCGATCGCGGCTGCATCGCTGGCATCGCTTTGCAGGGTGTGCAGCCCGGGAACCTGTTGGGCCGCAAGTTCCAGCTTTCGCGGGTCACGCCCGGTGACGACGACCGCGCTGCCGCACGCTGCAAGCGCCTTCGCCAGGCCCAGGCCGATGCCGGATGTGCCGCCCGTGATGAGTACCGTGTTCCCTGAGAGCTTCATAGGCTCCTCCTTGTGCAGGTCCCCGGAAGTGTTCCGCAGACTGTCGCCCTTTTCTAATGTGCACGCTGCGCACAATGTTGTCAATGCGCACATTACCTGGGCTGCCAGGCACCCCGCAGTGAGAATGCACCATAATGCAGGTGTGCACGAGCGGCGCTACCATCACGGCAACCTGCGCGCGGACCTGCTGCGGCTGGCGGAGCGCACGCTTGAGAAGAGCGGGGCCGAGAACGTCTCCCTGCGTGAGTTGAGCCGCGAACTCGGCGTAAGCAGTACGGCGCCGCGCAGGCACTTTCAAAACAAGCAGGCGCTGCTTGAGGCGCTTGCGATCATGGGCTTTGAGCGGCTGGCCGTGGCTCTGGGCCGCGCCGCCGCGCGGCAGGCAGCCGGTTTCGACGATCGCATCGTATTGCTGGCGCGCACGTATATACGCTGGACGATGCGGCACGAAACTCTCATGCGTCTCATGCTCACGATGAAGCATCAGCCCAACGCCTCGCCCGACCTGCTCGCGATGCAGGCGCGCACCATGACCACGGCGCTGCAGGCCGTTGCCGATGGGCAGGCGGCGGGCGAGGTGATTGCGGGGCCGCCGAAGCAGCTTGCCCTGACGATCTTTGCTGCGGTGGAGGGCCTGCGCGCAGTTTCCGACGGCAGACAGATTGACGGTGTTCCGCTGGATCGCGTGGTGGCGGGCCTGGTGCGGCAGGTCATCGGCGGCCTCCGTCCGCGTAAGCGCTAGAACCTTCGTTACAGCAAACGCGCGTGACTGGCACGCGCCCGTCAGCTTGTTGCCTGCAGCGAGTGCTTCGGCGCTGCGGGGGCAGACTGGCAATGCACCCTCGTAGGTCGGTCTGCGCATGACCCAGCTGGGGCGGCCCGCGCCTCGGTGCACACTGCTACGCTGGAATCGGCAGGTTTTCACCATGGCTCCTGAAAAGAAGCGGCTCGGCAAGAAGCATCGGTCGGCGAAGACGCGGCCGCACAAGGGCGTGACGCCTAAAGGTGCGAAGCCGTCGGCGGGCGCGCTGAGCGGTGCTTCACCCAAGGGGCGCAAGGCTGTGGCGGCCAAGAAGGCTACGGCATTTAGCAAGGGCAAGGTGCGCACCCAGTCGCCGGAGCGCCAGCGAGGACGTTCCGTTACGGGTGCGCAGATGGCACCCGGAGCCCTGCCGAAGGAGCAGCGGCCTGCGTCCAGCCGGCCGGCGCGTGGCGAGCGAGGCATGGGATCGAGCGCTCTATCGAAGCCCGTTGAGCAAGCAGGCCAGCCCCGCGGCGTCCACTCCGCCGCGCTGAGCGATCCGGAGACGGAGAATGCGCTGGCCGCCATGCTGCCACTGATCGAGGAAGCGCAGCGGCCCAGCGACTCGATCGCCGCGCCGCTGTTCGCCATCTGCGGCCGGCCCAACGTGGGCAAGTCCACGCTGTTCAACCGGCTTACCGGATCGCGCCGCTCCATTGTGGGCGACGAACCGGGCATCACGCGCGACCGCATCTATGGCGAGGTCGACTGGGACGGCCGCGTTCTGCGCATTGTCGATACGGGCGGCGTGGTGCCGAACGATGAAGCGCTGATCCCAAGCGAGATCTTCCGGCAGGCTCAGGTCGCGCTGGACGAGGCGCAGGCGATCGTGATGGTGGTGGACGGCCGCAGCGAGCTCGCCGCGCCGGATCTGGAACTCGCACGACTGCTCTTGCGCTCCGGCAAGCCGCTCTTTCTTGCCGTGAACAAGATGGACACGGAGAAGATTGCCCCGCAAGCAGAGAACTTTCGCACGCTGGGCTTCAAGGACGTGTTCGCCGTGAGCGCGGAGCACGGACTGGGCGTCGGCGACCTGCTGGATGCGGTCTCTGCAGCGCTGCCGGATCTGGAGCCAGAAGAGGCCGCGGAGCTCGACGCGGTTTGGGAAGATGAAGCCGAGCTGGATGAGAACGGCCAGGAAAAGCCGCGCGAGCGCAAACTGCGGTCGCACGGCGAACA
>CAXUEG010000259.1:0-4655 GCA_964249935.1 uncultured Terriglobus sp.
AGCGCAACGACCTCGTCCGGGTTCAGCTCCGTGTGCGGCTGCTTGCCGCGCGCGGGCATGTTGAAGACTTCGCTGACCAGCGCACGCACTGCGGGGATGCGGGTGGAACCGCCCACGAGCACGACCTCATCGATCTGCTCGGGCGTGATGCCCGCGTCCTTCATTGCCTGCTTCGCGGGTTCCGCGGTACGCGCGATCACGGGCGCGATGATTCCCTCGAACTGCGCGCGTGTGATCTCGCGCTGGTAGCGGCGCGGCTCCCCATTCCCGTCACGACCGAAGTCGCTCAGGTCGATGTTGAGCTTTGTCTCGTCTGCCGATGAGAGCGCAATCTTTGCCTCGATCACCGCGTTGCGCACCTTCTGCACCAGCGCAGCGGGCAGTTGCGCATCGGTGTAGCCGGGGTAGAACTCGTTGCGGATCTCGTCCAGCGCGATGCGCAGCAGCAGGTTGTCGATGTCGTCGCCGCCGAGGTGCGTGTCGCCGTTCGTGGCGATCACCTCGAAGATGCCGTCGTGCAACTTCAGAATGGAAACGTCGAAGGTGCCGCCGCCAAAGTCGTACACGACGACCGTGCCGATCTTGGCGCGGTCCAGGCCATACGCCAGCGCGGCCGCCGTGGGTTCGTTCACCAGCCGCAGAACGTCAAGACCCGCGATGCGGCCGGCGTCCTTGGTCGCCTGGCGCTGCGCGTCATTGAAGTACGCAGGTACGGTCACAACCGCTTTGGTCACCGGCGTCCCGAAGAACCGTTCCGCGTTGCGCTTCAGCTGCTGCAGCACCAGCGCGCTGATCTCCGGCGGCGTCAACACACGGTCGCCGACCTGCAGCTTCAGAGGTGCATTGGTCTCGTCCTGGTTCAGCACGTGGAACGGGAAGAGATGCAGCTCGTCGCGCACGCCCGCCAGGCCGCGTCCCATCAGGCGCTTGGCCGAATACACGCCATTGCCGGGCGTGCTCAGCAGCGCCGCGCGCGCGGCATTGCCAACACTCACCTCCCCGCCGGTAATGGCGACGACCGATGGCACAATGGGCAGGCCGTCCTCGCCGGGAATGACAGCCGGCTTACCGTCTTCCAGGTATGCGACGAGCGAGTTGGTGGTGCCCAGGTCGATGCCGACAATGCGTTCGGAAGCCATAGCTCCATTGTCCCACTGCGAGCGTTGGGGCTAAAGCGACGATGCAGGCTGCTTTGCCGCCGCGTCCGGCTTGGCGAGGTCGCACGCGCGCCACAGGTACCAGCTCGCCACGGAGCACCACGGGTGCCACCGTTTGGCGCGCCGCTGCATTTCGTCCGGCTTGGGCAGGTCGGAGGTGGATACTTTGTCCTCCGGCTTGAGCCTGCCAAAGGTCAACGCAAACCCCTTGCGCACGCCGTAATCGCTTACCGGCAGCACATCGGGCCGGCCCAGGCGGAACATCAGGAACATCTCCACGGTCCATCGGCCGATGCCGCGCACCTGCACCAGATGCTCGATGATCGACTCGTCGTCCATACGCCGGATGCGGGAGAGCGACGGCACGGTGCCGTCCAGCGTCTTCGCCGCCAGGTCGCGCAGGGCGAGCGTCTTGTTGGCGCTCAGGCCGGCGCCGCGCAGTTGTGGCGTCGGGCAGTCGAGCAGGTCCTGCGCTGACGGGTGCACCCCAACGCCGCAGACGTCCTGAAAACTTTCGAGCATGCGCGTGTGGATCGCGCGGGCAGCCTTGCCGTGCAGCTGCTGGAAAACGATCGATTCCGCCAGTGCTTCGAATGGCGACTGCGCGCCGGAGATGCGCAGGGTAAACGGCCCGGCGCGCTTCATCAGCTTCGCCAGCTTCGGGTCCGCGGCGGCCAACGCGGCAACAGCGTCGTCGCCGTCGTATGGTGGTTTACGGTTTGCGGACGGGCGCGGCACTTGCTAAGTCTTGCACGCCGGCATCGGCGCGACTATCGCCCGAAATGATCTCGGACCAAAATGGACGCAATTTACAACAGGTACCCGTGGCGGCAGATTGGAAGAAGCGGGACCGCCGCCGGTTGATCGCAGTAGCTGAGAAGGCTTCTACACACTCCGGCGCGGTGGACAGACAGTATCGCAAGTGCACGACAAACTGGAACCCGGTGCGTTCCGGTCGCACCCGCCAACGGAACGCACTGTTATAGTTCTGGTGAAAGTTCCCGACACGCAACCCGACGCGAAGTTTCGCTCCAGCGGCGAGAGTTTGGCGACCGCAACGACTCCGGGCACAGCACCGCCCGAACACGGCCCACCGGTGAAGCAGGCGGGAGTGGTTCACAGGTGGCATAAACTGCCACCGCTCTTTGGACGGACCGAACGCAATCAGCGTTCCGGCCCGGGAGAAGCAGGACGCATCGATGGCGCAAGTATTTGACCGCAGTTCGAACGCCCTGGCGCGGGCGGGTCTGGTCCTCACCGGACTGATCGTCGTCGCGCTGGGTGTGGCATTGAATTCGCTGCAGCGCTCCCCCTGGGTCACCAAGCAGGGACAGCGCGCCGACCAGCCGGTGCCGTTTTCGCACCGCCACCACGTGCAGGGCCTCGGCATTCAATGCCAGTATTGCCACACCAGCGTGGAAAAGGCGGCGTACTCCGGTATTCCGCCAACCAAGACCTGCATGAACTGCCACTCGCAGATCTGGACCAACGCCGCCATGCTCGAGCCGGTGCGGCAAAGCTGGGCGACTGGCCAGTCCATCAAGTGGATTCGCGTTCACGACCTGCCGGACTACGTCTACTTCAATCACGAGATCCACGTGAACAAAGGCATCGGTTGCGCCAGTTGTCACGGCCGCGTTGACGAAATGCCCATCATGTACATGGAAAACTCGCTTCAGATGGAGTGGTGCCTGAACTGCCACCGCAATCCCGCAAAAAATTTGCGTCCGACCGCAGAGATTTACAACATGGCGTGGAGCGGACCAACCGGCGATAAGCCCGTGTGGTGCGCTGAGACCGGCAAGGGTGGCCCAACCGCGCAACAGATCAACTGTGTAACCAAAGACCCCAAGCAGGGCAATCCGGAGCTTGCATTCCTGCAGACGGAGGGACCGCTTCCGCACCACGCAGGCACCAACAGCGTAACGGGTGCCGGCAATGGTCAGGCGAGCAGCTCCACCGGAACTGCGCTGCAGCCCAATGCCCTGCATGGCGCCGGCGAAACCTACTCCGACACGGAGACAGGGGCGATCCTTCCGGCCAGCTACACCAAATTCACTTCGCAGGATGCGCTCGGCACCTACCTGGCGGATCATTACCGCATCCGCCGGCCCAACGAACTCCAGAGCTGCGAGGTATGCCACCGATGAACTCAGTGACACACGGCAGATCTGTGCCTAACGAAATGGAACTGGACGCGATGCTGGAAAGCAAGACCGCTGCAGGCGCTCAAGTCGTCACCTCAATTCAGCCGGCAAAGCTGACGCTGGCCGAGGTTCGCGCGCGCCTGGACGGGCAGGGCGGCAAGAAGGGTGGCAAGCGCTTCTGGCAATCCATTGACGACCTGGTCGATGCACCCGGATTCCTCGATATGGTCCGGGAAGAATTTCCGCGCCAGGCATCGGAGTTGACGGACGGCATCTCGCGCCGCGGCTTCATGAAGGTCATGGGGGCTTCGCTCGCACTGGCCGGCGTGACCGGCTGCACCAAGCAGCCCGACGAGGAAATCTACCCCTACGTCAAGCAGCCGGCAGACCTGCTGATCAGTAAGCCGAACTATTTCGCCACAGCGCACCCGTTTCCGACGGGCGCGGTTCCGGTGCTGGTCCGCAGCCGGGAGTACCGGCCGATCAAGATCGAGGGCAATCCGGAACACCCGATGTCCAAGGGCAAGACGGACGTTTTCACCCAGGCAACACTGCTCGACTTATACGACCCCGACCGCTCCAAGCACGTGATCCAGCGCACCGCCGGGCAAAGTTTGAACGCCGACTTCGGCGCGTTTCAGACCGCGTTCGCAGAGGCTGTCGAGAAACTGCCGCAAGGAAATGGCCTGGTCTTCCTCGCGGAAACCATCACCTCGCCCACGCTCGCCGCGCAATGGAAGGCCGTACAGGCCAAGTACCCCGGTGCG
This sequence comes from uncultured Terriglobus sp., assembly GCA_964249935.1. Lineage (GTDB taxonomy): Bacteria > Acidobacteriota > Terriglobia > Terriglobales > Acidobacteriaceae > Terriglobus. The sequence goes on from CAXUEG010000259.1 coordinate 4,072, forward strand.
AAGCTGGTGCAGTGGGAACCGGTCAATCAGGACAACGCCCGCGCCGCCTCCAAGGCTGCCTTCGGTCAATACACCGACGCGCAGTACAAGCTGGAGAACGCCGACGTCATCCTGGCGCTCGACGCGGACTTTCTGGCCTCCAACGCTTTTCCAGGCTTTCTGCCGCTGAGCGCCGGCTTTGCCGAGCGCCGCAAGTATGAGCCGGGCAAGACGATGAACCGCCTGTACGTGGTGGAGACCATGCACACCGTTACCGGCGCCAAGGCCGATCATCGTCTCGCGCTCAAGCCCAGCGACATCGATCGTTTCGCCGCCGACCTTGTTGGCGAAGCTGTACCGGATGGGCATGATGGCCACGGTTCCATCGGAGTGAGCGAGGAAGCATCCCGCTTTCGTCAAGCACTCGTTGCGGATTTGAAGAAGTCTGGCGCCCGTGCCGTCGTGATTGCCGGCCCGCAGGCTTCCGTCGCCGCGCACCGCGCAGCCTTTGCGCTCAACCAGCAGCTTGGCGCGGTCGGCTCCACCGTTACCTACACCCAGCCTGTCGCGGAGATTCCGACCGAGCAGTACGCCGACCTGCGCAA
>CAXUEG010000260.1:0-4525 GCA_964249935.1 uncultured Terriglobus sp.
TGACAGCGTCGCTGGTGGCCAACGGTTTTGGCGTCCGCTGGAGGTATCTGGAGATTACGGGCCTGCTCTGGGTCTTGATGGGCGGCGTATTGCGCGCGAACGCGTTACTGACCGATCCGGAAAAAGACAAGCCAGTATGGATGCGTGGGAGGGCGAGCGGCATAGCGCCCCCGCCCAGGCTGGCCGCCAGTGTCCGGTAGTACGGCGGATGGCGTAGCAGCGGAAATGCCTGTGGTCCTGGCCGATGCTTTGCGTCAGCGGCTCTGGCGGAAGGGCGACGGCAAGCATGTAGTTCTGCTGGTCGACCAATTTCCGGTCGTGCTGGGTGGGGGCGAGCGTGTGGTGCTGCGGACCGCTCGATTGCTGCGGGGCGCGGGTTACCGGGTTTCAATCGTGACGTTTCAAGTGTTGTGCGACCCGGAGATGCTGCGGGAGGCACATTGTCCGGTGTATCTACTCCCGATCGAAAGTGTGTTTTCCCGGAGGGCGCTGAAGGCCGCGTGGCAGCTCGGCAGGTTTCTGCGGCGCGCGCAGGTTCGCGTGGTCATGACCTTCTTTGAGAGCAGCAATCTATTCGGTGGCGTTTCGGTTAAGCTGCTGTCTCGCGCACGACTGATCTGGAACCGTCGCGACATGGGCATTTTGCGCGAACCGAAGCATTGGGTTGCGTATCGCTGGCTGTCCTTTCTGCCGGATTTCGTCATCGCCGTTTCCGAGCAGGTTCGCAAACATGCTGTCGAAGTGGACCGGATTCCGCTTGCACGGGTGGGCGTGGTCTACAACGGTGTGCGCGGTATAGAGAGCGCGGCGGAGGACGGTTCGCGCGTGTGGCCGGCCACGCCCGTCATCGTCACCGTAGGCAACATACGCCACGTGAAGGGACAGGACACGCTGGTGGAGGCGGCCGCCATCATCTTGCAAAGCTATCCGCAGGCGCAGTTTTTACTTGCGGGTGAGCCGTTGGAAGATGAATTCTTCGCGCGGGTGCGGCAGCGGATCAACGTGTTGGAGATCGAGGACCGGTTTCGACTGTTGGGGGGTGTGGCGGAACCAAGGACGTTGTTACAGCGCGCGTCCGTGTTTGTCCTGCCTTCGCGGTCGGAAGGGTTCTCCAATGCAATCGTGGAAGCGATGTGTGCCGGGTTGCCCGTGGTGGCGACCGCGGTTGGTGGGAACGCGGAGGCGGTTCAGGACGGGGTGACGGGCATTCTGGTTCCCCCGGACCAGCCTGAGAAGCTGGCAGCTGCCCTGCTGGAGTTGCTGAACGATCCGGATCGGAGCCGCCAGATGGGAGCTGCCGGCCGGGTTCGGGCTGCAACACTGTTCAGTGAGGCAGCAATGCTGCGGGGTATCGAGGAGGCGTTCGCCCGGGCGAAACGCCGCGGTGACTCTTGAGGTCAGGATAGGGTCTCCACCTGCGCAAGAAGAGGACTCAGCGACTCGAAGGCTTTCCTTGTGGCTTGACAGCGTGTCTGCAACTGCGCCTGCTGAGCGCTTCGGGGCACCGCAGTCGATGCTCGGCCGCAAGACGCCTCATCCGAGTTGTGCAATGGCTGCAGCCGCGTTTTTGCCAGCGCGGCTGTCGGGCGCGAGCGTCACGGCCTGCTTCAAGTGCTGCAGGGCGTTCGTTTTGTCGTTCAGCTTTGCATAGGTGGCACCCAGGTGATATTGGATGTTGGCGTCCTGGGGGGACTGCCGTGCGGCGTCCTCAAGCAGGTCGCGAGCCATGGAGTAGGTTGCCTTGTGGTAATAGACCCAGCCCAACGTGTCGGCGGTATTGGGCGAGGTCGGCATCTGCTTGCGGGCGGTCTGGGCATAGCTGAGGGCAAGGTCGGCGTTGCCGCCGTTCTCGACCATGAGGAATGCAAGATTGTTACTGGCGGCGGGATCATCCGGGTGAAGCTGCAACGCCTGCTTGTAGTAGTCCTGCGCTTTGCTCGTATCGCCCTTTGCCTCTTCCAGTGTGCCCAATACGAGTGGCGCCCTGGCGTCCGTTGGATGGCTCTTGAACCAGTTCTGCCACAGGCTCATCGCTTGGTCGGTGCCGCCGGTGGCAACCAGTGCCTGGGAGTAGAGCTGTACCGCGCTTTCGTTGCCGGGGTTGGCCTGGACTACTTTTTCCGCGGCTGCCTTCGCGGCGGGATAGTTCTTCATGTACATCTGAAGCGTGGCGTCCAAGTAGAGCAGCTGCGGGTTGTTGGGTGCCTGCTGCAGAGCGGCGTTCACGCGGGTCAGCGCGGCCTGAGGCTGCTTTGCGGTGACGTCCATGGAGGTGAGGGCACTCAGCGCCTCAATGGAGTGTGGGTCTTTCTGCAGGGCCTGCTCAAATGCGGCGCGCGCTTCTGGCTGCTTCTGCTGTGCAGCATAAACCTGGCCCTGCAAGAGCAGCACACGCCCGTCGTTGGGATTCAGTTTGCGTGCGCTGTCAATGTCGGCCTGCGAATGAGCCCATTCCTTCTGTGTGGCAGCGGCGCTTGCGCGCCACAGGTAGGCGTCCTCGGTGCCGGGATGCGCGTTCAGGGTGTCGGTGGCGACCTGTGAGAGCGTATTGCTGTCGCCGTGGACCATGGCGACAGCCGCCAGACCTTTCTGGGCTTCGAGGTTAGTGGGATCCACGCGTGCGGCGGCGCGGAAGGCTGTTTCCGCGGTGTTCACGTCGTTCTTGGCGAGCGCGGTACGTCCCAGCAGAAGCTGCAGAGGGATGTTTTCCGGAGCGTTGCGCGCGCCTTTCTGCTCCAGGGCATCGGCTGCGTCGACCTTGCCCTGCTTGAGCAGCAGAAGCGCGTTCAGCACCTGAACTTGCGGGTTCTTGCTGTCGTTCTTGGACAGCTCGGTGACCACGGACTGCGCGCCGGCGGTGTCGCCTGATTGCATCAGGATCTGCGCATACGCGATCTTGATGGGCGTGCTCTTGGGGTGGGACTGCATCAGGGCTGCGTAAGCGGTCTTTGCATCGGCCGTTTTGTTTTGCGTCAGGTAGTAATCCTTCAGTAAGCCCACGGCAGCTTCGTTGTCGGGTAGATCGTTTGCGGCGGATTGAAAGGTCTGAACTACGCCCGCCTGATCACCATTCTTGCGGAGCAGCGCGGCGAGAGCGACGCGAAGCTGAAGAGCGTTTGGCGCGGCCGTGATGGCCTGCTGCAATTGCTGCTGTGCACCACCCTGGTCGCCGTTGGCGTTGAGCACCTCCGCGAGCGCGATACGCGCCGAAGCATTCTTCGGGTCGAGATCGATCGCTTTTTGCAGCTCGGCCTTGGCGTCGCCGTTGGAAGGAGTAACCGCCTGCAAAACGCCGAGCAGGGTGTGCAAGGAGGAGTCGTTCGGCATGAGCTGCAGGGCGTGTTTGGCGTCATCGAGAGCGGCGACGTCATCCTTGTGCGTGTGTTCGACCTCTGCGCGCAGGGCATAGGCTTCGGCGTTATTGGGATCCATGGCCAGCACAGCTTTGGCCTGCTCCATGGCCCGGTCCGGAACGCCGCCGGCGATGAGCATCTTGCCCACATCGAGGCGCGCCTGTTTGTTGGACGGATCGAGGTCAACGGTACGCATCAGTTCCTGGTAGGCGCTGATAGGAACGCCCATCTGCAGGTAGGCTTTGGAAAGGTCGTAGTGCGCCTTGCTGAAATTTTTATCGATGCGGATGGCGTTTGCGAATTGGATACCGGCTTCGCGGTACTTGCCGTCCTTCATGTAGCGCTCGCCGCTATCTACGTACTTTTGCTTCTGTACGTTTGGATCTTTCTTGCATCCGGTGGCAGACAGCAGAAGGCTGCAGGCGAGCAGGGCAGAGGCGGCAGACGAAGACGAGAAACGCTGGGTCATGATGGTCAACCTGAGCGTACCGTAAAGCTGGCCCGGCACGCTGCAACTAATTTGGGATATAAGCCGGAAGAAGTGGAAGCAATTGCTCGGTGAAGTGTACGGCGCGATCATGAGCAGCTGCGACCGGCTCGCCAGGAGTGACCGGGGTGATCACTCGGATCAGTGCGGCATCCGTGCGGCCGTACAGGATCGAGTCCTTCAGCATATGGAACTTGGCCGCGTAGTCGTTGGCGATGTTGCTGCCGTGACTGCGATACCAGTAGAGAACCTCTTGCCGGACCGCTCCGTTCGAGATCAGATATTCGCCGACGCGGTCTGTGCCGGAAGTGTCATGCAATTCAGTGGTGCCGGACGAGTCGAAATTCCAGCCCGCACCGGGTAGGCAGTTCTGCGGCGAATGGATCGATTGGCCAGAGCGCTGGGTGGGAAAGTAGCCAATGAACAAGCCAACCGTTGCGGCCTGGCTCGGTTGTCCGGCTTGATTGCTTTGACCGGACCGGCTGCTCTGACCCGTCTGGTAGAGGCGGTTCAGAAAGATTCCCTTGCCAAGAATGTCCAGGGTTTCCTGAGGGATCGTGATGTCGTGACCGGTCCACTGATTGAGTTGAACCGGCAGCTGCGCAAGCGGCTGGCTGGGCGGTGTACGGTCGGTGTCGCCGCGCAGCTTGATCAGAACCAGCGTGAGGAACAGGAGCGCTACGAC
>CAXUEG010000261.1:0-823 GCA_964249935.1 uncultured Terriglobus sp.
CTCCAAAAGAGAGGGTGGCGAACCAGTTCCCCTTGATGTCCACCTCGCCCCAGAGCGCCACATCCGAGGCAGATGGACCAAACATCGGACCGCCGCGGTTCCCATGGACGCTCAGCCCGATACCGGATGCTCCCGCCACATTAAGAAACAGACTGGTGGAGGTGTTCTCCTGATAGTTCCCTTGAAAGCTCAGTGCGCGGTTTTGCGGCCCGACCACAACATATCCGCCCGTGTTCTCGGACGTATTGAAAGCGACGCGGATGTTCACGCCGTCGTTGATCCGAATGCCAGGCGCAACACTGCCCAGCGTGTCCGAAAAGGTGTTGCCGATGACGGTGATCGTGGTCGGGCCAAAGCCGTCGTTCACAAAGCTGGCGCTGTCATCGTGGGAATCGATGTCGAGGATCGCGCGACCGCCAGAGTTGTGCCAGTCGTTGTTCGCGATATACGTATAGGCCGCGTCTGGAAAGTAGCCCGAACTGCCATAGGTGTTTTGGCAACTCGTGTTGGCCACGGTCATGTGGTACGGCAGCTGCGCCACCGAGCCAGGCTCACTGCTGGTCGCCTCGAAGCCGTAGCCCGCGCCACCGGAGGTCACACCATCCCAGCCGCCCACAACTCCGAAGTTCTCTACAAGGGTGTTCAGCGAAATGTAGACCACGCTCGCGTGCAGTCCTCGGTCCATCCAGAGCGTCGTCGCATAGGGTCCAGCACCAGTCACACGCAAGCGCCGCATGTCGATCGTCGCCGTGACGCGATAGGTTCCAGCCGGAAGGAATACCGCCAGCCCACTCGCGCGCGCCAGCGTCATCGTGGCGTTCAG
>CAXUEG010000261.1:833-4136 GCA_964249935.1 uncultured Terriglobus sp.
CCGTGACACCATCTGCCTTTGCACCGTACTGCTGTGGCATCAGGTAGCCCGTTCCACCATTGGCTGGAGGCAGAACGCCTGTGACCTGCGAAGTAAGCGTGATCTGCCCGGATGCAGAGATCGGCGAAGGCGAGAGCAGGGTTACGCTTCCATCGGACGCGAAGCCGAGATACTTCCCAGCCCGAGCCGAGGCCGGAGGCAGGGCAGCCGTCGAAACGTCGTCCGTCATGCTCAGCCGCAGCGAGCTATCTGCCTTCGCATCGAGCTGCTGCGTCAGGATCGTTAGGCGGTCAAACACGCCGTTGAGCACATCAGGGAAGAAGCCACCCAAATTGGTCAGCACCACCTGCTGCAACTCCGCGATGTCCGAGGTGATCACCATGCGATAGCCGCTAGGCAGTGGCCCAGCTAAGAGCGTCACTGTTCCGCCTGGGTTGGCGTCTTGATCGGCATTCAGGCTCGCCGTGTAATCGGAACTCAACACCATCGGAATGAGGTTTCCGAGAACGTCTTGCACGACGTAAAGGTCTGTCGCTGCAAAGACTTTGAAGTTGAAAGGGAAGGCAGTCGCTGTGCCGTTTCCAATGAACGGGCCGGCCGTGCGGGTTGCTGTGGTGACTGCCATCGAATCTCCGCGCGAGAGCTCACCACGAACTCCAGAAGGAGTTATCGTGGCGGTTCTCCGCCCAGAATATGTTCGAAAGAAGAGGGCTCACGGGGCGAAAAGCTCAACTGCGCCAATCCTGTCGTCAGAAGGAAATCACAGATGCCTGAGCAGTCGGTGTTACACTTCCGCCCGTATGCGAGCAAGGCTAAGAGTTAGTTTGATCGTGATGGCCCTGGAATCTTTTCTCTCTCTCGGAGCGAGCGCTGAGGCTCAGACCACCCACCTTTCGTGCGTCGTTCCAGCAGAGAAGAAAACGCCTGAACTCCGTTTTGATTTCACGCTGGACGAGTCTGCAGGCACAGTCACGTTCTACTGGAATGGCCAAAATCAGTTGCTCAAAGAGACGGCCGTTTTCACCGCCGATAAGGTGGTGTGGAACCAAGCTTTCTACGGGTCCACTATCCGTAGAACCATCGACAGGGTTACGCTTTCGTACACCGATGAGACCGTAACCGGGCGCAAAGTGAGCACGTCGAGAGGCACCTGCAAAGTTGTTTCTGCGCCGGCTGACCGCAAGTTCTAAACGCTATCTGTGTGCGGAGCCAGCGATGGCGTCGTACAGGTTTGGGTTTGCGATGTTCCCTTTCTGTACCTGGTGCATGTACCGGAACGGTTTCATCGTCTGCGTCGTTCCAGGCACACCCGTGAGATCGCCCGTCACTTCCAGCGAGTCGAGACCGATTCCCGTCCAGTCTTTATCATCGCTATCGGCGAAGGCACGCTTGCCGGCCTTCGCTCCCTTCGAGAGCACATTCATGAGCGGGTTCAGCTTCACCTCGCCATCGCCATCGATCGCGGAGGACATATCGCGCAGGAGCGGCATGGTGTCGGCACCGAAGAGTAGCGCCCGCTTCGCTGCCCAAGCGCCAGCATTCTCGTCATCCTTCGGACCATGGCCGGACACGAGGGCGCTCAGAACAGAGGGAACGAGGACGGAAAGCGCAAGGCCGTAGGTCAGCTTTGGCGCGTCCCTCCAGCCATTCGTCTGGTGAGCGATGTCCCGCACCTGTCCATAGATGCCGTTGTGGAACGAATAGAACATCGTCAGGAACTTCGACAGATCGTTGTTCCGCATGATGGGTGGCAAGTCCTTTGGCGCGCCCGAGCCAAGGCCAAGACGCACGGCGCTGTCCGCTGCGTGGCTGGCAAGGTACTGCGCGCGATCCTCAGGCAGCGCTGCGTGCTCCTTGAGGGCGTCCCGGTAGACGGAAAGCCAGAGCGGAAACGACATCACGTGGTCCGTGTACTTGATGGAGAGATTGCCCACCTGCGCAACCTTCTTTTGAAGGCCAGGCGCGCCACGCAAGGTCTCCCGAACGTCGCGGTCCAAGTTCTCGCCGCGGAACGCCATCTCATTTGGCGAAAGCTCCTTAATCTGGTTCGTCATGTCGACCGGATGCGCTAAGAAGTCCACCATGGCCTGCGCGTAGGAAGCCGGACGCGTGCTCAGTAGCATGCGCGGGGCGTGCGTCCACTGCAGGAGCGAGGTAGAGACTTTGTAGGAGAGCGTCGCCAGCGTGAGATTCGTTCGCAGGGCACGCATCATTCGGGAGAAGTCGCCCAGACCCTGCGTCGCGCTGCCGTTGCGGTCGTTCACTATCGTGCGGAGCCAAGGAAGCATCTTCTCTTCGTATCCCTCGCCAAGCGTTTCGCGCAGCGTCTGTCGAATCTGCGGATCGAGGAGCATCTTGTTCGCCGCCAGCATGAACTCGCGATGCGTGATGTCTTTGATGACCTTGGCAGTATGCTGCGTCAGCACCTGCTCATAGTCCAGTTGCAGCGGCCCGCCAAATCCCGTGCGCTCCTTCATGCTTCCGCGTGACGTGGTGGCGCGTCCGTACCCGGCCTCCATCAGGTTCTGCGCGGTCGATCCGGCGTCCTGCGTCGCGCCGCGGACTGAGTGGCGCGGGTCCATCACGCTCGGGTAGTAGCCGCCATCCAGGTCCATCGTCGAACCATCAGCCAACTCCACACGGCACGGCGTCCAACGCATCGCCCAGCGCCTTCGTGACCTGCTCCTGCAGCTTGTACTCGTTGCCTTGCGAATCGGCTGCTTGGTTCCACAGGTTGTCGTGCCACGGCCCCGACTTGCCGCCGTCGAGCCATTCCATCAGCCGCTCAGTACGCATCAGCAGAGCATCGCCGCGCTGTGCCAGGTCCGTCACGCGCTCGCCAATGGTGGCATTGGCCTTGAGTACCCGCACCGGCTTGGATGGAAGTTTCTCCCGCGCCTGCAATTCCATGTTGGCCGTGGCCGCATTGAACTCGATGCGCTTGCCGTTCACCTCCATGCCGAGTTCCAGAGATGCCAGCTTGCGGACGTTTACCAGCGCATCGTGCAGGAGGCGGATTTCGGAGATGGGCGCGTTGCGGGCAGAGCGCGACGCTGGCGCTCATCGGCGAGGCCGGGATCGGCAAGACCACGCTGCTGGATCTCGCGGCCGCGCACGCGTCCGGGATGCAGACGCTGCGGGTGCGCGGCATCGAGTCCGAGGCGCAGGTCCCGTTCGCCTCGCTGCTGGAGCTGCTGCGCCCAGCGCTGCAGCTGCGAGACCGCCGCGCCCATGCCGAGGTCGCCGAGCACGATGCCCTCCAGCCCGTCGTCGCCGATGACGCCGCCCCACAGGGTGTTGTCG
>CAXUEG010000261.1:4146-4507 GCA_964249935.1 uncultured Terriglobus sp.
TTGAGGATGGCGCTGTCGATGGCCGGCTCACTACCGCGGTCGAACAACTCCAACGCCCATTCTGGCAAAGAGCGCTCAGGTGGCTGCGGCAACACCGGACCGAGGCCGTAGCGCGCCAGTAGCTGATTGAACTGGTCTCGGTAGTCGGCACCGGCCAGACCCAGCTTGCCTTGCACTCCTTTGCTCTGCATGCGCTTCGCGTAGGATTCGAACTTGCCGACGTACTCTTTGGCTGCCGTGGCCTCGCGGAAGAGAAAGTGATTCAGCAATTCCTTGTGCTTGGCTGTCGCAGCCTCGTCCGTTTTCCCGCGCCGTAACGCATCGAAAGCCTCACGCGAATACTTGCGGCTAGCGTCTAGGT
>CAXUEG010000262.1:0-718 GCA_964249935.1 uncultured Terriglobus sp.
GCACACCACGGAACCGCTTTCAAACCTGTCGATCTACGGCGTGCCGACGCTTCGCTCCAACAGCTGGTTCGGCGACATCAGCTATGCGCAGGCGTTCTCGACCGGCACAAGTGTGCAGTTCACGTTCAACGGCAATCGTGGCACCTCGAACAGCCCATTCACTTTCTTGAATCCGCAGCTGGGCTCGCAATACCAGTTTCAGGTAGCGCAGCCTTTGCTCGCCGGTCTCGGCTTCGGGCCCAATCTGCGCTACCTGCGTATCGCGCGCAACACCAAGAAGATCAGTGACGAAGCCTTTGAGCTTCAGGTCATCAGTACCGTGACGCAGACTGCCAATCTCTACTGGGACCTGGTGGCCGCGTTTGAAGACGAACAGGTGAAAGAGCGCTCGCTCACCTTTGCTAACGACGTGCTAACCTCAGCGCGTCAGCAGCTACAGCTGCAGGCCATTCCCGCGCTCGACGTGACCAAGGACGAAGGTGAGGTCGCGCGTGCCGAGGGCGACCTGACGATCGCCAGGTCCACGCTTCAGTTCCAGGAGCTGCTGATGAAGAACGCACTCACGAAGAATCTTGACGACCCCATCCTGGAAGCAATGCCGGTCCGCCCCACCGACCTGAGCAGCGTTAACAGCGCAAGCGTTCCCGAAATTGCGGAGCCCACACAGGACGCGATCAACGGCGCCCTGGAGCGCCGCGTCGACCTGAAGATCGCCACC
>CAXUEG010000262.1:728-1451 GCA_964249935.1 uncultured Terriglobus sp.
TGGCCGGCATCTCCAATCCTGCCGATGGCGTAACCTCCACCGTGCCGCTCGGCTTCGGCGGATCGGTTGCGAACGCCTTCAACAACAGTGCCCCCACCTATCTGGTTGAGCTGAACCTGGCAATTCCCATTCGCAATCGACAGGCCAAGAGCGATCAGTACCGCTCCGAGCTAGAAACTCGTCAAGCTGAGATAGAGCTGCAAGAGCAGCGGAAACAGATCCGCATTGAGGTACGCAACGCGCAGTACGCGCTGGCTCAGGCAGCAGCGCGGGTGACCGCCGCCGCCAAGGCGCGCGACATCGCTGCGAACACCTTCGACATCATGGGCAAGGAGCAGCAACTGGGTGCCGGCTCCGCACTGGACACGATCGCAGCGCGGCAAACGCTCGCCACACAGGAGAGCCTGCTGGTGGCCGCGCGCACGGCTTACCAGAAATCGCGCGTCGAGCTGCATCGCGCGATCGGCACCACGCTCACCGAGAACCACGTTTCGATAGAATCGGCCCGAAGCGGTGTGCAACCCGCGAACGGCGTACCGCCGAAGCCCTGACCTTCTATGGCAACCTTAACTTTTCTGGAAAACGCACCACCCCGCAGTCCGGGCGCCGCCGCGCCGCCGCGCCTGCTCATCGCGGACGATCAGCCCTTCATCCTGGAAGCGCTCACGCTGCTGCTGCGTCCCGAAGGCTTCCAGGTGGAAACGGCGCGCACACCCGCGCTGG
>CAXUEG010000262.1:1461-4486 GCA_964249935.1 uncultured Terriglobus sp.
TCAGAAAGCACGCGTCGAACTGCAGCGTGCCATCGGTACCACGCTCACCGAAAACCACGTTTCGATAGAATCGGCCCGAAGCGGTGTGCAAGCCGCGAACGGCGCACAACCGAAGCTCTGAGCTGCCCATGGCGACCACGTCCCTTGTAGAATCCGCACCGCATTCCACCCCGGTCTCTGCCGCGGCCCCGCGACTCCTCATCGCAGACGACCAGCCGTTCATCCTGGAGGCGCTCACGCTCCTGCTGCGTCCCGAAGGCTTCCAGGTGGAAACAGCACGCACACCCGCGCTGGTGCTCGACTGCCTGCAGTCCCACGAGTACGACGCTCTGCTGATCGACCTGAACTATACCCGCGATACCACCAGCGGCACGGAAGGCATGCAGCTTCTTCGGCAGATCCGGCAAAGCTACGACCGTCTGCCGGTCATCGTCATGACCGCCTACGCCAATGTCGACTTAGCCGTAGAAGCGATGCAGCGCGGCGCCAACGACTTCGTCCAGAAGCCCTGGGAAAATGTTCGCCTGCTGTCGATCGTGAAGGCACAGGTTGAGCTCTATCGCGCGCACCGTCGCACGCTCATGCTTGAGGCGGAAAACGATATGCTCCGCGCGGATGGCGCGCCGGAGTTCATCGCAGCCGCGCCGGCCATGCGCCCTGTGCTCAACCTGGTGCGTCGGATAGGACCCTCCGATGCCAACGTGCTCATCACCGGCGAGCACGGCACCGGCAAGGAGGTCGTCGCACAAACCCTGCACCGGCTTTCTCGTCGCGCGCACCGCACGCTGGTCGCAGTCAACACGGGCGCGCTGCCGGAGGGCACCTTTGAAAGTGAGCTATTCGGGCACGTCAAAGGCGCATTTACCGACGCCCGTGCCGACCGCATCGGCCGCTTCGAGCTCGCAAGTGGCGGCACACTTTTTCTCGACGAGATTGCAAATATCCCGCTGCGGCAACAGAGCAAGCTGCTGCGCGTGCTGGAAACAGGCGAGATGGAGCGCGTCGGCTCGTCCACCACAAAAAACGTCGACGTGCGCATGCTTTCCGCCACCAATGCCGACCTGCGCGCCGAGGCAGCAGGAGGCCGCTTTCGCGAAGACCTCTTCTTCCGCTTGAATACCGTGGAGATCTGGCTTCCGCCGCTGCGCGAGCGCCGCGAGGACATCCCGGTGCTCGCCGCGCACTTCCTGTCGCGCTACACGGTTCGCTACCGCCGCACCGTTCACGGCTTTGAATCCGCGGCCCTGCAGCAAATGCTGCAGTATGGCTGGCCCGGCAACGTACGCGAGCTGGATCACACCATGGAGCGCGCCGTGCTGCTCTGCACCGGCGATCAGATCGGCAGCGCCGACCTTGGCCTGCACGCCAGTACCCGCAGCTCTTCCAACAACCTGGACGACCTGAGTCTGGAGGCGGTGGAGGCGGTGCTCGTGCGCAAGGCCCTGGCGCGCGCCGGCGGCAATGTAAGCCACGCGGCCGAAGCTCTGGGCTTGAGCCGCGGCGCCCTTTACCGGCGCATGGAAAAGCATGGTCTCTAGCCGGCCTAAGTCCGGCCCGTCACACACGTCAACCTCGCGCAAGCGCCTGCCGCTTGGGCGCTCCCGCCGCCGGCTCAGCTTTGAACGCCGCGTCAAGCTCTGGCTTTGGGGCTTCTCGCTTCCCTTGCTCACACTGGTGCTGTGGCGGTGCCGCGCGTCGGAGTTTTCCTGGACCGCGACCGCCTTCGGCCTAATCGGCGCCGCGCTGCTGTGGCACGCGGTGTCCGCCATCTTCTTCGACAGCATTCTGCGTCCGCTGCAAACACTGTCCAACATCGTCGCTGCGTTGCGCGAAGATGACTTCAGCTTTCGCGCCCGTGGCGCCATGCGCGGCGACGCATTGGGCGATCTTGCGCTTGAGATCAATACGCTGGCTCGCACCATGCAGGTGCAGCGCAATGCCGCCATGGACGCGCTCACACTCGCCGACCGCGTGATCGGATCCATGCAATCGCCGGTGCTCGCCTTCGATCAATACCAGCGCCTGAGACTGCTCAATGCCTCGGCCGAGCGGGTCTTCAATCTCACCCCGAGCACAGCACTGGGCCGAACCGCACAGGAACTCACCATGCGCGACCTGTTGCTGGTCAAGGACCAGAGCGTCATCACACCCGAGAGAAACCGTGTGCACGATGCCGGCCGGGACGGTCAGGGTGTCGGCGGCTCTTCAGGCAACGCGGTACCACGCTGGTCGGTGCGCCGCACCGTCTTCCGCCTGCACGGTGTTCCCCACGTGCTGGTCGTGCTCAGCGACGTCTCTGCTGCCCTGCGTGAAGAGGAACGCTCGGCCTGGCAGCGGCTCATTCGCGTGCTGAGTCATGAAATCAACAACTCTCTGACACCAATCAAGTCCGTCGCCAGCATGCTGCGGTCGCGTCCACTGAAGCTCGACTCCAGCGCCCACAGTTCACAAGACTTGCACGACCTGCGTCGCGGTCTCGCGATGATAGAGGATCGAGCCGAATCACTGAACCGCTTTCTGCAGGCATACCAGCAGCTCTCACGGCTTCCCTCGCCGCACATGCAACCGGTCTCCATCGCAGGCATTGTTGAGCAGAGCGCAATGCTGGAGCGCCGGGTTCCCATCCGCATCCAACCCTCGCCCGATTTGCGGGTGCAGGCAGATCCCGATCAGCTGCAGCAACTCCTTATTAACGTCTTCAAGAACGCCGCCGAGGCCGTCGTTGACCCGGAGCTTAAGCGGGAAACGCCGATGATCGAAGTCTCTTGGCGCGCACTGAACGGCGTTCTGACCCTCCGGGTGGTCGATAACGGTCCGGGTCTGGCGAACCCCGCAAACCTGTTCGTTCCCTTCTACACCACCAAGCCCGAGGGCACCGGCATCGGGCTCACGCTATCTCAACAGATCGCGGCCGCACACCGCGGAGGCATCCGCCTGCAGAACCGGACGGATGGTTCGGGCTGTATTGTGGAACTCACGCTGCCTCTCCTCGATACCGTGCATATTGTAGAGACCCCGGCTTAGC
>CAXUEG010000263.1:0-4428 GCA_964249935.1 uncultured Terriglobus sp.
GCCGTGCGTCTTCCCGGTTCTGTTCCTGAAGGCGCTTGCCCTGGTTCAATCCAGCGGAGAAGAGCGGCGGCGCTCGCGCACCCATGGCCTGGTCTACACAAGCGGCGTTCTTGTCTCGTTCTGGATCATCGTGGCCGTGCTGCTCGTGCTGCGCGGCAGCTGTGCACGATTCGGCTGGGGCTTTCAATTACAATCACCCGGCTTTGTAGCAGTTCTCGCACTGCTACTCTTCTTTTTCGCGCTGTCGCTCAGCGGCGTTTTTGAGCTCGGGCTGTCACTCACCTCGGCCGGCGACTCACTCACGCATAAGCAGGGCTACACCGGTTCGTTCTTCACCGGCGTGCTGGCCACCGTGGTTGCCACACCCTGCGTCGGGCCGTTCCTCGGCATCGCCATCGGCTACGCGCTCTCACAGCCGGCCGTTACAACCTTCCTCGTCTTTTCCGCGCTCGCATTTGGTCTCGCTCTTCCTTACCTCGCCATCAGCTTCTTTCCAGCCGTCATGCATTGGCTGCCAAGACCCGGCGCATGGATGGAGACACTTAAGCAAATCACCGCTTTCCCGCTCTACGCCACCGTCATCTGGCTCGTCTACCTCTACGGCCGTCTCTTCACCTCTGGTGACATCACAGAGGGCATCACCCAGTCCGCGTCGCTGCTCACTGCTCTGCTCGTGCTCGCAATCGCGGCCTGGATGCTTGGCCGCTGGCATACCAGCCGCATCGCGTCGCTACTCGCCGTGCTCATCGCACTCGGTGCATTCGCACTGCCCTTCGCCGAGCGACCGAGCGCACAGGAACTCGCAGCTTCACGCTCCGCAGCCTCCGGTGCCGCTCCTTCCAGCAAATCTCAGATATGGCAGCCCTTCTCACAAGCCGCGCTCGACGCCGCGCGCTCCGGCGGTAAATCCGTCTTCGTCGACTACACCGCCGCCTGGTGCCTCAGCTGCCAGGTCAACGAGAAGCTCGTGCTTCACACCAACGAGGTTCAGTCTGCCCTGCAAAAAAGCAACTTCCTCCTGATGCGCGCGGATTGGACACAGTACGATCCCGCCATCACCAACGCACTCGCCGCGGTCAACCGCAGCGGGGTTCCGACGTACGTGATCTATCCTGGTGCCGGCAGCAGCAAACCCGACGTCCTTCCCGAAGTACTCACCAAATCAGTCGTTATTAGCGCCATTCAAAAGGACTCCGCGAGATAGATCAGCCCAAAGACCTCGCAAGCAGATAAGAAACGGTCCAAAGAAGTCGTCCAAGGGATCGCGTAACAAAAGCGTTGCTGTCCCGCGGAGCGAGACTTTCTCCTTCAACGCGAGCGCGAAGCGTGAGCACGAGCAGATTTAGCAACGATTCGTCATTTCTACCCGTAGCACGCGGGCGTGCAGAGAACGCATTTGTTAAGAGCAGCAGCAAAGCACCTGTACCGCTACTCAAACCCCTGCAGCCGCCGTACCTCGGCCAACCGCGCCGCAAGCTGCCGCTCACGTCCCTCCTCCGTAGGCTCGTAGTACCTTCGCCCAGCCAGCGAAGGCGGCAAGCACGCCATCGCCGCCACTTTGTCCTCCACATCGTGCGCGTACTGATAGTTCTTGCCGTACTCCAGCGACTTCATAAGCTTCGTCGGTGCATTCCGCAGATGGAGCGGCACCGGCTCTGCGGCCGTACCCTCTACATCCGCCGCCACGCTACCCCAAGCGCGATACACTGCGTTCGACTTAGGCGCCAGCGCCAGATACACGGTCGCCTGCGCCAGCGCAAGCTCTCCCTCCGGCGACCCCAGCAGATGCATCGCCTGCTGCGCGCTCAGGCACAAGTTCAGCGCTTCTGGTGCAGCCAGCCCGATGTCTTCGACCGCCATGCGGATCAGCCGCCGTGCCACATACATGGCATCCTCGCCTGCGGCCAGCATGCGCCGCAGCCAGTAGAGCGCGGCATCCGCATCGCTGTTGCGCACGCTCTTATGTAACGCGCTGATCAGGTCGTAGTGCTGATCGCCGCCCTTGTCATACAGCAGCACGCGCTGTTGCAGCGCCTCGGCGGCAACCTGCTTGGTAAGCCGCACCTCACCGCGTCCACGCAGCAGCGCAGCGGCACTCTCCAGCGCATTCAACGCATACCGCGCATCACCGCTCGCAAACCCGGCAATGGTGCGCAAAGCACCTTCATCCGCCTCAATCGCCTGCAACCCCAGCCCACGCTCCACATTCGCAAGTGCGCGCCGCATCAAAACCAACAGGTCTTCCTCACCCAACGGCTGCAGCACATACACGCGACATCGCGAAAGGAGTGCGCCGTTCACCTCAAACGACGGATTTTCTGTCGTCGCGCCAATCAGTCGCAGCGCACCGCGCTCCACATATGGCAGAAACGCATCCTGCTGCGCCCGGTTGAACCGGTGAATCTCATCCACAAACAAGATCGTCCGCGCACCCATCGCCGCCGCGCGCTCCGCGTCCGCCATCACCTGTCTGATCTCTTTGATCCCACTTGTCACCGCGCTGAACTCAACAAAGCTCGCATGCGTCGTCGAGGCAATCAGCTTCGCCAGTGAAGTCTTGCCTGTGCCCGGCGGCCCCCAGAAGATCATTGAACCCGGCTCATCCCGCTCGATCTGCAACCGCAGCGGTTTGCCCGCACCCACCAGGTGTGCCTGCCCCACATATTCCGCAAGCGAACCAGGGCGCATGCGCTCCGCCAGAGGCGCACCGCCCCGCACATCCCGAGCCGCGCTCCCACCTGTCTCGAACAGCCCCATCAGCGCACCCCTCATGCGACATTCGTCAAGGACAAGATGGTCCTGGCCGGCAGATCGGTTTGTCGATTGCCGTAACTTCGCGGAAGAGAGCGCTGCGGCAGTGATGCTCTCGAGAGTCCCACGGTGCCGCGCGACGTGTTCGACGAGGAACTCAGCAACGAGACTGGTTTCGTTTCCAGGTATTTAAGAGGTCCTCGGCTGCGCATCATCGCTCTCGCCATCGCAGCGGCTCTGCTCACGTACGTCCTGGTTTCCTAAGAAGCTCTGATTCAGAGCAGTTTTGGAAAGCGTGCTGCTGGCGATCCAGGCGTGTCGGGGTCAAGATGACGTGCAAATGGAAGGACTCTGCCGCACTGCCGCCGAGCGGCAGTCTGAACAGAGTGGGGAAGCGTAAAGAACATGCACCGGTCTTCTCGGCGCCCTCGGAGACGAGCCATTCGGTATTCGCGGGTACCGACGTGAGTAACTACAGCTTGCTACTATCTCTTGGTACCGCAAGCCGTTGGGCACAGACGCGGAATCGCAGGCCGGCCGAGCAGATGGCGAGAATCATCGAAGTACTCGTCAACCTGTCATTACCTCACGACGAACTCACGATCGTCACAGCATTGGCGAGGCTCCTTCCTGAGGACTCACAAACGCGATCCAGGCAGGCCAAACCTAGAAAGTGCGTTCGGAGCAGAAGCTAGCACTCGCGGCCTCCTCAACGACTGCCCATGACCGCAATCAGTGGATCGCTCTCAGAGCCATCTCGCAACACCTCCGGATGTATGTCGCGAAATCCAGCGCGCTGGAGATAGAGGCGTACCAGGTCAATATGTCCGCGGGCGTCGAGCGAACGCCAGATCGCCACCGCCTTGGTCGGAAAGCACCGGTTGGAGAAGCTGACAATGAAAGGCGAGCCAGGTCGAAGAACCCGCAACACCTCAGCGAAGACCTCTAGGGGACGCTGGAGGTACTGGACGCCGACGCAGCACAGGGCGGCGTCGCAGCTTTTGGTCGGCAAGGGCAGAATGGGGTCGCGGTTCAGGTCACGCACGAAACTCCGGTTCAGCCGGGGATTGGCTTGGAGCTCTTCATCGTTCATGCCTTGCCCGATTACTGCGGCAAAGGCCATCTCCGGCGGCAGATGGCTGACCCAGCTCGACATAAGATCCAACACCACGCCTCCTGCCGGAAGCTTGGTTCGGTAGTAGGCAGTGAGCGCCTGCGTCGCCGCTTCATCAATATGGGTGACCAGCCGCGGAGGCGCGTAGAAATCGGCGTCGTTGCTTTCATCTTCTTTAAGGAACGCAGCGGGCGGTAGGTCAGGTAGGCGATTGCTCATTCTCGCCAATTTGATGTTCTTTCATGCCTAGTAGACTCCCCGTCATGAAGGCGTTCACCTTCCTTCGCGATGGCAAGCCCGAGAGCTACGTTTGGTTTCTAGAGAGATGCAAGAGCTAAGGCCGATTGGGTGTGCGCCGCAGTGTTCTCCAGCTACGGACGGAGAAGGTCGCGGCTTGCCGTTCACGGCGCTCGTCATACGCCGCTCGCGGCCTGCGCAGCCCGTTGCCGCGCCGCTTCATACAGCAACACCGATCCCGCCACCGCCGCATTCAAGCTCTCCGTCCGCCCCAGCATCGGCAGCGTCACCCGTCCCTCCGCCCGGGCCCGCAAGTCATCCGCCAC
>CAXUEG010000264.1:0-4415 GCA_964249935.1 uncultured Terriglobus sp.
TTGACGCTCGCCGCCGGCGACGGCGACCAGGCGGCCGACCCCGGCCTGCAATACGGCGCCAACCCCAAGCTGCCCGAGCCGCACCAGTACCTCCTGCCGCCGATGAAGGTGATGTCGGCGCGGGGCTGGACCGAGGGCGAGACGCCGGAGATGGTGCGGCGGCTTGTGGCGGAGACCACGTTGCCGATGGTGCTGGACGCGGACGGGCTGAATGCGTTCAAAGGGAAAGCGGAGCTGCTGGACGGTGCGAAGAGGGCGCTGGTGCTGACGCCGCATCCGGGTGAGATGGCGACGCTGCTGGGCGTGACGACGAAGGAGGTGCAGGCAGACCGCCTGAACCTGGCGCGACGCTTTGCGACGGAGCATCTGGTGCATCTGGTGCTGAAGGGTTGGCGCACGCTGGTGGCGCATCCGGATGGGCGCGTGGCCGTGAACACCACCGGAAATCCGGGCATGGCGAAGGGCGGGTCGGGGGATATTCTGACCGGCATTGTGGCAGCGATGCTGGCGCAGTTTCCGGATCGTGTTGCGGAGGCCGTGGAGGCGGCGGTGTACCTGCACGGTTTGGCGGCGGACCTGGCGGTGCAACGGCGGGATGAGCGAACGTTGCTGGCGACCGACACCGTTGCGCACCTGAGCGATGCCTTGCGATATCGCGTGTGTGATGAGCACGGCCTGGTGTGGTTGTGCGGTGTACGGCGGCGGGGACGGCCGCGGTTTGCTGGAGTTGAGGAGAGCCGCGCATGATCGAGAAGCGGCTGAAAACGCGAAGCGTGAATGGAACGCTTGCGCTGGCGGAGACGATTCTGGAATTGGCGCTGCCTACGCCGCGGCTGATTCTGTTGACCGGCGAAATGGGTGCGGGTAAGACGACGCTGGTGCGTGGTTTGGCGCGCGCAATCGGAGCACCGGAGGACGAAGTATCGAGCCCGACATTTACGCTGGTGCACACGTATCGCGGACCGAAGCGCACGATTCACCACCTGGATTTGTATCGGCTGGAGCGCGAGGAGGAGCTTGCGCAGCTAGGGATCGAGGAGATGGAGAGCGACCTGGACGCGCTGGTGCTGGTGGAGTGGGGTGAGAAGTTCGCATCGGTGGCGCGGCGGGCGCGTGGGCAGGTGGTGTTGTCACGTGGTGAGGGTGAGGACGAACGGCTCTTTTTTGTTCAGATGGTGTGAGTGCATTGCGTGGAGTGTCACCGCATTCTCAATGATGTGCCGGGCCGAGAAGCAGATCCTTCGCTTCGCTCAGGATGTCAATGCGGAGAGGCCGGACGATCTCGTAAACTTGAGGGATGCCGCCGATTCTGAATGCGCAGTCGCTGAGTAAACGGTTCGGCGCGAAGACGTTGTTTGAAGATCTTTCGTTTACGGTGAACGATGGAGACCGCATCGGTCTGATTGGGCCGAATGGGGCGGGCAAGTCGACGCTGCTGGCGGTGCTGGCCGGGCGAGAGGATACCGATTCCGGGGAGGTTGCGGCACGCAAGCGTACGCGGGTTGCGTTTGTGCTGCAGAACTCGGAGTTTGAACCGGGAGCGACGATTCGCCACGTTCTGGAGCAGGCGCTGACCGGATCACTGGTGCCTGCGGATGAGCACGAGCAAAGTTTGCGCGAGATGGCCGGGCGCGCCGGCTTCACCGACACAGATGCGGAAGCGGCATCGCTTTCGGGTGGGTGGCGTAAGCGGCTTGCGATCTGCGAGGCGGCGATTGCGGAGCCCGATGTGCTGTTGCTGGACGAGCCGACGAATCACCTGGACCTGCAGGGGATCGCGTGGCTGGAAGAGCTGCTGCAGGACTCGCCGTTTGCGGCGGTGATCGTGTCGCACGACCGGTACTTCCTGGAGCGTGTTGCGAACGTGACGGTGGAGCTGAACCGCGTTTATGCGGGTGGATTGCTGCGGGTGAACGGCAGTTACTCGCGTTTTCTGGAAGAGCGCGAGGAGCAGCTTGCGGCGCAGCAAAAGGCGCACGAGAGTTTGCGCAATGCGGTGAAGACGGAGATCGAGTGGCTGCGGCGCGGGCCCAAGGCGCGCACGACGAAGAGCAAGGCGCGCATCGACAAGGCACACGGGATGATCGCCGATCTTTCGGAGCGCAACAGCCGCGCGGCGACGAAGACCGCGGGTATCGACTTTGCAGCGACGGAACGGCAGACCAAGCGGCTGGTCGAGATGGAGCAGGTGGCGTGCGAGTTGGACGGCCGCACGATTCTGAGCGACGTGAATCTGCTACTGACGAACGGCATGCGCCTGGGTCTGGTGGGGCCGAACGGGAGCGGCAAGACAACGCTGCTGCGGCTGTTGACCGGTGAGCTGGAGCCGAACGCGGGTACGGTGAAGCGCGCGAACATGCTGCGGCTTGTGTATTTTTCCCAGATGCGTGAGATCGATCCGTCGCTGACGCTGCGTCGCGCGTTGGCGCCGGAGGGCGACTCGGTGGTGCACAACGGCACCGTGGTGCACGTGGCGAGCTGGGCGGCGCGGTTTCTATTTTCCGGCGACCAGTTGAACCAGCCGTTGGAGCGGCTGAGCGGAGGCGAGCGGGCGCGCGTGCTGATTGCGCGGCTCATGCTGCAACCGGCCGACGTGCTCTTGCTGGATGAGCCGACGAACGATCTGGACATTCCGACGCTGGAGATCCTGGAGCAAAACCTCTTGGACTATCCGGGGGCGCTGGTGCTGGTGACGCACGACCGGTACATGCTGGACCAGGTGAGCACGACGGTGCTGGCGCTGGATGGCCGCGGTAACAGCGAGCGATTTGCCGACTATGCGCAGAGCGAGCAATGGATGCGATCGCAGATGTCGGCGGCTGAGCCGGAAGGCGTGGCGAAGGCGCCCGCGGTTGTGATGGCTGCGCCGTTGGTGGTGGCAGCCAGACCCGCTGTAGCGGAGGCGAAACCAGCCGCGCAGAAGAAGCGGCTTAGCTACATGGAGCAGCGCGAGTGGGACGGCATTGAGCAGAGCATTGGCGCGGCGGACGAACGGCTTGCAAGTGCGACGGCTGCGCTGTCGGATCCGGCCATTGCGTCGGACGCGGCACGGTTGCAGCAGGCCATTCGAGACGAGCGGGCTGCGCGAGAGGCCGCGGATGCGCTGATGGAGCGATGGGCGGAGTTGGCGGAGAAAGTCGCTTAGCTGTCCTGATTCTGCTTGCGCCGAAGCAGGTCAGGATCGTGCCGCATGGCGATGTAACGCCGCCGGTTGCACAGGGCGCAGCGCCATGGATAGAGGTCGAAGAAGGGCAGGATACGCCGCTCAAACAGGCCCTGGCGATCAAGCCGCTCCCAGGCTGTGGAACCGCATCGGCTGCATGGCTGTCTGACTGGGCCGGCTTGCACAACGCTCTGCTTTCCTTATTTACGGGCTGCTGAGGAGTGTATCTGTCCAAGTGTCAGCGGATGATGTCGCCGTTCTTCATCACGAAGCGTACGTCTGTGACGGAGTGGATGTCCTGCAGCGGATTACCGGGTACGGCGATCACGTCCGCCTTGTAGCCGGGTTTGAGTTGGCCGATGCTGTCGGACCAGCCGAGCAGTTTGGCACCGTTCAGAAGGTCGGCTTGCAGCGCCTGAAGCGGCGACATGCCGTATTGCACCATGAGTACCAGTTCGCGGGCCTGGGTGCCGTGCGGAAAAGGCCCGACGTCGGAGCCTGCGGCGAACGGAACGCCCGCGGCGAGCTGCTTCTTGAACTGCGCAGCGTGGAAGGCTTCCTCCGCGCGGCGGAGTTCTGTGACGCGCGGTGAGGGAGCGTGATCGGCGAAGTACTCGCCGATGGCGAAGGTGGGCACGGCGAAGATGCCCCGGTCGTGCATGAGGCGCATGGTCTCGGGCGAAAGGTTGTAGGCGTGGTCGATGGAGGCGACGCCGGCCTCCGCGGCGAAGCCTGTGCCGGGTTCGCCGGTGCCGTGCACGGCGACAACGGAGCCGGTCCGGTGGGCGTCGGCGACGGCGGCGGCGAGTTCTGCCTCGGTGTACTGGAAGGGCGTGGTGAAGACGCCGTTCTCGAGGTGGTCGCGGCCGGTTTCGTAGATCTTGGTGAAGTCGGCGCCCTGCTTGTGCTGCTCGCGCATGACAGCGATGATCTCGGCGGTGTTGTTGGCGCGGTCGGCGTTGGAGAGCAGGTTTTCGGCGGGGTTGCGTCCGCTGTTATCTTCGTGGCCGCCGTTGATGTCGATGGCGTTGCAGCTCATGCGCATGCGCGGGCCGGGGATGAGGCCGGAGTCGATGGCATTGCGCACGGCGGCGTCGGCGCAGCCCGCGCCCTCGGTGCCCATGTCGCGCTCGGCGGTGAAGCCGGCGAGAAGGTCGTGTTTGGCCGCGTCGGCGGCGATGAGCACGCGTTCTGGAACGGATTCATCGACGGTCTGGTTGGCTTCGTTGCCGACGTGCAGGAAGAGATGGAC
>CAXUEG010000265.1:0-4379 GCA_964249935.1 uncultured Terriglobus sp.
CCGAATGTGACCGCGCCCGAGATCGCGGTCCACTGCACTGGTGACCCAGAAGCGCCCAGACTGCCGACCAGGGCGTCACCGGACAGAGGCACGATGCCGCGTTCTCCCATGACCGGTGCGCTGTAGCCGGCAGCGGAGGGCGCGGTAAGCAGGAACAGGGCGCGCTCGCCCGGGTAGTAGCGTTCCGAAGCGCCGGCCCAGGCGGACACGTGCATGCTGTATCCCGCACCGGATGTTACGCCGCGAATGCCACGTTCTACGGTGAACTTCACGAGGGCTCCGCCACTGGCTTCAGCCTCGACCTGGACCACGCTGCCAGTAAAGATGACCGCAGCCTGAGCGGCAAGCTCTTGCAGCGCAGAGGCGACGCTGGTGGACGGCGCGGGAGCGGCATCTTCGCCCGAGGCGATCGTTGGCGAGGAGGACCGGAACATCACTTGCTGCAGGCTGGTCTGCGCTGCCGCATTGCCAGCGGTGCAGGCCAGCATCGCGGCAATAAGCGCAGTGCATGTGTTCTGTCGTGGTGCATGTCCCATCTTCGGTCACCGCCCAGTGTTCTTATCGGGCGGTGACGCGAATGATTGAGGTGGATCAAGTGGCTTCGCCGAGCGGTTGCAGTTGCGCGGGCGATGGGGGTGGGGTAAGAATGCTGACCACAACCAGTGCCAGCAGTGAACAGACGAGTGCGGGGACAATGGCATCGCGTTCGGAGATGCTGTGCGGGAGAGCATTCTTCCAGCTCATGTCCCAGGTGATGGTGACAAGCGTTCCGACCGCGATGGAGGTGACCGCCGCCGCGGCGGTGGCGCGCTTCCAGAAGAACGCGGCCAGGATCACCGGCGTGAGTGCGGCGGAGTAGATCGTATAGGCGTACAGGCTCTTCTTCAGAACGCTTTCAGTGTGCAGGCCTTGCCACAATGCCCACGCACCGAGCAGAACGATCATGAGACGGCTGACGAGCAGAATTTCGCGGTCGGCTGCGCGCGGCCGGATGTAGCGCACAAAGATGTCATTGACCAGGTTGGTCGCGGGAGAAAAGAGCCAATTGTTTGCGGTCGAAATGATCTTTGCGAAGATCGCGCCCATGAGCAAAGCACCAAGCAGTTGCACGGCGAAGTTGCCGTGGAAGCCGTGCGTGGCGGCGTACGCGAGGATCTCACGGGGGTGTTCGTGCACCTCGCCCGAGGGGAACAGCGCGGAGCCGGTCACGGCGAGTGCGATGATGACCGTTTCAAGAATCACCGTTCCGATGACCCACCCCACGACGGCCTGCTGCGCATCGCGCTGGCTCTTGGCCGAGAAGAACTTCTGGTACATGGACTGGTTGCCGAGCAGCAGGAGACATGTGGGCAGAAAAAGCTCGAGCGCCTGGATAGGAGTGAGGTCGCCAAAGACCTGGAAGTGTGTGGCGGGAAGGGCTGCGTGCACCGCGCTCCAACCGCCTGCGCGGTGGATCAAAAGCGGCAGCGCCGCGCACATGGTTACTGTCGCGAGAAGGCCGATGGCGACGTCGGTGTACGCGACGGAGGCCATGCCGGCGATGGCGGTGAAGAGGACGACGAAGCCGGCGAGGATGTAGCGCCCGGTGATCGGGTCGATCGCGGGAAAGATCAGGTGAAGGATGTCGCCACCGCCGATGAACTGGTAGCTGGTGATGGCGGTATAGGTGAAGAGCACGGCGACGACGCCAAGCACACGCGCAGTCTGGTTGTAGCGAACTTCGAGCAGGTCAGGAATGGTGAACTGGGCGAATTTCCGTGCTCGCGGTGCGATGAAGTAGATGAGCAGGAGGCCGGCCCACCCACCACCGGCCTGCCAAAGCGCGGCGAAGCCGTGGCGGTACGCATTTTCCGCGCCACCGAGCAGAGACCCCGAGCCGATCCAGCTGCTGAGCAGCGTAAAGACGAGGACCGCCGCTGGCAGGGTTCGCCCGGCAACCAGGTAGTCCGCGCGCGTCTTTGTTTGGCGCAGCCTGGAGAGCGACACGCCCAGCAGAGTGAGCACGATCACGATGAGAACAGCGGCGTAGAGATTCATGAGGAGGTCGAGCCGAGCCTGACGGTTGTGGAAAGTGTACCGTCTGCTTCCGGACCGTCCCTTGCAAGCCGGACTCCGGGTTCAAGCCAGCGAGTGGACTCCACGTCCACGGTCAGGGACGGCGACGATCTCGCGTCCCTTCCGGCGGGCCCTCGGTGGGCGCCTTGCGGCGTTCCTGGAAGAGTCGGGCGATGGAGCGCGATGTGCCGGCGCTGTCAAAGCGATTTCGCCAGCACTGCACGGCGTTGGAGCGCATTCCGTCGCGCTCGGTGTCACTCAACCCAGCCCAGCGGCGCAGCAGTTGGACGACGCCTTCGAGCGTGTCGGGCTCGACTAGACCGGCATGGCTGGCCGAGATGTCGCCATGGATGTTGACCTGGTCGGAGATGAGGACGGGCGTTCCGCAGCTGAGTGCCTCGGCGACGGCGATGCCGAAGTTCTCCTGATGCGAGGGCAGGATGAAGGCTTCGGCCGCGTGAAAGGCACCCCATTTGGCCGCGCCCGTCAGCATGCCCGGCCAAAGAACGTGGTTTTCCATCTTCTGCTCAGCAGCCATGGCTTGCAGGGTGCGGGTCAGACCGGTTTCATCGGGGCCTGCCATGACCAGCGGGGGCAGATCGATCTTGCGCCGTACCTCCGCGTAAGCGCGCAGCAACAGGTCGCACCCCTTCTTCTCGTGCATGCGACCGGCAAAGAGCAGGAAGGGCCGATCTTTCAGGGCAGGTATTCGCTCGGTGAAAGCGGCACGGTTTGCGGTAGTATCGCCCTGCGGTCCAAGCGTGCCGTAGGGCACCACCTCCGCGCGCCAACGCGCACCGGGAAAGCTGGTCCGTGCGAGCCGGGCTTCCGCGGATGAAGTGAACAACACCGCGTCCGCGCCTGCAAGCAGATCGCGTTCGACCAGCATCCAGTATGGAACCTTCTTCAGCAGTTTCAGGGGATAGGTTCGATTGAACCAGGGGTCAAGCATGCCGTGCGGAAAGACGGCATACCGGTGCCGTCCGCGCAGTGCACGGAGAGCCGCGAGCCCCTGGTACTGCCACAGACCGTGGATGACAATGCCGTCATAGCGGCCCGCTTCCGTCTCGAAAAAGTTCGCGAGCTCGGGACTGTACCCATAACCAAAGGTCTTGCGGCCCAACGTGTGCATGGGCGCGAGCACGTCCTGGATCTCCGTCCCGACCGGATCGAGCGTCGCGACCTCTCCCTCGTGGCCCTCTTGAAGGTACCCGCGCAACAAGAGACGCAAACCTTCCGCCGGGCCGCCTGCCTCGCGGCGCATGGATCGAATGACGTGTAGGAAACGCAGAGGTTCTCCCAATGGGGCATGCTTCCGAAGGACGAAGCGGGATAGGTGCCATTGTAAGTGGGAAGAGCGCGATGGGAAGGAACGACGGCCGGACGGGTAATTTCCTGGTTCTAAGCGTCGCCCTAGGATCCGCGGGGGGTGGTTCGGCTGAAGAGATCGGCGATGCACGCTCCGGTTCGCAAACTGTTGAAAGATCGCGCCCAACATCCGAGCGCGTTCTGCTGCATCTCCCGTCGCCCTCTGTCGGGGAGCAGCGCCCAGCGCTGCAGCAGGCGCTCTGTGCCCGCAACCGTATCGGCCTCCACGAAGCCTGCAGCGCATTGCTGGATATCACTCGCGATATTTACCTGGTCGGAGAGCAGGACAGGCGTACCGCAGCTGAGCGCCTCGGCGACGACGATGCCGAAGTTCTCCTGGTGCGAGGGCAGGACAAGAGCTTCCGCGGCTCGGAAGGCGCCCCACTTCGCCGAGCCAACCAGCATCCCGGCCCACAGCACGCGGTCGGCGATGCGCAGTTCCTGCGCCAGATGCTGCAGCTTGGACTGTAGGCCAACCGAGTCGGGACCGGCGAAGACTAACCTCGGGAGGGTGTGCCTCCGTATCGCCGCAGCATAGCCACGCAGCAGCAGATCGCAACCTTTCTTCGGGTGGAGCCGGCCGGCAAACAGCAGGAATGGTTCGCCCGCGAGCTGCGGCAGGCTCCCGTGAAAAGCTGCAACCTCTTCCACAGGGTCGCCTGGCGGCCCAAGCGTGCCATAGGGCACGACGACCGGGTTCCATGGACCGCCTGGAAAACTGCGCGGCGCCAGGTCACGCTCCATCCTGGAGGTGAAGAGCACGGCATTGCTGCCGCGCAGCAATGGACCTTCGACTATCGCCCAGTAGGGCAGCTTTTTGAAGACCTTGAGCGGGTAGGTGCGG
Organism: uncultured Terriglobus sp.; assembly: GCA_964249935.1. Taxonomy (GTDB): domain Bacteria; phylum Acidobacteriota; class Terriglobia; order Terriglobales; family Acidobacteriaceae; genus Terriglobus. The sequence continues at coordinate 4,268 of CAXUEG010000265.1, forward strand.
TTGAACCAGGGGTCGAGCATGCCGTGCGGAAAGACGGCATACGGATGCCGGCCGCGCAGCTCGCGCAGTGCCGCGAAGCCATGGAACTGCCATAGTCCGTCCACGATGGTTC
>CAXUEG010000266.1:0-4375 GCA_964249935.1 uncultured Terriglobus sp.
CCACCCGCGGCCCCATGCCGGAACAGCAAAACAGCTAGTGAATTCATGCAAGCAAAAAGGGACCGCATCAGCGGTCCCTTCTGCTTGCATGAGCCAGATCTAAAACGAGAACCGCGCTCCAAACTCACCCGTAAAGGAGTGGGGTACAAGGTTGCTGCTTGGATTGACGAAGCCCTTAGGAGTTAGCGCTGTTGCTCCCGTGGCGTACGTGTTGATGGTGTTCACGTAATCCGAGCCAAAATTTGCGCGGTTCGTCAGGTTGAAGGCCTGGAAGAAGAGATTCAACTTATACCGTTCATGCAGCGTAAGGGTGTCGCCAAAGCGAGCATCCAGTTGAATTACCGGCGAGCCGCGCAGGGTGTCGTAGTGGGTTTCCGCGCAGCTTCCAGCGGCCAGGCAGTTTCTGTAGATAATGCCGGTGCTGACGCCCTGCGCCTTCGCCGCGGCAGCAACCGCCTGGTACTCGTTCACAAAGTTGCTCAATGTCGGCTTTGCTCCCACGGCAAGCAGGGCATGCGGGCTGCCATTGCCGCTGCCTCCAACGCCCCACTGATCGGTCGAGTAGATAGCGTCCACCGGACGCGACGAACCCGCCTGCAGAATCGGGGAAATCTCAACCCCGTACTTTGTGGTGAAGGTGCCTGCAGCCGTCAGGTGGTGCGTCTCGTTGTTTGGCACAAACCCGTAGTCTTGGTCGCGCAGCATGCCGAGGAAGGGGTTTGTCGCCGCGTTGCGGAACGCTGCCGGATTTAACACAAAAGAAAAACAGGAAGCATAGGTGTAGTTCACCGTTGCGCTCACACGCTTCTTCAGCTGGGCGCGGTAGCTCAGGTTCAGCGCGTCGTAGTACGAACGCCCAATTGCGGCCTCCAAGCCGATACGTCCAAGCACAGGAACACCGGCTTTTTGGAACGCTGCCGTGAAAGGCCGCGCGCCACCCGCGAAATACTGAGTCGGGTTCAGGTTGATCGTCTTGTCCTCATGTAGACCGCGTGCCTGCACATATTCGGCCTCGAACACTGACTGCGGAGTGACAGCATACTGCAAGCCGAAATTGATCTGTTGCGTGTATGGGTTGCGGAACGTAGGATCCATCAGACGGCCAGTGGAGCCTGCGGCGAGATTCGCGGAAGGCGCGGGGATTACGGGCAAAGGATCCACGCCGTAGCGATACTGGCTCAGCAGGATATTCGTTCCGGGCACCACATTGGCTGCGGGGCACGTGGTGTCCGTCGGACCGTTGCAGCTGATGTTATAGGTGTTGGCGAACACCAACGCATTCGACTGCTGGATCATGAACAGCGGAATGTTTTCGAAGGTCTGGCCGAAGTAGAGGCCATATCCACCGCGCACCACAAGGCGTCCATTCCCAGACAGGTCATAGGAAAAACCAACGCGCGGGCTGATGTCCTTGCTATCGTTCTGCGGCAGACCGGTGTAGTTACCGCCAATGTAGCCAAGGCTAGGCGTGTACCCGCCGCCAGACTGGACCGTGCGACTCGTCGGCACTGTCGCCACACCCGATGCGGCCGCCGCGACCAGTTCCTGGTGCGTGCGGCTGTTTGCCTGCTTTCCAATGCCGTACGTATCGATGTCCTTGTCGTAACGCAGGCCCAGGTTCAGCAGGAGCCGGTTCGATACGCGCCAGTCGTCCTGGAAGTAAAACCCAAGCATCTTCGGCGACAGATTGAACGTCGGGTCGCCGGAGGTTCCGGTCGATAGCGAGATCGCGCCAGGCGACGAAAAGCCGTTCGGCGTTTGCCCGTTGGCATTGCTCAGGATGGCTTGCGCCGTTTCGTAGAAATCGAACTCCGGTGTCGGGTTGTTCTCGAAGAAGCCGCCCACCTGCGGCTCATACAGTACGTCTACGCCCGCGCGCAGCGTGTGCTTGCTCAACGAGTAGCTGAAGTCGTCCTTGAACTGGAACTTGTGCTGGCTTGATTTCTGCGGCACGTTGATGTTCGTTCCAAAGCTCGCGCCGTCCGGAAAAAGGAAGTAAGGTTTCCGGATTGTCGAGTCGATCAGGTTGTTCCAGTACTGGAAGCCCGCGGTAAAGTTGTTGACGGCCTTGCTGCTCAGCACGCTGTCCAGCGTTACGTTTGCAAGAATCAGGTCGTTGACCGTGAAGTTGCCTTCGGTCGTATCTACCTGATTGGTGGACTGGTCGTTCTGGCTCTTGTTGTCCTGCGCGGAGTACGAGAAGTACAGGTGTTCTTTGTCGCTGAACTGGTGATCGATGCGGCCGTTATAGCGCTTCTCATCAAACGGTGTTCCGATGGTGTGGCTCGGGACCGCCCCCAGTGGAATGGCGAGCGTAAGTTCCGCGAAGGAGTTTGCATCCACCGAAAGGCTCGACCGTTCACGCAGACCTTCGTATGCGAAGAACCCGAAGTCCTTGTTCTTGAAAATGGGTCCGCCGAATGCGCCGCCGTACTGCTGGCGGCTGTACGCCGGCTTCGGGTTACCGGCCTGCACGTCGAAATAGTTTTTGGTCTGGAACGCATCGTTGCGGAAGAAGCCGAACAAAGAACCGTGGAACTGGTTGGTTCCGCTCTTGGTAATTACGTTCAGCGCCGCGCCTTCGCTGCGGCCGTTCTCCGCGGAGAAGCGAGCCGTGCTGATCTTGAACTCCTGCACGGCCTCCAACGGCAGCTGCATGACCGCGCCGCCGACGGTGTTGTCCTTGTTGTCGACGCCGTTCACGGTGGTGTTCGTGTTGCGTCCGCTCGATCCGTTCACCGCGTACACCGCGTACCGGTTCTTCGTCGGGTCGTAGCTGTCCACCAGCTTCACACCGGGCGCCAGAATCGCCAGATTGGCAAAGTCGCGGCCGTTCAGCGGCAGCTCCTGCACCTGGGTCGGTGTCACATTCGTGGAGCTGTCGGTCTTTTCCGCGTCCAGCAGCTGATTGACCGTGGCCACATCCACCGTCGTGTTTACCGATCCCGTGGCGAGCGGAACGTTCGCCGTCGTGGTTGCACCCACCTGCAACGTCAGGGTCGAGGTGTCTGCGGTGCTGAAACCGCCGGCGCTCACGTGCACAACGTAATCGCTCGCCGGCAGCAGGTCGAAGCGGTACTGGCCTGCGGCATTTGTTGTCGTCTTCCGCTCAGCGTTGGTCGCCTTGTCGGTGATCGTTACCGCCGCGCCGGCGATTGCCGCGCCGGACGGGTCGGTAACCACTCCCACAACGGAACCGGTCGCGGTTGCCTGCGCGACTACTGCTATCGGCGCTGCGGTGACTGCTGCCGTAGCAAGCGACATTGCAAGAACAAATTGCCTCATTTGTACTGCCTCCAAAGCCCTGCGCGCAGGGGTCCATTCGCGGTACTGACGGGTGTACACGTCCGACGCGGCACTGAATGCAGGTGCCTGGGCGCATTCACACAGCTGAAATGTGGGTGTTCCTCCAACATTGCCGCATGCCCTGAATACTGTCAAGCGTCTCAATCGAGAAGGCTGAAACTTCCGGGCAGAGCCTTTCGTCTATGGGCCCGCTCGGTATCGTTCAACGGCAACACGGGCCAGCCAGGCGTGGGAGGCTCGAATGGCCCAGCAACATACAATTCATGCAGCGCAATTTCCAACACACTGCCTAGAGCCACAGGTACAGCGCGTAAGTCACGACGGACATTTGCCGTGGACCTCCAGCCGCCCCAACACGACTTTTTCGGCTTTCTTCACGTCGACCTGAACAGCTTCTTCGCGTCCGTGGAGCAGCAGTTACACCCCGAGTACCGCGGCAGGCCACTTGCGGTTGTGCCGACGTTTGCAGATACGACGGTCGCGATTGCCGCTTCCTATGAGGCCAAGGCGCTCGGTATCAAGACGGGCACGCGCGTCGGCGACATGAAGCAGATCTGCCCGGACATTCTGCTAGTTCAGGGTGATCACAGCACGTATGCAGAGTTCTCGCACCGCATTCATGCCGCGGTCGAGCGTTGCTGTCCGGTGGCGCACATTCCATCGATCGATGAGGTGACGTGCCAGCTGATCGGGCGCGAGCAGGAGCCGCCGCGCGCGCGTGAGATTGCGCTGAGCATCAAGCAGGCGATCCGCGACGATGTCGGTGAGACGCTGCGCTGTTCGATCGGCATGGCGCCGAACCGTTACCTGGCGAAGATCGCGAGCGACATGCAGAAGCCGGACGGCTTGATCGGACTTCTGCCGTCGCAGCTGCCGCGGTCGCTCATGCAACTCGAGTTGCGCGACCTGCCCGGCGTTGGCGCGCGCACTGAGGTAATGCTGAACCGCAAGGGCGTGACGACCATGCCGCAGTTGCTGGCGCTGTCGCGCGGTGAAATGCACAAGCTCTGGAATTCGGTCTGGGGCGACCGGCTGTACCACTGGCTGCGCGGGCATTCGACGGGCGACG
>CAXUEG010000267.1:0-4291 GCA_964249935.1 uncultured Terriglobus sp.
CGGTGAAGGTCTGCGGTGCCGTGGTGAAGCCGACCGCCTCGTTCCCGAAATCGGCGGAGGCGGGCGTCATGGTGGCTGGGCCGCCATTGTTGGAAAGATCGAACAGGCTGTACTCGAGCAGCTTCTCCTGCGGGGTCATGGCGACGGTGTCGCATTCGGCTGGAAACATCTTGCCGCGCGAGTTGCCATTGTTTTCCACGTGATACTCGTTAAACAGAACACGGCCGCACTGGTTATTGGTCTGGCCGACGGGCGTGCCCCAGGTCAATTGCATCACGTTGCCAGTGTTGTTCAGGGTGAGCCAGACCTGGGTCGGGGCGTTGACGCCGTTGATGTCATCCTTGGTGGCCTGCAGCTCAATTTGACCCGGTGTGGTGGATGCGCCGACGAGCGAGAGCCACTTGGTCAGAGTGATGCCGCTGCCGAAGTTCGGATTGACGGTGGCGGGGCCATCCGGGAGAGTGCTGCTGGTACCGCGCCAGTTGGCCACCGTGTCGAACGGTGGGTTGTGGTACATCCACTCGTAGGCGTAGTGGCTGCCGTACACGCGGCCACCCGCGTTGGCATAGCTGACGAGGTTGCTGAGCTGCGCGGCAGGCTCGTTGAAGGCGGAGCCCTCGCAGGGCAGCATGAGCACGTCATAGCCGTTGAGCGTGGTTTGGTTCGTGAGCAGGGTTGAAGCGTTGGGAGTGCCAGCGTCGATCGTCGCGCCCGGTGCGTTCGCGGCCTGGAAGATCTGGATACGGCCGGAGCCGCCGCCGTTTGTGAACTCTGAGTCGGCGATGCCGACCTTGCGAAGAACGCATTCGACCTGATCGGCGTTGCCGGTGGAGACGGCGAATTTGGGGATGTCGCCTTCGGTCTGGTTGGTGGGAAAGCGCGCCCCTGTGACGACGGTGTTGGTGCAGGCGGTGGTTTGGGGAATGGTGATCTGCCGCCGCCACTTGCCGGCAACGATGACCAGCGGGATATTGGTGCCGACCGGAACGTTGCCGATGGAGAAGGTGCCGTCGGGTGCGGTGAAGGTGCCGACGAGCGGCGAACCGGAGGGCAGAGCGCCGGGCACAGGGCAGCTGACGCCGGCCGGCAGGGCGTCGACCACCCCGTTGGGGATGTAGACGGTGACATTGGGGATTGGGTCCGTGCCGTTCGGCGCGTACACCGTGCCACTGATGCTGGTAGTCCCGCCGCTGGGACACTGCACCTGTTGTTGGCAAAGGCCAGTGCAGGGGGGCGTGGCGGTTTGCGCCTGAAGGCTGAGCGGAAGCAGGGCAAGGGCGAGGCCGAAACGAAGTGGTTGCATGGCAGCATCCCTTAGGCAGCCGACAAAGGCCGGGAGGTTACGTTCGGTCGAGCGGTGAGTGGAGCATACTGCATGGCGCGCGGCGATGAAAAGGGGCCGGCAATCGCTGAGTTTACGCACGCGACGCGGCTCTGTGCAGCCGTGCGATGCAGGTCGCGCACGGGCTGCGGCTGCGAGACACTGGGCGCAAGCCCTTTCCGATGTTGCAGATTTGCTTTGATGCGCGGTGGTTCGAGCCGCCGTGCGAGGTTTGCTCCCGTGTTTGGCTGGGTGGTAGCGATGGTGTGGTCTTTGGTCAGCAGGAGAGCTTGGAGACGCCAGGCAAGTCTGCGGACTGGGTCAGGTGGTACGACGGTGCAAAATGATCGCTATTTTGGGCGAGTGCTGCGTAAGCTTTAGCGCAGCGAGGAAGCAGGCCATGCTTGACGTTCATCCGCCCCACCATTCCGTTACGGGATGGCGGGACTTTTTCATTCACATCGCTACGATTGTGGTGGGTCTGCTGATTGCCATCGGCCTCGAGCAGACAGTGGAGGTGATCCACCATCGCCAAGAGCTGGCGCAGGTGCGGCGCGAGCTCGCCGATGAGCGGGAGACGAACCGCAAAGCCATGGCAAAGGAAGCGGAATACTGGCGTTGGGAAAAGGTCGAACTACAGAACAATCTGATGGTGCTGGACTCCTTGCAGAAGCATCCGGGGACGGCAGACGAGGCGCTGCCGGGCGCGCTGGTTTGGTCCTACCTGCACGAGCCGCACAGGGAGGCGGTGTGGGATGCGGCCAAAGCGGATGGCGCGACAGGCCTGATGCGCCGTGAGGAGATTGAGCAGTACGAAGATCTCTACAACAAGCTGCGCGCCGTAGATGAGGCTTCGACTCCGGCATGGGAGGCGTTGACCGGTGCGTCGCGCTACCAGTTCACCGACAGTCAGCTTCAGCATCTGACCGCGGCGCAGATCGCCGAGGTGATTACGCTCACACAGATCGCGCTGGACAAGCATTGGCTCCTCGGTGTTGCCATCCAGAACATGGCGGCGAAATATAGCGATTTTTCGCCTTTAGTCACAGCGCTCGAGCTGGCCCAGGCACATCATCGGCAAGGCGCTCTTTACAGTGCGAAGAACCCCGCATTTGCTGCCAGCCTTTCGCGAATGCAGGCGGCCGGGTTTGGACGTTAAGGGAGCAATCGCCTGCGCATCAGGAGAGGTTGCGTTATGGTGAAACAAAGGAGAGACATGCGCGTTCGAAATTTCGGCTTGGCATTGATGCTGAGCGTAGTGACCCTCGGTGCGGGAGCGCAGCAGCGGGATTACAAGGACACCTACACGGCGGCGGATGCGGGGAAGGCAATGGCGCCTGCGACGGCGCTGGATGTGATGCTGACTCAGTTCGAGGTACAGGTCATGCGCGCGGCGGAGGCGATGCCCGCGGAGAAGTATGGCTTTGCGCCGTCGGCCGCGGCGTTTGCTTCCGGCAGTCCCGAGAAGTTTGACGGTGTACGTACGTTCGCGCAGCAGCTAACGCATCTCGCCAGTGCCAACTATTACTTTTACGGCACGGTGGGCAATGCCAAGCCGCCAGTCGACATGAAGGCGATCGGGGCGATGACTGCGAAGGCCGATATTATCGGCTCGCTGAAGCAGAGCTTTGCGTTTGCGCATGCGCAGATCGCCACGGTGACCGCGGCAAATGCATTCACGACGATCGAGGGTGCCGATGGTGTGCATACGCCGGCGACGCTTGCCGCCTTTGGCGTGGCGCATGGCTATGACCACTATGGACAGATCGTCGAGTACCTGCGCATGAATGGCATCTTGCCAAGCGGAAGCAAGTAGCGACTTTGCCTATCAAATGGAACTTGTAGCGAACGGCCCGCGTTACGATGCGGGCCGTTTGCTGCCTGCCAGCGTGACTCGATTAACGCTTGCCATGTTCCGCGACCTGGACGTCTTCGAAGGCCTCGCGAGGTGACATCATGATCGCGAACGTTATCGGCGGCAGGTCGAGACTGTTGCCCTGCGGCGCAATGCCGTCGCGAGAGATGAGCTTTGGCACTTCGCCTTCGAGCAGGGCGAAGTGGTACGGTTCCTCACCAAAGTTGACCACCATGCGTGCCTCCTCGCGCTGCACGACCAGGGTGCGGCGTTCTTCGTCGACGGAGACCTCGAGGTGATGCAGGTCTCCGTCGTTAAGGCAGACGTGACTGCGGCGAAGCTTGATGAGTTCCTTCGTCCACGCCAGCATTTCCGCGTGCTTGCCTTCGTTCTGTTCGTCCCAGTTAAGCTTTGACGCCTCGAAGCTCTTCACGTCTTCGGGATCGGGCACGTCCTTGCCGAAGCCGAATGCGGCAAACTCCTTGCGTCGGCCTTCGGCCACCTGACGCCGCATCTCCTCATCCTGATGGTCGGCGAAGTAAAGGAATGGCGCTGAGGTGGCCCACTCCTCGCCCATGAAGAGCATGGGCAGGTAGGGTGCGGTAATGAGCAGGCCCATAGCGACCTTGGTTGCGTCCGGGCCGACCAGGTGTTCCAGCCGCTCACCCCAACCGCGATTGCCGACCTGGTCGTGGTTCTGGATGAAGTGGACGAAATGGTGCGCGGACAGCCCATTGGGTGGGCGGCCGTGGCGGCGCTTGCGATGGCCGGAGTAGCGTCCGTCATAAACGAACGACTGCTCAAGCGCCTTTTTCAAGTCGGTGAGCCTGCCGAAATCCGCGTAGTATCCGCCCTGCTGCTTCTCAGGCGTGTAGAGGATGGTGAAGAGCGAATGGTGGAAGTCGTCGCTCCACTGCGAATCCATGCCGTAACCGTTTGCTTCGCGCGAGCGGACGATCCGGGGGTCGTTTAGATCGCTCTCCGCGATCAGGAAGAACTCGCGTGCAAGCGTAGAGCTGAGGCGTTCGACTTCTGTAGAGATCTGCTCAAGGAAGTGCACCGCGGAAAGGTCGATGAATGCGTGCACGGCGTCGAAGCGGAGGCCGTCGCAGTGG
>CAXUEG010000268.1:0-4287 GCA_964249935.1 uncultured Terriglobus sp.
TGAGGGTGCTGAGGACGGCCTCGAGCGCGCGTTGCTGGATGGCGGGGTCGACGATGGTGGGGTCGGGCTCCCCGTCGCCGCGCAGGTTGTAGCTGTAGTTCAGGCCGGCGATGAGCTTGGCGGCGGCTTCGGTTTGGTAGCGATGAAGCAGATAGAGCGGGACGAGCGCTTCCTGGAGCGTGGCCATGGGCTCGCCCTCTCGGATGACATTCGGACCGAAGCGGGCGAGCGCGGCTTTGCGGATTGCAAGGATGCGGTTGGGCAGGCCAGCTTGCTGGGCGTCAGTGAGGATTTTGTTGAGGACGAGGTGCTCGGCTCCGGGCTGAATCTTCGTGCCGAAATCGCGGTAACCGTAGTCGATGGCGACTTTGTCCCAGGCACCAATGCCGATGGCGTAGGCGTGAGATACGTCAGGCATGCCGTTCGCCAGAGTGAAATAGGGATGCGGGTAGTCCATGACGCTGGTCCCCTGCCCCGCGGTAGAGGCGGCGAAGTTGTGGGCCAGGCCCAGGGTGTGGCCGGTCTCGTGTGCCGAGAGCTGGCGAATGCGGGCGAGAACCATCTGGAGCATGGGGTTTTTCTGCTGGTCCAGAATGTTGGCCGGGTGGTCTGGAGCTTGACCGGGCTTGGCCGTTTCGTGGTCATAGGGAGCGAGCAGGGCTTCGGCGATGAGATAGTCCTGGCGGCCGCGCAGGCTGCCGAGGGTCACGTTACCCTTGAGGATTTCGCCAGTGCGGGGGTCGGTGACAGTTGCGCCGTAGCTCCAACCACGGGTGTAGCGGTGAACCCACTGGATGATGTTGTAGCGGACGTCCATGGGATCGGCGCCGGCGGGCAGGACCTCGACCCGGAAGGCATTGCGCCAGCCGGCGGCGGTGAAGGCATCATTCCACCAGCGGGCACCCTCGACGAGCGCGGCGCGGATGGGCTCGGGTGCGCCGCGGTCGACGTAGTAGGTGATGGGCTCGACGGGTTCGCAGTCGGTGCGGCAGCCTCCGTCTTTCTTGATGAGGCGGTGGCGCTCGATGAAGCGCTGGTCCAGGTCGGCGCCGAGCGGCGCGTTGTAGTCGCGGTGGGTGAGGTCGAAGTAGCCGGAGCGCGGGTCATAGCGGCGCGGGGTAAAGCCGGCTTCGGGAAGGGCAATAAAGCTTTGGCGCTCACGCAAGGTGAGGCTGTGCGGGTCGGGCGTGACGTTTGCGACGAAGCCTGCCTTGGTGACATCGTCCGTCGTGAAGGTGAGGATGGCTTCGACCTCGGTGTTGCGCGGGAAGGCCTTGGTCGCGTCCATCGCGATGGCGGAGCGCGAGGCGTCGACTTTGTAGGTGCCCTGCTGACGTTCGGTGAGCGCTTCGGTGACGCCGTGAACGTCGCGGAGGAAGAAGTCGGTGGCGTCGACCAAGAGAGACCCGTCCGGATCTTCCGCTTCCAGCTTGAAGCCGAAAAGGACGGACTCGGGGAAGCTCTGCCTGGCGGCGAGGACCTCGGCGGGTTCGGTGGCAGAGGTGGTGAGGTCGGTGTTGGGCTCAATCAGCAGCACCTTGTTACCCTGCCGCTCGAAGCGGATGACGCGGGCGGGTGCGGTCTGGCCGCGGTCGAGGCCGAGGTCGTTGGAACCGGTGCCATAGGGGAGCGAGTCGGTCCAGAGGAGCTCCGCGCCGGGGTGCGCAATTTCCAGAAAGAGCTTCCCCGTCTTAGCTTCGTAGTCGAGCGGGACGAAGCCGGCGACGTGCTGCATGCCCGCGGTTCGCGCCGCGATGGTCAGTGGTGCGGCAGGTGTGGGCGTGTCTTGCGCGTGCATTGCTGTGTTGCAGAGGAAGAGACTGGCGGTGAGCAGGAAGCGCTTCGCAGGCATAACGCACTTGTATCACCGCGATGGGAAAGCCGTGTGCGAGCGTTTGCGGTGGAGCACGGGCACTGTGGCGCTTGATGCTCCTGGGCGCTTTCCTGCAACCCTAGCTGCGGCGGCCCCGGCGGTGATCGTGGACGGGCTGCGCGCATCGAAGTGTGCGAGGAGATCATTCCATGCACCGTCGCGACTTCACCAGGCTTTCTGCACTTGCACTCACCGGCATGAGCTTGCCCGGAGCGAGCCAGTCAGAAGCGATCCGGGCAGCACGGAAGGCCCCATCCCTGCAGAGTGGTGAGGGCACGGGCGAACCGGTTGGGTATGCACTGGTCGGGCTTGGAACCATTTCCGACATCTTTGGCCGCGGGTGTCTTCAGCTTGGTGGCAAGAACATCAAGGTCACGGCGTTGGTGACGGGTCATGGCGACACGAAGGGTAAAGAGTGGGCTGCCCGGTACGGTGTGCCGGAGACGTCCATTTACTCCTACGAGACGTTTGACCGCATCCGCGACAACAAGGCGGTGCAGGCCGTGTACATTGGGCTGCCGAACAGCATGCACCGGGAGTACACGGTGCGGGCGGCAGAGGCAGACAAGCACGTGCTATGCGAGAAGCCGATGGCCATCTCGTCTGCCGAGTGCCGGGAGATGATCGACGCCTGCCGGAAGGCGAACGTGAAGCTGATGATCGCGTACCGCTGCCATTTCGATCCGACACACCTGGAGACGGAGCGGATCCTACAGTCGGGTGCGATCGGGACGATTCAGGCGTTTGAAGGTGGCTTTGGGTTCAACGCGCCGCCGCATAACTTCTGGCGGCTGGATCCGAAGCTGGCGGGTGGCGGACCGATCATGGATGTGGGGATCTATCCGCTGAATGCGATGCGGTACTTCAGCCGCGAGGAACCGACGGGCTTTACTGCTGTGGTGTCGACGCGAGATCACACCACGCATCGCTTCGACGGCATGGAGCAGACGATGCAGTTTACGATGACGTTTCCGTCGGGAATCCTGGCGAGCGTAGGCACCAGCTACGGCGAGGACATGCCCGGATTTGTTCGCATTCATGGCGATAAGGGAACGATCGAGATCGGGCCGGCCTTCGATTACACCGGTATTCACCTGCGAAGCCTGGAGCCGCGCGTGCATGCGGACGCGACCAGTCCAGATGACCAGACCTTCCACTTTCAGCTGGAAGCGACGCACTTTGCGGAGTGCATTCGTACGGGGGCGACGCCAAAGACTCCGGGCGAAGAGGGCTTGAAGGATCTGTTGGCAATCGAGGCGATCTACCGGGCGGCGCGACATCCGATCGCGTAAGTGTGACAGCTCCGCCGCATTGCACTGCCTCATTCGAGCTCATCGCCGCGCATGCGCGATCACAGCACCTGAAAAGCTGTGCTGACCGATTTCGTTGTGGCCTATTACGCAATGCGGGGCATACAATTCGCGCCTGCCGTTCCTAGGCATAACCCCGGGTTGCAAAGGCCCTGGACGACGGGACGGAGCTGTTTCAGGAGGGAATTCCATGCGTAGCAAACTCGCACTCTCTGCTGCCACCCTGCTGCTGCTTGGCACCATGGGCTGCCAGCGCCACTCCCATTCCGACAAGTACTACCTGATCGGAGGCAACCTGAAGGTTCCGTACTGGAAGACGGTGACTGCTGGGTTCAACCAGGCCGCCGCCGACTACAACGTGACCGCGATCGTCGACGGGCCGGACGGCGAGGACGCGGCGGCAGAGGCCGATGCGTTTGAGAAGGCAGCGGCAAGCAAGCCCGCCGGCATCCTTGTGTCAGTGCTGGACGCAACGCGGTTGCAGCCGGCCATCAGCAGTGCCGTGCGCAGCGGAGTGCCGGTGATCACCATCGACTCGGACGCGCCGCAAAGCGGCCGACTCTACTTTATTGGCACGAACAACTACGAAGCTGGCCACCTTGGCGCGCAGCGGCTCACGCAATTGCTGCACGGCAAAGGAAACGTGGTCTTCTTCACCTTTCCAGCGCAGCCGAATTTGGCGGACCGGCTGAAAGGCTATCAGGACACGTTCAACGAACACGCAGGCGTGAAAACGGTGGATGTCGTGAACATCGGGCCGGACACGAGCATCGCTTTCGACAAGGTGCGAGAGTACGTCTCCAAGACCGGAGCGGACCGGGTGGATGCGTTTGTTTCGCTGGAGTCGGTCAGTGCGAAAGATGTGGCGGATGCGCTGGATCGCCAGCACGTGACCGATCGCACGGTGATGGGCATGGACGTGAGCCCGGACACGGTAGACCTGATCAACAAGGGTACGGTCGCCGCCACCATTGCGCAGAAGCCGTGGACCATGGGCTACGTGGGATTGAAGTCGCTGGCACACGTGCACGACGACGATACGAAGGACATGGGCAGCCGGGGCGCGCAGAGCCGCTTCCCAGTGTTCATGGACACGGGAAGCGC
>CAXUEG010000269.1:0-3884 GCA_964249935.1 uncultured Terriglobus sp.
GGCGCGAACTCAACCGCGCAGCCCGTTGCCGATCCCACGACCAAGTACCCCAAGCCGCCATACACCAGCCCGTTTCAGCCGTGGCCCGGCCTGGCCAGCAAGATGACACCGCCGCCCGACCACGGCGAGACCAGCTACAAGGGTTCGGGCCGGCTGCTCGACCGCAAGGCGCTCATCACCGGCGGCGACTCTGGCATGGGCCGCGCCGCCGCCATTGCCTACGCGCGCGAGGGTGCCGATGTGGCCATCAACTACTTGCCGGCCGAGGAGCCCGACGCGCAGCAGGTTGCGCAGCTTATCCGGCAGGCCGGCCGAAAGATTGCCTTGATTCCCGGTGACCTGCGCGATGAGAACTTCTGCAAAAAGCTGGTCGCACAGACGGTTCAGCAGCTCGGCGGGCTCGACATCATTGTGTCCAACGCCGGCCGACAGCACCAGGTCGAGTCGATTGCGGACATGACGACCGAGCTGTTTGACTGGACGATGAAAACCAACATCTACGCGCCGTTCTGGATCATTAAGGCGGCGCTGCCGCACTTGAAGCCGGGCTCGACCATCATCGCGAGTACCAGCGAGCAGGCCTACGATCCGGCCGCAAACCTGTACGACTATGCGCAGACCAAAGCGGCGACCATGAACTTCGTGAAGTCGCTGGCCAAGCAGTTCGGTCCCAAGGGGATTCGCGTAAATGGTGTCGCGCCGGGACCGATCTATACGCCGTTGCAGATCTCCGGCGGTGCGACCGAGGAGCACTGGCGCAACTTCGGTGGCGACTATCCGCTGGCGCGCGCCGGTCAGCCCGCGGAACTTGCCAGCATCTACGTGCAGCTGGCGTCGCAGGACGCGTCGTACACCACCGGCAACATCTACGGTGCGGGTGGAGGCAAGGGCCAGCCGTAGGCTGACCCCCTCCCCCTCCCTAAAAATTGCAAGTTCCTCAATTTGTTTAACTTACCTTTCGACAGGCCTGCAAGTTATTCAATCGACTGATTTTAGGCGCAAAATCCTGCAAACAATGAAGTTACGAGTGGGTGCACAGGTTTTGGTGCACCCACTTTTGCTCTTCCGGGACCGAGCCGCGCTTGCGGACGCGGTTTGTGACATTGCGGCAGGTGGGAACTGCCGGTCTCGATCGTGGTGAAGTTTACGGTGGTAACGCCCTGTGCGGCTGTGTCCGAATCTCTTCCGGTGTGTCCGGTTCTGAACGGAGCGGCAACCGGGCGCGGTGCTCTCCCGGCGTAAAAACTGGAGAAATCCGGTCTAAAAGCTGCTGCCGGGCTTTGGTCTGCCGCGTGCAGGTAGAGGCCTGAGGGCTTCCCACCATGCTGACCGAATCGCTGCAGGACCTGCATTACGTCTTCCGGCAACTGCGTTTTCGCCCTGGCTTTACGGCGACGGTACTGCTGATGCTCCTGCTGGGCTTCGGTGCGAGTGCGGCAATTTTTGCGTTTGTGGATGCGGCGCTGCTGAAGCCGCTGCCGTTTCGCGATCCGCAGCGGCTGGTGTGGACGACGGAGCTGGTGGAGCGGATGGGTCCGGCGAACCTGTCGTGGCAGGACTACCAGGACTGGAAGGGCGGCGCGCGCAGCTTTCAGTCGTTTGCCGTGTGGCGACATGCGGGGTTCCTGCTGGGCAGCGGCGAAGCGACCCGGCCGGTGCCGGCAATGCGGGTGAGCGCGAACTTTCTACACACGCTGAGTCTGGCGCCTAAGCTGGGACGTGATTTCCAGGATTCGGACAACCTGGCCAGTGCCGCAAATGTTGCGATGCTGACGGATGCCACCTGGCAACAGCTTGGCGGCAGAAAGGACATCGTTGGGCAGAGCATCCGCCTGGATGGCGAGCCGGTGGTCGTTATCGGCGTGCTCCCCAGGGATTTCCAGTTCGCGCCACGCGGTGCGCTTGCGCTGCTCACGGCCATTCGCCCCATTGCGGGAGAATGCGAGGGCCGCCGCAGTTGCCACAGCCTGAACGGCGTAGCGCGGCTGAACGATGGCGTGACGATCGCGGCGGCGGATGCCGAGGTGAAGGGCATTGCGAGGCGGCTGGAGACGATGTATCCCAGTTCGAACCGTGGCCAGGGCGCCGTGGTGCTGCCGCTGGCGGACCAGGTGGTAGGCAAGATCCGGCCGCTGCTTTGGACCCTGCTGGGCGGCGCGGTGCTCCTGTACGTGATCGGCTGCCTGAATGTGGCAAGCCTCCTGCTAGCGCGTTCCGATGCACGTGGGCGGGAGTTCGCGATCCGTGGCGCGCTGGGTGCGACCCGGTTCCGTCTGTTGCGCCAGTTTGCTGTGGAAAGTCTGCTGGTTGTAGGGCTGGGCGTCGTGGCGGGTTTGTGGGCCGCGTCGAGCGCGATGCGCCTTATCCTGGCCCTGATTCCCGCGGAGATGCGCAGCACCATGCCATTTCTGGCGGAGGTGCACCTGGGACTGCACACGGTTTGTTTTACGGGGGCGGAAGCTCTGCTGGCGGCGGCTGCATTTGCGGCGGTCCCCATGCTGCGGCTGAGCCTGCAACGGCTGCGGTCGGCGCTGGTAAGCGGAACCAGCGGCAGCGGCAGCCTGAGCTGGCGCCGCACCGGATCGCAGATCGTGGTGGCCGAGGTTGCGATCGCGGTGGTTCTGCTGGTGTGTGCCGGTCTGCTTTCGCGAAGCCTGTTCCGGCTTCTGCGCATCGACCTTGCCTTTGAACCCGAACACCTTTTGACGCTCTCGCTGGGCACGCCCGATGCGCCGTACAAGACAGACGCCGAGAAGCTGCAGGTGCAGCAGGCCGTCGCCGAGCGCCTTCGCCGTGTGCCTGGGGTTACGGGTGTTGCCTTCGGCGATCAGCTGCCGGTGACGTACAACGGCAACACCAATTGGATCCGGCTTGTGGGCAAGCCGTATGACGGTCACCACGACGAAGTGAACGAACGCAGCGCTTCGCCCTCGTATTTCTCTGTGCTTGGCGCGCGAGTGATCCGTGGCCGGGTTTTTACGGACGCCGATACACAGGGTAAGCAGAAGGTGGTGATCATCAACCGCAAACTGGCGGAGATGTATTTTCCGGGCGAAGACCCGATGGGCAAGCAGTTTGGAGATACCGAGCTGTCTCCTGCGTCCATCGAGCAGATTGTGGGCGTGGTGGACGACCTGCACGAGGGTGCGCTGGAGGACGAGATGTGGCCCGCTGAGTACGAACCGGCTTACCAGAATGTGGATGGCCGGGCGATGTATGCGGTGCGGGTTGCGGGAGCGGACCAGGGCGTGCTGCCGGAGCTGGTGGCGGCTGTGCGGGAGGTGAGTCCCGACCTGGGCGTTTCGGATGCGATGACGATGGATGCGCGCATCCATGACAGCCAGAGCGCGACGGTGCATCGCGGCGCGGCATGGATGGCGGGTGCGTTCTCATGCGCGGCGCTGTTGCTGTGTGGCTTTGGGCTGTATGGGGTGGTGATGTATTCGGTATCGCTGCGGACGCGGGAGATGGGCGTACGACTGGCGCTGGGCTCGCCGCGGCGCGCGATCTATGAGCTGGTTTTGCGGGAGAGCACGGTGCTGAGTACGGTGGGACTCGTGCTTGGTTTGCTCATGGCTGTGGGGACCGCGGTTGCGCTTCGTTCGCTGCTCTTCCAGGTAAGTGCGTGGGACGGCGCAACGCTGGCCGTGGTGGCGGTTGTGGTGATGGGGTGCTCGCTGCTGGCGGGGTGGATGCCTGCTCGCCGCGCTGCTATGCTGGATCCTGTGGAGTCGCTGCGGACGGAGTAGGGCACCCGGCCGTTGTGCGGCCGGCGATCAACTTGACGGGTCCGAGCGTGCTGCCGTAGTTTCAGGTGGCACTATGGAAGATCGTGAGACACCCAAACCGGCGATAGTGCGGGCAGTCCTGACGGATATTCAGTT
>CAXUEG010000269.1:3894-4285 GCA_964249935.1 uncultured Terriglobus sp.
ACCGGTGGCGGTATTGTTGTTCGGTCTCGTGCTGCTGGTTTCGCTGCACTAGATGGTTTGGTTTGATGCGGATGTATAGATGGACAAGCCCAGGGCTAAAGCGCCTTCATCGCCCTGCCTTCTCAGCGGCCCTAAGGCCGCTGCTTCATCCCGTCCGCTTTACTCGGTTGTTTTAGTGCGCTGCTCCTTTGCCGTACAACAGAGCGGGTTCGCGTGATGGAGTCACTTTTCTGAAGACCGGTACTAATGCTTCATCGCCATTACGATCGCTGCACTCACTCGGTGTGCTGTGCGGGCTGACGGCCGGTGTGTGGCTGGGCGCGGCGGAGGCGCCGACCAAGCTGGTGACCGCGGGATTTTCGCCATTCACGATTTCGCTGTGCATGGTGGC
>CAXUEG010000270.1:0-4282 GCA_964249935.1 uncultured Terriglobus sp.
ATATAACGCAGTCCCTGCGGCACATTGCTGCGTGGAATTGCAAGGTCAAGCTCATCAGCCTTGGGCAGGTCGCGAGCGTCGTTCGCCGTCAAACCACCCGCGATGGTGCGCGCCAACACACGCGTGATCTGCCGAACGCGGTCGCTGCGATAGTTGAAGCAAATGCATAAGTCGTCGTCTTGCACCGTCGCAACCGGCTGACCGCTCGCATCCGTACAGACAAAGGGCACGATGAATTCGTCTGTCGTTCCGTTTGAGTAATTCTCGCGGATCCGTGCGACGGGATCGGTATAGGCACCGCCCTCGGCAGTTCCCTTCACCATGGCGTCGAATACCTTGGCTTCGCGATCCCACTTCAAATCGCGGTCCATGGCGTAATAGCGGCCCGAGCAGCTGGCGATTGTACCCACGCCAATCTCGTGCATCTGCTGCTTCAGTTGCTCAAGGTACCCCGCTCCGCTGGTCGGCAGCGTGTCGCGGCCGTCCAGAAAAGCATGCACATACACTCGGTTTGCGCCCTGCTGCGCACACAGCTTCAGCAGTGCATACAGGTGCCGCTGGTGCGAGTGCACGCCGCCGTCCGACACAAGCCCAAGCAGGTGTATGGCTCGCCCGCGTTCCAGCGCTGCCTGAACTGCATCGACCAGCAGCGGCAACGAAAAGAACTCGCCTGAGTCGACCAGGGCATCGATGCGCGTGATGTCCATGCGCACCACGCGGCCAGCGCCCAGGTTCAGGTGTCCGACCTCGCTGTTTCCCATCTGCCCGTCGGGCAAGCCAACAAAGTGCTCACTCGCCCGGATCAGCGTGTTCGGGTATTCCCGCAGAAGCATGTCATAGGTCGGTTTCCTCGCGAGTGCGATGGCATTGCCACGGGTTTCTGCGCGTACCCCCCAGCCGTCCAGGATGGTAAGAATCAAGGGTTTACGACGCGGCATGATCGACTCCAAAAACGGCAAAGGCCACGTCGATTGTGACATGGCCCCGCAGTTTGTTTCGCTCGGATGACTATTCGCCGCAGTTCACCGACTCGACGCCGACGAACTCCGCAGTCTGCCCAAGCTCTTCCTCAATCCGCAGAAGCTGGTTGTACTTCGCGATACGATCCGTACGCGAGAGTGAACCGGTCTTAATCTGACCGGCGCCGGTTCCGACCGCAAGGTCCGCGATAAAGGTGTCCTCGGTTTCGCCGGACCGGTGCGAGATGATCGAGGCGTACCCGTACCGCCGCCCAAGCTCGATCGCCTCCAGCGTCTCGCTCACAGTTCCGATCTGGTTCACCTTGATCAGAATCGCGTTCGCTACGCCCTTTTCGATGCCCTCACGCAGCTTCGCCGTATTCGTCACAAAGATGTCGTCGCCCACCAGTTGGCACTTGTCGCCAAGCTCGTCCGTAAGGATCTTCCATCCGTCCCAGTCGTTCTCCGCGAGTCCGTCTTCCAGCGAAACGATCGGGTACTGCCGCACCCAGTCTGCGTAGTACGCGACCATCTCCGCAGAAGTCTTCTCAGACTTGTCCGATTTCTTGAAGACGTACTTGCCCGTCTCCGTGCTAAAAAACTCACTCGAGGCAGGATCGAGCGCCAGCGCAATCTGTTCGCCCGGCGTGAAGCCGGCAGCCTGAATCGCCTCGAGGATGACTTCAATCGCCTCCACGTTCGACTTCAGCGATGGCGCAAAGCCGCCCTCGTCACCGACGGCGGTGTTGTAGCCCTTCTTTTTCAGCACGCTCTTGAGCGTGTGAAAGGTCTCCGCGCCCCAGCGCAGCGCCTCTGAGAAGCTTTCCGCGCCGACTGGCATGATCATGAACTCCTGAAAGTCCACGTTGTTATCCGCATGCGCTCCGCCATTCAGAATGTTCATCATGGGAGTGGGCAGCAGGCACGCGTTTACACCCCCCAGGTAGCGATAGAGCGGCAATTTCAGGGCTGCCGCGGAAGCGCGTGCCACCGCCATGCTCACCGCCAGGATCGCGTTCGCACCGAGTCTGCCCTTGTTCGGCGTGCCATCCAACGCGAGCATGGTCGCGTCGATTAACCGCTGGTTAGCCGCATCCATACCGCTCAGCTCAGGTTCCAGAACGCTCTCTACGTTCTCGACCGCCTGCAGCACGCCCTTACCCAGGTAGTACTCCTTGTCACCATCGCGCAGCTCAACGGCTTCGTGCTCGCCCGTGGACGCACCGCTCGGCACAGCGGCCCGCCCCGTTGCGCCGCCGTTCAATACAACGTCGGCTTCCACAGTCGGGTTACCGCGGCTGTCCAGAATTTCGCGGGCTTTGATGGAGACGATCTCGGTCATGAGGGTGTTCTTTCCTTCTGCCCCGGCGCTGCCGTGTACCACGCGATGCGCAAGGCGGTCGTTCAATTTGGGCCGGCGGTCCACGGCGATCGAGCCACCACCGGTGCCAAGAATGGATTCCACAAAGTGAGCCATGTTGCGGTCGGCCAATGCCGACTGGCACTTGGCGTAGCGTGATTTTAGCAGGCAGACGTAACCAGAACAGCGTCTGCGTGTTAGCGCCGATGTCGCGTCGCGCGCTGTTGATGCCCGTGGTGCCGCCTCTCGAAACCGCACCCAAACATCCGCGCATGGGTCTAACCTGACGGAACGCTGGCACCATCTCCGCCACTGGAGGCTCCACCTATGTCCAAGCTCCCCCTTGCTGCGGTCCTACTCGTCGCCACTCCCTTGCTCGCCCAGCAGAGCGGTGTATCCCGGCCACCGGACACAGCCGTCGAGGACACCGCTCCAGTCCCCGCGCTTCCCCCGGCAGGCCAGGAAGTACCTGTGGTCAGGGCGCCCGTGCTGGTGATGCCGGCTTCCGGAAACGCTGCCGAGGGCGCCATCCCGTCCACCGACCCGACAATGGTGCGCCACCAGTCACCGCCAGTAACTCTGCCGCACCGTGACCTCGCCAAGTTCGACCCGGACGGCCGGGTCGTCGGCGACGACATCATCACGAGCAACTCAAGTGCGATAGCTGTCGGAACCATGCTCCACGCCAGGCTGGAAACCACCATCGAGACAGCAACGACGCAGCCAGGCACCCCCTTTCGGGCGCAGATTACCGAACCGCTTCTCCACGAAGGGCGCGTAGTCGTTCCGGCCGGTTCAGTTCTCGAGGGTCGCGTCACCGACGTTCGCGGTGGCCGCCGCATTCATGGACCTGCGCTGATTCACCTGCAGGCGCAAACGATCGTCCTGCCTGACGGTTCCCGCATGCCGGTGCACGCCTCCGTCATTGACACCGACAAGTTCGCCGATACACGCATCGACCAGGAAGGCAACATCGTCCGCAAAGACCATGCCAAGCAGACCTTTGCGGAATTCTCGCTCGCGGCCGGAAGCACGGCAGCGGCAGGCGGCCTGATTGCCGGCGTACCCGGTGCGCTGGTTGGCGCAGGCATTGGCGCGGGCGTGGGCACGGTCATGTGGCTGAAGGCCGATCGCCAGACCCAGCTGCCGTCCGACACCATGCTGGTGCTCGCGCTGGACGCTCCGCTGCCCATTCAACCCCTCGTACGTGAGCCGGACTACTCGGCACAGCCGACCGCAGCACCTTCAATAGCGCCCGCGGCCAGCATGCCTGCATCTCCAGTCACCCCGGAGCCGCAGGCCTTCGTACCGGTCAGCTAGAACGTCGCAGCATCTGCCGACTACCGCACTTCGCTGAGCAGGCGCTTCCACGTCTTCGTGTTGCGCCGCCAGTTCTTCTTCAGATCCTCAAGAATGCGCTCGAAGTCGCCGTTGCCTTTCAGGCGGTTCCACAACGTGTTGCGGCTGAACCAGGGATAGTTCTCATTCCCCAGGTAGATCGCCCGCCGTAGCCAGTGCAGCGCCTCGCTTTCGTCGCCCTCAACCGCAAAGTACGTGGCGAGCCGGTACGCCATTTCGCTATCGGCCTCGGCGGCGGCCAGTGTCTCATCCACGATGAAGCTCGCCGCCTTCTCACGCTGGCCAAGCTGCGTGTAGCACATGGCGATGGTTGGAAATACGATGCGCAGCGAGTTGTCCTCGCGCGTCACGGACTCCAGCACCTGAATCGCCTTTTCCAGCTCGCCGGTACGCATGAATTGATAGCCCTCGCTGATACGCAACAGCGGCTGCTTCGGCTCCAGTGTTAAACCTTTTTCGATCTCGTCAGCCGCCAATTCCAGCTGATTCTGGTATTGATACACCCGCGCGCGGTGGTTGTAGACCACGGCCGCGTTGGAGGGGTTCAGTCGCAGCGCAAGGTTGAACTGCTCCAGAGCCTCGTCGTATAGACCATCCAGCCGCA
>CAXUEG010000271.1:0-2461 GCA_964249935.1 uncultured Terriglobus sp.
TCACGCAGCTGGTGGATCGCATGCACAAATTCGGTGTAGCGCTCGGCCGGGACGGAGTAGTCCACCAGAATGCGCACCGGGCCATCCTCCGGCTGCGGCTCAAGCTCCAGGTGGGGCACGGGCCGCTTCCACTGGTACGGCGACAGGTCCGGCACGGTGCCGCGCAGCACGTGCAGCCGCAGCGTTACCGGCAGCGCCAGCGCCATGGTTGCTGCACTCGCGCACATCGCCACCTTCACCGACGAGTGTTCCGCCACGTACCCCCACACCACCGAACCGATCGCCAGGCCGCCCTGAAACACCATCTGGTACATGCCCAGCGCACGCGCCTGCACCCATCCCGGCGCGTTCAGCTGCACGCTCACATTCAGCGAGCTCATGGTGCAGACCCACGCAAAGCCGCCCGCGATCAGGAACAGGATGATCGGCCAGGTGGTGCGCGCAAACGCTAAGACCAACAGCGTAGAGATGTACTGCGCGCTCGACGCTGCAAGGATCTGGTCATAGGTGAACCGCGCCCGAACCTTCGGCATCAGAAACGCCGCCAACACCGCGCCAAAGCCCATCGAGCCGTTAAGAATGCCGTAGCCCAGCGCACCCTGACCCAGATGCCGCTGCGCCACCACGGCCAGCAGCGACCACACCGCGGCCACGGAAAACGTAAACAAAAACGCCCGCGCAAACGTGGCCTGCAGCACCGGTGAATAACGCAAAAACCGGAAGCCCGTCCCCACCGATCCCAGGAGCCGCTCGGCCGGCAGCGCCGATCGAAACAGCGGCTGGCGCTTCCACACATACAGAACCCAGATCACGGCGGCGAACGATGCGGCGTTCAGCGCAAAGGTCCATCCGGCGCCCGTTGCGGCATGCACGAAGGCGGCCATCAGCAGGCCGCCCAGCGCGGGGCCAACGGCGCGCGCCAGGTTGTTGCTGGCGCTGGCCAGTGCCACGGCGTTGGGCAGCTCGCTGCGCGGAATCAGCTCGGGCACGATGGCCTGCCACGCGGGGTTGTTCATCGCGGAACCGATGTACATCAGAAATGTCAGCAGCAAGAGCCACACCGCGCCGATCACGCCGGTGAACGCGAGCACGGCCAGGATCGCGACGGCGACCATCTGCCACGCCTGCCAGAAGATCAGGAGCCGGCGGCGCTCGAAGATGTCGGCCGTGGCGCCGGCAAACACGCCCAGCAGCAGCACAGGCGCGCTGGCCGCCGTCTGCATCAGCGCGATCAGCAGCGGCGACCCGGTCAGCGCGGTCATCAGCCACGTGCCGCTGGTGTCCTGCATCCACGTGCCTAAATTTGACACGGTCGATGCGATCCAGCGGTCCCGGAACAGCGGGTATCGCAGCGGTGCGAAACCACTGGCTTTCCCCGCAGGAGCGGGCATCGGCGTCGCTTCGGGCGCGCCGGGCTGCGGCGAAATCCCGCTCGTGCCTTGCGCGTCGCCCGCGCGCTCTGTCGAGGTGCTCACCTCTAGCAGGGTAGCAACGTTGGCAGCAAGGTCGCAGTCAGTCGCGGCGACGCTCGGACCAGCACCGGAAGTGCGTGGCCGTTTCCGCGCGGGCGATAGCCTAAGCGGTTCTGCCATCCTGCGACCCGCCAGACCGCCCTGGGGAAACCCCTAGTGGAGCACATGCCGCACACCGTTCGATGGTTTTTGTAGGGGAGCTCGAGCCATGCACAGCGCGCTGAAGCAGATGGCGAAGGACAGGGACATTCTGCGGGAAATGGCCGAAGCGGGCGGCCGAAGCGGGCGCCAATCGGTTTCTCAAGACGTCCTCGAAGAGAAACTGGTCCGAAGCGATCCGCCAGACCACTTTCATTGCCCTTATCTGGTCAGCCGGCCTACCCCCTACCAAAGTTGCGACAGCAATGGCCGCGAGCACATCTGCGGCGGCGTGCTGCGCGCCAACCAGGTGGTGTGGCTTGAGCAGCCTCTGCACCGCAGCATGCCGGTGCAGCGCGTGACGGCATTTACACCGTCTGTGGGAGTCATTCGCGTCGACTCGCGATGCTTGTCGGTCGCGCGCCAGCAGCCATGACGAAAGCAGGAAGCCATGAAGCCATCTGAATACGTTCTGCAATACGCCGTGTTGCAGGAAACGAACTACACCTGCGCCGAGCCAGAGGGTGATGGTCACCTGCCGAAGATCGGCGTCCTGCAGCCAGGCCGCGTGGTTTGGCTTCAGCATGAACCTGGGGCGGAAGAGCAGAGCACGCGCGCCTTCGCGCAGGGTATCGGCGTGGTTGATATGGACACCCACCTGCTGCACAGGGTAGCGCCCCTCTCCCCGAATGCCTGAATCCGTTTGGAAGATGGTCCAGGCGGCGAGGTCGTCTCCTGGCCGAGGCCGAGGAATTCGCGCAGCCGGTCTGAACCCGAGCGACGCACACTCTCATCCAGCCCTATTCTTGCTGCACCGGGCCTGCGTGAACGGCCCGCGGTGAGGATCCGGC
>CAXUEG010000271.1:2471-3171 GCA_964249935.1 uncultured Terriglobus sp.
TGATCTTGATCAGGTCGGCGCCACCGCGCACCTGTTCACGCACGGCCCGGCGCAGCAGACTGGACGGTGCCTTGCTCCGGACGACCGCCGCAGGCCCATTGCGGAGCGTGCTGCCCCGTACAAACCCGCTCTGTCCGGTGTAGACTCGCCGCCCACTCCTGATATTCGCCTTATCTTCGCCCATTTCGGGCGCGCCGTCCAGCGGAAAGTTGTCGTCTATCGCCGCACTTCAATCCTTTGTAGCCGGGGTGAACCGGCAGCATCTCAAAGGGGATGCCAGAGGAGCCGATGGAGCGACTCGTGTCCTGCACGGAAGCTGTCGCTCTCGTCGAGGCAGCCTTTGCGGACCTCTCCTTGCCCGCCTCTGAAACGGTGCCGCTCGGCGATGCTCTCGGCCGCGTCCTCGCCGAAAGCATTCATGCCGACCGCGATCAGCCAGCTTTTCCACGCAGCACACGCGATGGCTTTGCCGTCTGCGCCGGCGACCTTCCAACCAGTCGTCCGCTCCGAATCGTCGGCGCGATCCGCGCGGGCGAACAGTGGACCGGTGCTGCGCTCAGTTCCGGCACAGCGCTGGAAATCATGACCGGCGCACCCGTTCCGCGGGGTGCGGACGCGGTCCTCATGGTCGAGCACGCAGCGCGCAGCGGAGACATGCTGCAATCCGGCCGGTCTCTCGCCTCCGGGGAAAACATCGTGC
>CAXUEG010000271.1:3181-4263 GCA_964249935.1 uncultured Terriglobus sp.
TCCTGCTGCAGCCGGGCAGCCGCATCGGACCGGCGGAGATTGCCCTGGCCGCTTCCGTCGGCCAGGCCCATCTCCCGGTCTATAGGAGGCCGGTCGTCGCCATCCTTAGCACCGGCGACGAACTCGTGGGCGTCGACGAAACCCCCGGGCCGCAACAGATCCGCAACAGCAACGCCCATGCGCTGGCCGCCCTGGTCCGGCAGAACGGCGGCGAGCCGCGGGTTCTGCCCGTCGCGGCAGACACACGCGAGGCGCTGGAGCGCGCCCTCGACCAGGCACGCGG
This sequence comes from uncultured Terriglobus sp., assembly GCA_964249935.1. GTDB lineage: Bacteria > Acidobacteriota > Terriglobia > Terriglobales > Acidobacteriaceae > Terriglobus. The sequence goes on from CAXUEG010000271.1 coordinate 3,465, forward strand.
CGCCGGCATGCTCATCCTCTCCGGCGGCGTCTCCGCCGGCAAATACGACCTGGTCGAACCGGTCCTCGCCTCACACGGCGCGGAGTTCTTCTTCACCGGCGTCCGCATGCAGCCCGGCAAGCCCGCCGTCTTCGGCCGCATCGCAAACGCAGCGGCACCAACCGCAAGCACCCCAGCGAGTCACAGCACCTTCTCGAGGGAGAGCCGTGCCGACACACAATGGCTCTTCGGCCTGCCCGGTAACCCGGTCAGTACCCAAGTCACGGCGATGCTCTTCGCCTTGCCTCTGCTGCGGGCACTCGGCGGCGAATCAAACCCGCACCCAACCTTTGCGGGAGCCGAGCTGACCGAGGCGGTCACCGTGTCTCCCGGTCTAACCCGCTTCCTGCCCGCACGCCTTACCGCAACCCTACAGAACAGGTCCTGCTCCGTTAGTGTGAAGCCCAGCATCGCGTCAGTCTGAAGCCCAGCATTGTCATCCTGAGCGAAGCCCGCCGCTAACATTGTCATCCTGAGCGAAGCGAAGGACCTGCTTTCTTCCGAAGCGGCAACGCTGCTCCGGGCCAGACCAAAACCACAACAAACCTTGTCAAGCCCCCAAGCGACGCAACCTGAAGCGAGAGGGGGAGTGCTACTGCACCCGCTCGTAGTGGTACCCGTTTTCATCCAGCGCCGCCAGCAGCTCCGCAACCTGCTCTTTGCCGCGCGTCTCCATCGTGATGTCGATCGCCGTATCGCCCAGGTTCACCCCATAGTAAGCACGGTTGTAAAGGGTATCCACAATGTTGATGCCATGCCG
>CAXUEG010000272.1:0-4259 GCA_964249935.1 uncultured Terriglobus sp.
CCTCGCCGCATCCGTGCTTGTGGGCGACCGCTGCTCCGACATTGAGGCCGCAGCCGCCGCCGGTGTGCCCCATCGATTCCTGCTGCGCGGCACCGAGCCCGCGCCCTGCACCTGCGCCGCGTACACGCCGGTTGACAACCTCCCCGCCGTCACGCAATGGCTCATCACCATCTATCCCCATACGCCGATCGCAACCGAACCAGTTCCGGGAAACGCGAAGGAGCCCCGTGCAATCCCTGCGTGACATCCTGCGCTCCAGCCTGCGCACCTCGCTCGGAGCGCTCACGCCACTCGATCGGCTCGCCGCTGCCTGGCCGGTCGCCGCAGGCCATGCCATCGCGGAACGTTCGTCTGTCGTGCGCCTCGAAGGCACACAGGCCGTCATCGAGGTGCGCGACCCTGTCTGGCTTGCCGAGCTGCGCGCCAACACGCCGCGCCTTGTCACCGACCTTGCACGCGTCAGCGGCGTCACCTTGACCGATATACTTTTCTTCGCGGCCACGCTCAATCCAACAAAACGCGGCGGCCCGCACCCAAAGACCCCATGAACGACGCCGAAGCCACCCCAAACGCCGACTGGACTTCCGAATCACCCGCGCCCACGCACCCCTCCAGCGGCTCCGTCACGCTCGAAGACGTGCGCCACGTTGCCGCGCTCGCTAACCTGGAGCTCACCCCCGAGGAAGAGCCGCGCATGCAGCGCGACCTGAACGCGATCCTGGCCCACGTCGCACAACTCCAGACGCTCGACACTACCGGCGTACCTCCGATGTCGCAGGTCGGCGAACTCCTCCAGGTTCCTGCCGCGCCCGCCGGTGGCGACCTCCGCTCCGACACCGAGCGCCCCTCGTTTCCCCGCGCGGAAATCATGCACGAAGCTCCCGAAACCGACGGACGCTTCTTCAAAGATCCCAAGGACATTGAGCGCTAGATGCCAGAAACAACCCATGACGCCAGCAGCATCGCCGCGATCCGCTCCGCCATCGCCAACGGCACCGTCACCGCCACCGCGCTCGCCCAGCAGCAGATCGCCCGCGTCCGCACCCACGATCAGGTTCCCGGCCAGGAAATCAACAGCTTCCTCTCGCTTGCCGAAGAACGCGCCCTCGCCCAGGCCGCCCGCATCGATCGGCTCGCCAAGACCGGCGATCCGCTGCCGCCACTCGCCGGCGTTCCCGTCGGCGTCAAGGACCTGCTCACTATGCGGGGCGCGCCCGCAACCGCCGGCTCGGCCATCCTGAAGGACTATCACCCCCCTTACGACGCGACCTCCGTCGTCCGGCTCGACGCCGCCGGCGCCACCCTGCTGGGCAAGCTGAATTGCGACCAGTTCGGCATGGGCTCCTCCAACGAGAACTCCGCCTACGGCCCCGTACGCAATCCGCGCGCGCTCGACCGCGTTCCCGGCGGCTCGTCTGGCGGTTCCGCCGCAGCCGTGGCGGCTGGCTTCTGCACGGCTTCCCTCGGCACTGACACGGGTGGCTCCATTCGCCAGCCCGCCGCTTTCTGCGGCGTCGTGGGCCTGCTTCCCACCTATGGCCGCGTCTCGCGCTACGGCCTCATTGCCTTCGCCAGTTCGCTCGACCGCGTTGGTCCCTTCGCCAACTCCGTCGCAGACGCGGCGGAGCTGCTCCAGGTCATGGCCGGCCCGGATCCGATGGACGCCACCAGCAGCCAGGCCCCGCTCGACAGCTACACCGCTGCTGCTGCGACACCCGCAGAAGGCATGCGCATTGGCATACCCACTGAATATTTTGCAGAAGGTCTGGACTCCGAAATCCGCACCGCTGTTGAACGTACCCTCGACCAGCTTCGCTCCGCCGGCAACACCGTTCAGGCGATTCACCTGCCGCACACGCAGTACGCCGTGCCTACCTACTACGTGCTCTGCACCGCCGAGGCCAGCAGCAATCTGTCGCGTTTTGACGGCGTCCGCTACGGCCATCGCGCTGCCGGCGCGAAAAACCTGCAGCAGCTCTTCCGCGAAAGCCGCGAGGAAGGTTTCGGCGCCGAGGTCAAGCGCCGCATCCTGCTCGGCACTTACGCTCTCAGCGCCGGCTATTACGACGCCTACTACCGCAAGGCGCAGCAGGTTCGCACCCTCATCGCACGCGATTTTCTGAGCGCCTTTGCCGAAGTCGACGCCATTGTCACTCCCAGCACACCCGGCCCCGCCTGGAAGCTCGGCGAGCGCATCGACGACCCCATCAGCATGTACCTCGCCGACATCTACACTGTCGGTCCGTCCCTGGCCGGCATCTGCGGCATCTCCGTGCCGTGCGGCACCACCGCGGCCGGGTTGCCCATCGGCATCCAGGTACTTGCAGGTCATTTTCAGGAAGCAAAGATATTGCGCGTTGCCGATGCAATCGAAAAAGCTCAATTGGGCGTACAGATCACTTAGCTGCGCAACATTTGCAGACCCTCTGTGTTCTAACTAAGCGAAGACAGTTGGAGTAACACAGAGGAGAGCAACATGAAGATCACCAGAACGTTTACGAAGTGGATGACGGGCGCAGCTCTTGCCGGTGCGCTAATGTTTGCCGCACCGAAAAAGGCCGACGCGCAGGTCTCGTTCGGTATCTCGGTCGGCCATCCTTACTACGGCTACGGATACCGGCCCTACGCTTACGGATACGCACCATACGCGTATGGCTATCCCGCCTACGGCTACTACGGTCGCCCGTACTACCGTCCCTACTATCACGCATACTACGGCCGTCCTTACGGCTATCGTCGCTACTAACTCAGGAGTAAGTCTCTGACATAGTCTCCAGACTCAGACAACCTCTGAAGGGCCGGTGCACTCCCGCACCGGCCCTTCTTTTTAGGTCCACTTTTCCCAAAAAAATCGACGAGAACAAGACCCGGATCTCAGCCGCTATCGTCATCATCTCCGTCCTCGACCAGCGCCGTGGACGAACCAACCACATCCAAACTCAGCTTTTCCCCGCCCGTGGGCTGTAGTGTCACTCGCATCGGCTCGCGCTGCCATTTCGCTTGCTGACACGCTGGATGTACCCGCTCCGGCGGCGGCCATTTCCCAATCACACGGTCTACCGCAGCATGCCGCGACCCGATCTGCCACACCACGGCACTCAATCCGGCAGCTTTGGCCGTCGCGTGCACACCGCAGTACGCCGCGAAGTCGCGATACCACGTCACATCGCTCACACCGGCGTCGAAATCCGGCAGGTGCAACGCAGTGACCCGTCCGGTCACACGATCTACCAGGATCCATGGCCCGGGCTGCCACACCCATCGCACGCCCCGCTCGTCTGGCAGGGTGTCGTTCACATGCATCACGCGCTGCACCACAAACGAACGCTCCGTAATCTCGTGCATCTCGCCTGTAGTCCAATCCTTCTGCCGTGTGTCCACGAACAGTGGCCGAACCCGCAGCGTACCCGCCTCGTCCTCCTTCTCCTCTTTCGACACATCGGCCGCCACAAACGGCACCCGCTTCATCGGCCCCAGCGTCACGCTGTGGGTACGCGGCGGCTTGGCCGGCTTCGCCTCGGGCTTTCCCTGCGCAATTCCAAGGCAGGCCGACCAAAACAACAGCAACGCAAAGAGGCGCATAAGCCGCAGCCTAGCCGTTCTCTGCCACATGCCGCAAGATGTCGCTCAACGTCTGCATCCAAGAAGCGTCAGTCGAACCATCGCATGCACCCGGAAGACTTTTCCGCAAACGGCAATCTTTGCCACTGCGTCAGCCGCAGACAGACGCGTAAGATGCTCAGTAGAGCCAAGGCAACGCCCGCGTGTTCCGCCCGCCCGCCGCGCCTTCACGCTCTCGTTCCGCCCAGACCCATACATCGCACCACGACCTCAAAAGTCGCATCATGATCCTGAAAGGAACCTCCGACCGCAATGTGGAAACCGAACACTCCCGGAACCGGCACCCCCACCCCAAACACACCCGAACCGATCCGTCCGAGTGTCCCGACCGCCGGCCCGGCGAGCTATGAGCAGCCGAGCACCCGTACGGCTAAGTCACCGGCTCCGAATCCCTGTACATCGACGGCCGCATCGAGGGCACCATTAACCTGCCTGGAAACCGCGTCACCGTCGGCCGCAACGGCCAGGTCGCCGCCAACATCTCCGCCCGGGAAGTTGTCGTGCTCGGCAAAGTCCGCGGCAACTGCCAGGCCTCCGACCGGATCGACATTCGCTCGGAAGGCTCGCTGACCGGCGACGTCATTGCCGCCCGCATTTCCATCGAGGACGGCGCCTTCTTTAAGGGTGGCATCGACATC
>CAXUEG010000273.1:0-3524 GCA_964249935.1 uncultured Terriglobus sp.
GATGGAGACGATGCAGCGCTTCAAGCCCGACATCGTCTTCCACGCCGCCGCCTACAAGCACGTGCCGCTGATGGAGGCGAACCCGCTCGAGGCGGTCCGCAACAACGCGATCGCGACCCGGATCACCGCCGAGACCGCCGCCGCGGCGAAGGCCGAGCGCTTCGTCCTGATCTCCACCGACAAGGCGGTCAACCCGTCGACGGTGATGGGCGCCTCGAAGGCGATGGCCGAGTGGATCGTCGAGGTCGCGGGCCACACCCACCCCGGCACTCGCTTCGCCTCGGTCCGCTTCGGCAACGTGCTCGCCTCCTCGGGCAGCGTCGTGCCGATCTTCCGCGGCCAGATCGAGCGCGGCGCGTTCCACCCGCGCCACCCCTGCTCGCAGCCGCGCCGCCGAGTAGCTGAGCACCTTGGCCGCTTCCAGGTCGCCGTCCAGCGAGACTGCCTGAAAGATACGGACAAGGCCTTCGCTCAGGGCTGGGACTTCGCTTGCCGCACTTTGCGTGGCAAAGCGATAGCCGCAGTCCAGCCGCAGCGGATCGCCGGGCCGCGTGTACTCGCTGGCGGCGATGCGCTTGCGCATCAGATCCCACACACCCGCCCGCTCTCACTCGCCGCGCATCGTGGTCACGCTCGCGGCGCGCCCGCTCAGCCGGCGGGTCTTCTTCTCGCGCAGGGGCTCGACATAGAGCCGCATCAGCTGCTCCATCTCCGCCGCAACGGACTCGGCCAGGGCACCGCGGCCCTCGCTCATCTGTACGCCTGTAGAGAGCGACTCTTCGAGCAGCTGCATCGCGGGCTTCGAGGCGTAGCCGCCCTCGCGGATGCGCACCGCGAGCTCGGCCTCCATGGACTCCAAGAGCGCCGTGTCGGCATCCGGGTCCATGCAGCGCACGCGGCTCCAGTCGCGCGTCAGCTTGACTCGCGTGGTGTCCTCGCGGCCGGCCTCGCGCAGGAGGACGCCGATGTTGACGAACTCATTCTTCACCGCGTCCGGCACATAACGGAGCAGAAAAAACTCGCATGGAATTCGCTGTGGCCTCCCTGATCCGCTCCTTTCCCCGACCCGCTGACCCTGACTCGCTGACTCGCTCCGCAACGCTACATCACATACTTCGCCACCGTATTAGACAGCAGCGCGCCGTCTCCGAACTGCCCCGGAACCGCGAAGTTCCTCGCCGTGCCCCAATTCGGGAACGGCTGCCGGTCCGAATCACGGAACGCCTCGATCAGCTCGCGCACACGCCTGCGCCGCGCGGCAAGCTGCTCGATCAGCTGCTCCAGCGGTGCCGTGTCGCCGCCGTACCACTCCGGCGGCGCCCCCTCCGCGATGCGGAACAGCGCATCCCGTTCCATGGCCTCGATGCGGCCGAGCCAAGGCTCGAAGCTCTCCCAACCCGTGACCGCCTCGTAGACGCGGTTGCGCGCATAGACACCGCGCAGTGGGGCGTCCGGAAAGCTCCATCCCGTCGCGTTGAAGCAGAAGCCCTGGTCGATGAACGTGGCGCGATAACGCCGCTCCCGGGGCTTGCGATGAAAGACCGCCTGCCGCCCGTTCGCGTTGCCCGTCCACTTGTCCAGGCACAGCACCCCGGCAAATTCGCTCAGGTTGCGTACCTCCGGCAGCATGTCTTCCGGCAGGTAGTCGACCACCTGTCCCGGCATCAGGCCGCCGACAAACAGCGATCCAAACTGGAGCCCCGCGGCGCAGCGCACACGCTCACCGCGACCCGATAGGGCATCGACCCACATCTCCGGCGAGTTCTCCACCAGCCATGCGCTCACGTCGACGACGTCGGTCTGCGGCACGGTCAAACCGATCGCCTCGGCCAGCCGCGTCGCGATCAGCTCATTGGCCAGGACGCGCTCGCCCTGCGGGTTGTTGCGGAACTTTACCACCCACAGCCGGCCGTCCGCGCCCAGCATCAGCTGGCTTTGCGCGCCGCCACGCATGCGCCGAATGGTTTGCACCGCCGTAACCGCCAAGATCTCTCCCCGTTGCAGGATAGTGGACAGGGCGTTGCGAACAAACCGAACTCAGCCGCGTTCCTTCCGCACGGCTTGCGCGATCGCCATGGCCAGCACCAGGTCGTCGTGCGCTCCGGCCGCCGCCTCCATGCGTCCGTTCTTCTCCACAAAGCTGCGGCACTCCTCCAGGAGCCTTCGGCTGCGCAAGAGCCCGGCCTGGTTGCTCAGCAGCACCTGCAGACCTCCCAGCATCGCGTCGCGCGAGACGGTGGTCGTCAACCACCCCAGGTCCCCGTCCGCGCCGCGGTACAGTTCGATGCCGCTTTCGGGCTCCAGAAAGGCAAGTACCGCCGCGCCGTGGTTGTTGCGCTCCACGGCCAGCAACGCTCCGGCGTACTCGCGAGCGAGGTTTGCGGCGTACGCGGCCAGCCTCTTCGGCGCCCACCGCGCCTGCAGCTCCGCGCATTGGGCGCCGCTCACGCGATCGATCACCTCCACCGCGCAGAAATCGCCATCCTCCTTGCCGCCCGCCGGATCGACCGCCACGATGTAGCGGCGGCCCGGCTGCGGCGGCCAGTAGATCTCCAGCGCATCATGCCACCGGCGCTCCAATGGCGCGTCCAGCGCCGCCAACCGCTCCAGCAGGGGCCTGGTCTCAAACACAGAAGCTCCACTCTCGCGAAAGCACGTCGCCGGGTCTTCCGCGAACTCCTGCAGCCGCAAGGGACCGAAGCGCTCGGCCAGCTCACGGCGGAAGCTGATCTGCTCCAATCGCAGCGCCGCCGGACCGTGCATCAGCGCCAGTTCCTCATCGCTCAGCGACGCCCCGTCCACCGGCCGGGTCGAAAGGTAGCCCGGCTCGGTCCACCACGGGAAAAAGTGGCGCGTCACACCATTGCGATCCGCTCCCGTCCACTGCTGGTAAAAGCAGCCAAACGCCCCGTTGGGGGTCGACTCCATCACCAGCTCGCCGCCCGGGGCAAGCGCCGCCCGCAGACCGGCCAGCGTCTCCGCCGCGTCACCCTGCCATCGCGAAAGCTCACTCACATGCAGCCGGTGCATCGTCAGGCCTCGGCCCGCGTTGGGCTCGGCCGCGCTCACCACGCGGATCTCCGAATCGTTCGCCGCGAAGACCATCTCGCCCGCATTGTTGCGGAGGAGCTTTGCCCTACCCGCACGCATGTCTTCCGGCAGGTTCGACCACATGCGTCCCACCATGCGAAACAGCGCGGTCGCCGCCTCGCGCGTGTGGGCGACGTGTACCGTGACGGTACCCGGCAGCGCCAGCGCCTGCAGAAAAAAGCGCCCGGCGATCCAGGTGCTCAGGCCCATCTGCCGCGCCTTCAGCACGATGCTTTCGCGAACGTGCCGCTGCTCAAAGAGGCACTGCGCGGTGTTGGCAACGAGCGGCTCGAGGCCGCCGCGCTTGGTGCGGATGCGCAGCAGCTCCGCGGCCAGCGCAACGCGTCCCTCCGGCGTGACGATCCTCCGATGCAGCGCCGGGCTGTCAGACGTTGGCGGCCCGTCACGGCTGTCTTCGTTGGCATCTCCCGGTT
>CAXUEG010000273.1:3534-4249 GCA_964249935.1 uncultured Terriglobus sp.
GGCACGGCTGTCCTCATCTCCGTCCCTGTCCTCGATCACATCTGCATCCAGTAGTTGCCAGGGCTTGCCACGTTGCCGTTGAACGTCGCGCGGAAGCGCAGGCAGCTGTTCGGCGAGATCGTGACGGACGTGCGGCCGCTGACGTTGCTGAAGGGAAAGTCAGCCGGTGCGGTGAGCGTCAGCGCGTTGGCAGAGGACGAGGACACGTTGCAATAGCTGATCTCCCGTCCGGTCTGCCACATGGCGCTCCACAGCGTCAGGGTCACCGCGCCGTTGGTCGGGTCGGCGTAGCGTCCGCCATCCGCGCAGGTCAGCGCGGCGTTCGCGGTCAGCACGGTCCCGTTCATGTTCGCGGCGTTCGATCCGTCCACGCCGTTCAGAACGCACGCCAGCGCCTGCGCCATGCGGGTGTGTCCCGCCGTGTACAGATGGAGGTTGTCCCAGAAGAAGTAGCAGGACGCGACGATCGTTCCACCGGCGTTGCAGGCGCTGTTACCAGGGTTTTGGCTCACACCGGTGGCACCCAGCAGGGGGTCGCTGCCCACGTCCACATAGGCGATAAACCTGCTTCCCTTCCAGTTGGTCCGCTGCACGGCGTTCATGCTCTGCATTACGGTGTCGCAGTTGGTTGCGTTGCCGCCGCAGCCGCCTGCGGCATAGCGCGAGGTGAGACCGATCAGCACGGGCCGAAGGCCGGCCTGCGCGCGGGAGTTTG
>CAXUEG010000274.1:0-4242 GCA_964249935.1 uncultured Terriglobus sp.
GCGGCCGTCCGTCATGCATTTGCTGTAGGTGAAGTTCCCGAGCAGGCTGAGGCCCTTGGCGTAGCGGCGTTCATAAGTGGCTTGCAGGCTGTTGTAGCTGCCGGTCGCCTCAAAGCTGGTGTAGTTGCCGCCCGAAGCGAAGTCCGGATAGGGCGAAAAGGCAAGCGTGTTCTGACCGGGAACAAGAATCTGGCTCGGCCGGTTCGGAGCGATGTAGACGCCCAGGTGACGGGTGACGTTGCCGATGTAACCGACCTGGATCGATTGGGCCGCTGAGAGCTGGTACTGCAGAGACAGGTTGTAGTTCTGGTTGTAGGGTGTGCGGATTCTGTAGTCCTCGCCCTGGACGGAAACTCCTGACGCGGAGATGAGCGCGGGGTTAACGCTGATGTTGGTCAATCCGGTCTCAAGTGAGCTGTTGCCGCCGTTCGGAAAATTGACCGGCGAGTTCGGTGTTTGCGACTGGTAGCTGAGCGCGAACTGGAACGGGAAGTCGCCAAAGGTGTATTGCGACGAGTTCTCGAAGCCGCCGTAGAAGATGCCGTAGCCGGCGCGAGCGACAAAGCGCGGCGTGACCTGGTAGGCGAGGCCGACGCGCGGCGAGAAGTTCAGGTGCTGCACGGTTTGCAGGCCGGGCTGGCTAGTGCATTGGATGGTGACTTTGTCCTTGGCGGCAGCGGCATAGAAGGCCGCGGACAAGGGCGTGTTGCAGGTCTGCTGCGCAAAGAGGAAGGTGGCGCCACCACTCATGGGCTGGAAGTTAGTCTGGCGGCCATTACGCTCGACCAGAGGACCGAAGCTGTCGTAGCGCAGGCCGAGGTTCAGGGTGAGATTGGGTGTGGCTTTCCACTCGTCCTGCACATAGACGCCGCTGTAGTTGCGCTTCATATCGGTGGTGGCGATGTTGGAGAGCTGGGCGTAGTCGAAGCCGCCCAGGTTGTTGCCGCCGCCCACGCTTGAGTTGGTGGGCGCGAGCACCAGCTGTGCCAGACCGGTGTTGCCGCCGGTTTGCGTCGGAACATCGGTGAACTGGCCGGTAAAGGTGATGTTTCCGCGCGACGCGATGGGCTGCAGCACCGAGAAGCGCAGCCGCTCATAGGTGTAGCCCAGCTTGAGCGTGTGATGGCCGAGCGTCTTGGTGGCGTCGTCTGAGAACTGTACGACGGTGCTGTATTCCACGGACGGAAGGTAACCGACGCCGCCAAGCGGTGTGAGGTTCGACACCGTGATGCGCGGCAGGCCGCCGTTGTTCGGCGCCTGGGGAACACCGCCGATGCCGTACTGCGCCGGAATCCCCTGTGTCGCTGCGTTTGCCTGCAGGCGGGACGACTCCAGGCGATTGACACCGACGCGCGCCTCGTTGATGAAGCTTGGCGTGAAGGTGTGCGTTTCGTTCAGCACGCCGTGGTACGTGGTGGAGTTGGTCAGGCCGTTGTTGAACGCGCCGCCGTCTGCGACACCGTTGAACGGAGGCGGAAGGTAGACCGGATTTTTCAGGTAGCTGAACCGTGCAAACGCTGAGTCTTTCTGCGAGAAGTATTGGTCGAGCCGAACGTCTGTGGAGTCGGAGTTGTTGGAACCCTGGACGTTGTTCACGTAGTTGCCCGTGAAGCCGGCCCTGTTCGGCAGGGGAAACAGTGAAGCCAGCTTCACGCCATTTGCATCGAGCCGGTTTGCCGGAATCATGTTGCCCTGAAACGGCGTACGCGCGTAGCCGACCTGTGTGCCGGGCGCCCTCGCGCCGCAAGCGATGGTGATGCCGGTGGACGCATCCGGAACGCCGCAGAGTACAGGTCGAGTGGTTGCTGGGTCGAAGATAGTGCCGACAGGAAAGGCCCGGTTCAGAGCGTCGGTGTAGGTGGCGCCCTTACCTTCCGTGATCAGGTCGGCGAAGTTGGTAAAACCGCTATTGGCCTGCGCGGCGGTGGGCACGGAGCTGGTGAGCGTTTGCGCCTGGGTGTTGCGCAGTCCTTGGTAGTCGCCGAAGAGGAACGTGTGGTCTTTGCGGACGGGACCGCCGAGCGTGGCGCCAAACTGGTTCTGGCTGAAGTGACCCTTGGTCGCGGCGAAGTAATTGTTCGCGTCGAGCGCGTCGTTGCGGACGAAGTCCCAGGCGCTGCCGTGGATGGAATTGGTGCCGGATTTCGTAGTTGCGTTCAGCACAGCGCCGGCGGAGCGGCCGATCTCTGCCGAGTAGTTGCTGGTCTGGATCTTAAATTCCTGGATCGCGTCCGGCGGTGGCAGAACGGCGTAGGCCGTGCCGTTCAGGAAGTCGACCAGGTTGCTGTTGTTGTCGATGCCGTCGAGCAGGTAATTGTTCTGCGCGGGGCGAGCGCCGTTCGCGGCAAAGCTGCCGGTCGCGCCCAGGCCGCGCGTGTCGTTCTGGTCCTGGACCACGCCGGCGGAGAGCTGGGCGAGAAAGGTGAAGTTGCGTCCGTTCAGCGGCAGGTCGACGATCTTTTTGGCATCGACGATCTGGCCGACGGAGGCGTCCTGCGTTTGTAACTGCGGAGCGTCGCCGGTGACCAGCACCGTTTCATTGGTTTGGCCCGGCGCAAGCGCTGCATCGACCAGCACGCGCTGTTGTACGGAGACAGTCACGTCCTTGTGCTCGAACCGGGAGAAGCCGGAGCTTTCAACGGTGATGGTGTAGACGCCGATCTTGACGGGGCTAAAGGTGTACTCGCCGGAGGAATTGGTGTTGGTGCTGACGACCCGGCCGGAGTCCTGGCTGGTGAGGGTGACGCGGCTGTTGGGAACAAGCGCACCCGAGGCGTCGCGCACCACGCCGACGACCGCGCCCGAGTCGACCTGTGCCAGGACGGCCCTGCACGGCAGCAACGCGACAAGCAATGCGCACAGCCAAAGAGCACATCGTGATGCTGCAGAGAATCTTGCATTCGATCCTGCGGACATGGCGGCTGCCTCCATTAACAGCACCGGGATTGCTCGCGGGCGACGCAACGGGGAGAGCGCAGCGCCGACCCGGTCCAAGCCGGGTGCGGCAGAGGCTAGCAACGCGTTTACGATCGTGTACCGCGCCTGGATTTCCGGTGTTGAGGACAGACGTTACGCCAGCGTCCTGAGTTATGCAAGCGGTTTCTGCAAGCACTTGCGTAAATCTCTTTTTTGACGAAAATGGACGGTCGCTTGAAGCGTTTCCGTTGACATGGAACGAAAAACCCGGCGATACTCCTGCAAACCGGTCCGGTTTTCACAACAACAATCAAGCAGCGCTGGGAGCGGGTGACGATCGATCCGCTTCCGCTCCGGACGTTCTACCCGTTGCGCCAAAAAACCGCCCGCACTGCCGTTCCCCACGGAGGAGAAGCCATGCCCATGCACCCACTGGAACCGTTGACCGCGCTCGAGGTGAACCAGGCGGTGCGCCTGTTGCAAGGTTCGGCGGAGTTTACACCGACGACACGCATCGTCAGCGTTGGCCTGCTTGAACCGGCCAAGACCTCCGTGTACGCGTGGCCGGAGACGTTGAGCGATGGGAGGCGTGCGGAAGCGGTGATCTTCGATAACGGCCGCAACACGGCCGCGAACGTTCGCATGGATTTGAAAACGGAACGCATCGAGTCATGGGAGCGCGCCGCGGAAGGTTTGCAGCCCACGCTTACTGTGGATGAGCAGGTGGAATGCGAACAGGCGGTGCTGCGCAGTGAGGCCTTTCGCGATGCGCTGATGCGGCACTACGGGGTGTCGGACACGAGCCTGGTGATGGTCGATATCTGGAGCGCGGGAAACTACGGCGCGGAAGAAGAGCGCACGCGGCGTCTGACGCGGCCGCTGTGCTTTCTGCGCAGGGACGCAACAGACAACGGCTACGCGCATCCGATCGAGGGCATTCGGCCGGTGGTGGATCTGAACTTAATGGAGGTCATCCGCGTTGAGGAGTACGGCGAGTGGCCGCTGCCGCCGGAAGACAGCCAGTACTTTGAGGAGCGTGTGCCGGAGAAGCGCACGGACATCAAGCTGCTGGAGATCACGCAGACCGAGGGCCCGAGCTTCACGCTGGAAGGCAAGCAATTGCGCTGGCAGAACTGGAGCATGGTGGTCGGCTTCACGGCGCGCGAGGGCCTGACGATGCACGATGTGCGTTATCAGGACCGCGGTCGAAGCAGGCCGATCCTGTACCGCGGTTCGCTCACGGAAATGGTGGTGCCCTATGGCGACCCTGGACCGACGCAGGTACGCAAGAACGCGTTCGACGTGGGCGAGTACGGCATGGGCATG
>CAXUEG010000275.1:0-4194 GCA_964249935.1 uncultured Terriglobus sp.
GTGTAGATGAATTGCGAGCAGCCTAGCTGTTCTGCGCCGGGGATGGCGCGGATCAGGTCGTCGTGGAGCGCTTTGCGTTGTGCGATGTCGGCCAGGGCGTTGCGGCCCGGGACTGCGCTGTCGACGCCGATGCCGAATGCGTGCTGGGCCGCCAGATTTTGCCGCCATTCGTCGGCGGTCCAGTGTTCGTACTCGTTGCCGAGCTCGAGGCTTTGATAGCCGGCGTCGGCAGCGACTTTTAGCTGCTGCGGGAAGGTCAGATGCTTTGGAAGAGTCCACGCCATGATGGAAAAGCGCACAGAGGCGGGAGCGCTTTGCAGGTTGACTGTGGCGGGCAGGTTAGCGCTGGTCAGCGATGCGGCGGCTGACGCGCCGATGGCATAGCGTGCGAAGTCGCGGCGGCTGATGCGTTCGAGCAAGCAGGTTTCTCCACTCCGAACGCGCAAAGAGCCGCGCGTCCTCCGGTCGAAAGGACAGGTTATTTATAGCGTGGAAAGGGGAGGGGAGACGTCGCTACTGCTTTGCGTTGGCGCCGTAACGCTGCAGGTCGTAGTGAACGCCTTTGCTGCGGTCGCCGCACATCTGGCCGCTCAGGGGCATGTGGGCAGCGCCTTCGCGCAGTGCAAGCGTGACGCCGGTGAGTTTGTAGCAGAGATTGTCCTGGAACACGGAACCGCTGACCCAGCGCGCGCCCGTGGTGATGGATTGTTTCGGCTGCAGAACGATCGGCAGCACCTGTGGGCCGGGATGCATGAACTGTGCGCCGGGCAGGTCCGCCTCGGTCTTTACGGGGCCGTTGGCGTCGAGAAAGGTGAGTGCGGGGACGCCGGGTATGCTGCAGGCGTTTCGGCTGCGGTTAGTGAGGATGAGGTAGGTACCGCTGTGGCTCATGCCGTTGAAGGTGCTGTTGTCGCCGCCGGGTTTGAGCGTGACCTCGCGTGCGGTGCACTGGCGAGATTTTCGAAGCGTGTGAAGTCTGCGAGGTATGCCAGCTTGATCGACCCTGTGGGACCGTTGCGCTGCTTGGCGATGATGATCTCGGCCTGGCCCTTGATGTCTTCGTTCTCGCGGTCGTAGTACTCCTCGCGATGAATGAAGCAGACCACGTCGGCGTCCTGCTCGATGGAGCCGGATTCGCGGAGGTCGCTGAGGAGCGGTTTCTTGTCGCCCTGGCGCTGTTCCGAGCCACGCGAGAGTTGCGAAAGCGCAACGACGGGGATCTGCATCTCCTTGGCGAGTGCCTTCAGGCCACGGCTGATGGCGGAGACCTCCTGGTTGCGGTTTTCCGGGCGTCGGCCGCCAGGGCCGGCTGCCATGGACATGAGTTGCAGGTAATCGATGAGGATCAGGTCGAGCTGGCCTGCCTGCTGGCGCAGCCGGCGCACTTTCGCGCGCATTTCGGTCAGGGTGATGCCGGGCGTGTCGTCGATGAACATGCGCGAGCCCATGAGGCGGTCGAGGGCGTTGACGAGTTTCTGCTTGTCCTCGCGGGGAAGAAAGCCGGTCTGGATCTTGCGGCTGTTCACCAGGGCTTCGGAGGCCAGCATGCGGCGGAGAAGCGACTCCTTCGACATCTCGAGCGAGAAGACGGCGACGACTTTTTGATCGCGCACGGCGCAGTTCTGCGCGATGTTGATCGCCCAGGCGGTTTTGCCCATGGATGGGCGCGCCGCAATGATCATCAGGTCGGACTTTTGCAGGCCGCTGGTCATGCGGTCGAACTCGGTGTAGTGCGTTTCGAGGCCGGTGATTTCGCGGCCCTGCTCGTAGAGCTGGTCGATGGAGCCGAAGGATTCCGAGACGATCTGGCCGATGTCGGAGAAGCCGCGCTTGATGGCGGATTCGCTGATTTCGAGGAGGCGCGTTTCGACGGCGCCGAGTACGTCGAGCGATTGTTCCCCCTGGTCGGCGGCGCGGTTCAGGCCCATCTCGCAGACCTGCATCAGCTGGCGCAGGATGGACTTGTCCTTAACGATCTGGACGTAGTTCTCGATCGCGAGGTGGCGCGGCAAGTCCTGATAGAGGGACGAGAGATAGCTCTGGTGACCGATGGCATCGAGTTCTTTGCGACGGTCGAGCACGTCGGAAACCGTGATCAGGTCGATGGCATGGCTCTGTTCGGAGAGCTCGAGCATGGCGCTGTAGATACGCCGATGCGAGTCGAGTGAGAAGTCTTCGACAGAAAGCTTCGCTGTTGCATCGACCACGGCGACCGGGTCGGAGAGCATTGCGCCGAGGATGACGCGCTCGGTATGGACGGAGGAGGGAAGACCGTCGCGTTCGACGATTTGGAGGAAGGTTGCCACAGCTCCATTATCCGTCCCCGGGTAAATGGATGAAGCGGAGAGCGAAACAAAACAAAAAGAGCAAGTTAAGAGGTTTTCTCGTTCACAGGTAAACGCCGAGCATGACCGCAAAATGCATGTGGGAAGCAGGTGGCGCGTGTGGGAGCGGTGGATAATATGGGGAATGTCTCAGAAAGATTCGCTCCCGGTACCCGCCGCCGCCTCTCGTGATCCGCGATCGCTGGAGGTCTTGCGTGTATGGATCGCCGGTGGCGAGCAGCACGTGGCGCTTGCCTTTGGCATGTGGGAGGACGCTGCAGCATGGGGGCTGCTGTTGGCCGATCTCGCGCGGCACATCGCAGAGGCGCATGCGCAGAATGACGACGCGGTCTCGGCGGAGGACTTTCTTGAGGAGATTCGCGCCGGGTTTGAGTCGGAGATGGACAGTCCGAGCGACGAGGTAAGCGGGCAGGTGCAGTAGCGCAACCGGGGGGCGTCGTTGGCCCCGTGCCGAGAGGCAGGTTCGTGCAAGCACCGACAGAAACGTACTTGCTCGCAGCTCTGAGAAGAGCTGCGGATGCGGGAAGATGCAGAGTTAAACCCGCCGGCAGGTGCTTGGGGGAGCTTTCGAGCTACCGTAAGCCGGTAGCGAGCATGGCGGTGCTGATGCGGCGCCGCTTCTTTTCCGTGCCCTTGCCGTCGTCGGGTGCGGGAACCTCTTTCGCGGTCAACAACGCCGCCGGGGCGTTCTGCGCAGGCGGTGCGGTGCGCCGCGGCGTAGGCAGGCCAAGGTACCGGCGGTACACGCTGATGTGGAAGCAGCTTTGCTGGAACTCCTCTTCCACGTCGATCTTGCCGTCGTTCTCCACGGGAGTCAGGTAGGCACGCATCCAGGTCAGCTCTGTCAGGCTCATGCGGCCTTTGCCGATGTCGATGGCCTGCCCATACAGGTGCGGTGAGGCGACATCACCGGTCGGTGGCGCGGCATTGCCGTTCACACGGACGAGCCGGCGTTGAAACTCGACCGTGCGCGCTGCGCTGGTCACGATCAGCGGCGTGCCGAACCGCGCGTAGTGCGCCCTGGCGAGGTCGCGAAGAAAGCGAACGGTCCATGGCCGGGCGTAGCGGCGGTTGACGGGCAGCCGGTCGTCCGGATAGGTGCTGTCCTCATCGGGCAATGCGACCAGGAGCTTGCGCTGCCGCAGGTCGAGCAGGTCGCCGTCATCCTGGATGCGGTCAAGGCCGTCCGCGACGGCCATCTGATTCTGATGCACCAGGATTTCGTGCGAGCCTTTCATGGGGGGCACGGGAATGAGCCGGCCCTGCTGATCGAACAGGTTCACCGGTACGGCGGCGGCTGGTGACAGGTTTGTGTCGCTGTCTTCGGCAGGCGCGTGTGAGCGCGAGAGCACCAGCCCTCCCAATGCGCTGGGTGCGGCAAGCGCAACGGCCGTGCGCGCGGTGGCCGGCGCGCTACCTTCGTCAAACGTCTGCTCTGCCATGCCGGAAGTGACTGCCGGGTCCAGATCGCGGCGGCGGGCGCCACTTTCTACCGCGGCAAGCGCGGGCAGGTCTTTGCGAAGCGCGGCGCTGGGCGGTGCGGGAAGCTTGAGTGCCGGGGTCGGCGATCCCGCGGTCTGTTGCGCCAACGCGCGGATCGCCCGCAGCGAGCTGTCCGCCGCGGTCGTCACCGGGATATCTCGAACCGCGCGGCCGGCCGGAGCATGATTGGCCTGGGCGGCTTGGTCCGCGGCGATTGCGGAGCTCAGACCATCACCCCGGTGCTTCAGGTCGACGTGCTGTGGCGGTACAAGGCTGATGGACGGGTTTGTCGCGGGCGAACTCTGCCGCACGATAGGAACGATCGGCAGGCGTTCCGCATGGCCGCCGGGTGGGTCGGCCGCAGGGG
>CAXUEG010000276.1:0-4186 GCA_964249935.1 uncultured Terriglobus sp.
AGTTTGCGGGTGTACTCGCGAATCTGCCGCAGCACATCCGCGGTCAGATCGACCGACGGTAACACGCAGGATGAATCACCCGAGTGGATTCCGGCTTCTTCGATGTGCTGCATGATGCCGGCGATGATCACGTCGCTGCCTTCGCACAGCGCGTCCACGTCCACTTCCGTTGCGTCCTCAAGAAAGTGATCGATGAGTACCGGCCGCTCCTGCGAGTACTCGATGGCCGTGCTCATGTAGCGCTGGATTGCCTCGTCGTCGTAGGCGATGACCATGGCGCGGCCGCCCAGTACAAAGCTGGGCCGCACCAGCACCGGATACCCAATGCGATTGGCTCCTCCGATCGCCTCCTGCACGCTGGTCGCCAGCACGCCGGCTGGCTGCGGAATCTGCAGCTCCTCCAGCAGTTTGTTGAAGCGCTTGCGATCTTCGGCGAGCTCGATCGACTCCGGCGATGTTCCCACGATTGGCACGCCCGCGGCTTTCAGCGGCAGCGATAGGTTCAGCGGTGTTTGCCCGCCGAACTGCACGATCATGCCGATCTCCGCTCCGCTCGCTGCCTCATGCTTATACACAGCCAGCACGTCTTCCAGGGTCAGCGGCTCGAAGTAGAGGCGATCGCTGGTGTCGTAGTCGGTCGAGACGGTCTCTGGATTGCAGTTGACCATGATGGTCTCGTAGCCGTCCTCGCGCAGCGCGAACGCGGCATGGCAGCAGCAGTAGTCAAATTCGATGCCTTGCCCGATGCGGTTCGGCCCGCTGCCGAGGATGATGATCTTCTTACGCCTGGTCGGGGTCGCTTCGTCTTCTTCGTCGTAGCAGGAGTACAGGTATGGCGTGAACGATTCGAACTCCGCAGCGCAGGTGTCCACCAATTTGAAGACCGGCAACACGCCATGCTTTTCGCGGAGTTCGCGCACGCGCGCGCTTGCATCCTTGCCGTCCAGCTTCCACGACGACGCGAGTACGTCGTCCGAGATGCCCATGCGTTTCGCGATGCGGAGCTGGTGCGCGTCGATGGAGTCCGGTGAGGCACTTGCCGCGATCTTCTGCTCGTCCACGATCTGCTTGATCTGGTACAGGAACCAGGGATCCATCGTAGTGAGCCGGGCTACCTCGCGCACGCTCATACCTTTTTCGAACGCGTAAAAGATGTATCGCAGCCGCTCCGGGTGAGCGGTGACAAGTCGTTGTGTGAGGCGGCGCGGCTCAATGTCGGCAGCGCTCGCCTTCTTGCCCGTTTCGAGCGAGCGAACCGCCTTCATCAAGGCTTCCTTGAAGGTGCGGCCGATGGCCATGACCTCACCCACGGATTTCATCTGCGGTCCGAGGCCCTCGTCGGCGCCGGGAAACTTCTCGAACTGCCACTTGGGAATCTTTACCACAACGTAATCGATCGTCGGCTCGAAGCACGCCGGTGTCGCCTTGGTGATGTCGTTCTGCAGTTCGTCCAGGGTGTAGCCCACAGCGAGCCGGGCTGCGATCTTCGCGATGGGAAAGCCCGTGGCCTTCGACGCCAGCGCGGAGGATCGCGACACACGCGGATTCATCTCGATGACGGTCATGCGGCCATTCGCCGGGTTTACCGCAAACTGCACATTCGAGCCGCCGGTTTCCACACCGATCTCGCGCATGACCCGAATGGCCGCATCGCGCATGCACTGGTACTCGCGATCGGTCAGCGTTTGCGCGGGCGCGACCGTAATCGAGTCGCCGGTGTGCACACCCATGGGATCGAAGTTCTCAATCGAGCAGATGATGATGACGTTGTCAGCTAAGTCACGCACCACCTCCAACTCATACTCCTTCCAGCCGAGTACGGACTCTTCCAGCAGACACTCGTGCACGGGTGACAGGTCCAGCCCGCGCGTCAGAATATCTGTCAGCTCCTCGCGGTTATAGGCGATGCCGCCACCCGATCCGCCCAGCGTGAACGATGGCCGGATGACGCAGGGGAAGCCGATCTTATTGGCAAACTCCAGGCCGTCGCGCAGATTGTTGATCAGCGCCGACTTTGGCATGTCGAGCCCGATGCGGTTCATCGCATCCTTGAAGAGAAGCCGGTCTTCGGCCTTCTTAATCGCGTCCAGCTTCGCGCCGATCAGCTCCACGCCGTACTTGTCGAGCGTGCCCGCATCCGCCATGTCGACCGCGAGATTGAGTGCCGTTTGCCCGCCTACGGTAGGCAGCACGGCAAATACGCCCGGCTCACCGCTCGCCTTCAGCGACTCGCTTTCTACGCGAAGGATTTCTTCCACGTACCTGGCCGTTAGCGGCTCCACATACGTGCGGTCCGCCACCTCAGGGTCCGTCATGATCGATGCCGGGTTTGAGTTGACCAGCACGACCTGATAGCCCTCGGCCTTAAGCGCCTTACACGCCTGTGTGCCGCTGTAATCGAACTCTGCCGACTGACCGATCACGATGGGACCGGAGCCGATCACGAGGATTTTTGCGATGTCGTTCCTGCGTGGCATCTTCTTAAAAGTCTTTCCGATGATTCGAGCGGCGGAACACGCGAGTCCGCCAATCCCAATCGTCTCAACTGTGCGGAGAGTTTCTAGATGGACAAGCGTTGTAAACGATCGCGTCGTCTGCGATCAGTTTGAAATCCGAAAGGGACGCACACAAGCGCTCCACCTCGGCCGGGCGGACGGCGTACAACGAAGTGACGAGATCCTGGAAGACGACATTGCGCGGCTGCTTCCAGGTTTGCAGCAGAATCCACTCTTTCGGGATCCGCTCACGGGTTTCTTTGTATGCCGGCTGCAGGATTGCAATGCGAGCCTGTTCTCGCGCAGCCCAGTCCCTCATTTCAGTCGCTGTAAATCGCCGGCCTTCGCGCGCCGGCAAGACCGGCTCAACGCTGCCCAGCCCGGCCACGTCCAGAATCCTGGCATGGGAGAAATAAGATACGGCGCCGATATCATCCAGTACGATCGTCGATCTGTCGTAGTACCGGGCGATGAAATTGGCCATTTGAATGTGCTCGTCCAACCGGTCCACGGACGCGAGAACCGTAAGCTTTTGCCCGGACCAGAACCGTCGCATCATCACCTTAGCCGAGAAAAGCAACGCAACGACCGTCACGCCGCCAACCACCCGTGGAGAAGTCAGCCTGGACAGGCTTCGATCCTGTTGTGGCGGACGGTCCCAAAAAAAGCTCGCAATCATGATGCCGACCGCCGTCACCAGCGCCGCGACGACATACGCCTCGTAGCGCAGCAACCATCCACTGCGGGCGGCAAAGAGGTGGGCTGCAGCGACGACCGCGACCAGCAAAGCATACGTGGTCTCCATCATCCAAAGCCGATATGTGGCTACCCGCACCGCAAGAAGGAAGATGAGCAGCGGCAACAAGGCGGCGGTCACCGGGTTAAACCCTGCAAGCCCACTTAGCAGCGGAGCAAAGCCGGGCAGGCCATACGACGCCTTGACGATGACTGAGTAGGGCAGGAAGAAGCCCGATTTGGCATAAAAGTAGAGTCCGAACAGAACGATGGGCGCCGCGCCGGACCCGGCAACCAGGATTGCCGGACCCCAGCGCTTGCGTGCGAGCAGCAACAGGCCTACGGCCGCAACCGCAAAGACACCCTCATAGCGAATCGAGGTCGCGAGCGCAGCGGCAACGCAGACCGCGACCAGGACCCCACGCGCAGCGTCCTGCACGATCAGCCTCGCACCTGTCCAAAGCAGCAGCAGCACGGCAAAAATCTGCGCCACGTGCTCCATGCCCATGATCCACATCCCCGTGAGTGGCGCAAAGCCGATGACCGCTGCCGCGATCACAAAGCCGCTCCATGCGGGAGCACGCGGCACGCTTGTCCGCACCGTCGCACACACGACGCAAACCACACCCAGCGCGAACACCGCGTTCACGAACAATGGCGTCAACAGATGAACGCCTGCGATTCGGTTCAAGCTCATCAGCAGCAGCGTCCATCCGGGAGCGGACGACGCACTCGCAAACCTGTCGGGGCTGAGCCCCCAAACGCCATACAAGGCGAGCATCTTCGCCACGGTCAGATGGATGTAGGTGTCGTCCAGTGGATACACAAAGCGGCCGCCGGTGCTGCGAAGAATCAGAAAATACGTGATCGCCGCCAAGGCGCTGCAGAGCATCCAGGCCGCGAGCGCGGCCCCGAACCATGCTCTGAACTCCGGGCCGCTCGGTCCATGCCGGGGT
>CAXUEG010000277.1:0-4171 GCA_964249935.1 uncultured Terriglobus sp.
TCGACCGTCGTGACGATGATCAGGAAGAACAGCGCAAGCAACAACGCCGACCAGAGCGCCGGCGTAGGCTTCGCGATTCCGATCAACACGGCGCGCGCGGTGCTTGAGGATTTCTCGAAGTACGGACACGTACGGCGTCCTTCGCTTGGCATTGTTTCCCTGGAGATCGGCCCGGATCTTGCCGAGCAGATCGGCCTGCCCGCCGACTATGGTGTGCTGATCGAACGTGTGCAGCCGGGTGGGGCTGCCGATCGCGCTGGTTTGAAGGGCGGCACCGAACGCCGGTACTCGGGCAACACTCCCGTGCTGCTGGGCGGCGACTTGATCGTCGCCATCGACGGTCAGCAGGTCGCCAATGCGCAGGACCTGAGCAGCGCGATGAACTCGCATAAGAGCGGCGATGCGATTACAGTCACGATCTTTCGAGGACGGCGCAGGCTCGACATCAAGGTCACGTTGCAGGAGGCCGGTCAGCAAGCGGTGACGGTATAGAGAGCTTTTCCGATGCGCTGCGCCAGCGAGCTATGCCTGCAATTGATCCGCAATCTGCCATGAGAGTTGGTGGAGGTCGCGTTCCAACGGCGGCTCGCTCTGGCGCGTGTTGACGACGACCGCCCATGCGATGCCATCGTGCCGATGCACCAGGTAACTGGCTGAACCATCAAAGCCGCCGGAATGTGAGAAGTCGTGCCGCGGCAGGACGCTCCATCCGCTCGCATACCTTGGATTTGGCGGCAGGACCTGTGTCATCTGCGCCAGCGTGGTTGCAGAGAGCAGCGCCGGCGCACCCGCGTTGTCGGCTGCGGAGAACACACCCAGCGCGAAGCGCACCAGATCAGATGCCGTCGCCAGCCAGCCGCCATTTGCGTCGTGCAGTTCGATGGGTATGTCATACGGGTCGCGCTTTCCCTGGCCGTAATAGTGGACTTCGTTCGGCGCGGCCTTGCGCATACCAAGCCGCATGTCGTGAACGCCCAAGGGTGCTAACACCTTCTCTCGCGTGAAGTCCTCATAGGACTGCCCGGCCACCTGCTCGACGACGCGGCCGAGCACGAAGTAGCCGAAGTTGGAGTAGGCTGCCTCCGTCCCCGGCGGGGTCGTCAATGGATGCGTGTCGAGCGTGTGCTGCAGAAAAGCGCCGTGGTCGTGTTCGCTGGTATGAAACATGGGATCGCCCGGCCCATTGGCCCATCCGCCCGAGGTGTGCGTCAGCAGGTGCTCCACCGTGATCTGCTGCACTTGGCCGGCGTCCTTGCCGAGCCTGAAGTGGGGCAAAATACCTTGCGGACCGAACACCTTGTCGCTCGTGCGCAGTTTGCCGGTTTGCACCAACGTGTAAATTGCGGCCGAAGTGATTGGTTTCGAGCAACTCGCGATCCGAAACAGGCTGTTTGTCGAAACTGGATTTTTTTTACCGCGGTCTGCCCATCCATAACTCTGGGCAAAGAAAATCCGCGCACCGCGACCGTAAGCAATCGATAGTCCGGGAATGTCGAATTCCTGCATGTACTCGTGGACAGCCGCGTCGATCGCTGCTTGTCCCTGGACCTCACCTGCAAACAGGCTTAAGGATGCCGCGGTGACGTAAGCAACAAACGAACGGCGGGAAAATGCGCGACGCGCAGAACGCTCAGGCATTGTCTTACGGTATCGCTTTCGGCGAAGCACCGCAGCGACGGCACACCCGGCTCTCCATGGTGCGCACGTCGCCACCGGATCAGCTTTCCTCTGCGGAGCCTGGAAGCTTCGGCACATACTGCCGGCCGCGAACCTCATACTTGCCGCTGAGCACACGGGCGATCGCCTCCGGATACAAGCGGTGCTCCTGCATCAGGATCCGCCTGGAAAGCCGTTCAACCGTATCGTTCTCACGCACACGCACAAGCCGTTGCATCACGATAACGCCATGATCCACCGCGTCATCCACGAAGTGAACAGTGCATCCCGCAACCTTCACCCCATACTCCAACGCCTGCCTCTGCGCCTCTAAACCGGGGAAACTTGGCAGCAGTGACGGGTGAATGTTCAGCACGCGTTGCGGAAACGCCTGCAGAAACGCCGGCATGAGCAAGCGCATGTAGCCAGCCAGGATCACGTACTCCACCGCATGCTCGCGCAGGTGCGCCAGCATGGCTTGGTCGTGCTCCTCGCGCGGCACTCCCCGGCTAGGCTGCGCCACCGCGCTCAAACCGTGTTCGCGAGCGGCAGCAAGACCGGGCGCATCCGCAACGTTCGAAATTACCAGCGCGATCTCGCAGCCCAGTAAGTCGCCCCGCTCGATCGCTGCTGCGATGTTGACAAAGTTCGAACCACGACCGCTCAGCAAAACGCCCAGGCGCTTCTTCCCAGCATAGGGTGGCTCGCTGACTTGGTGGCTCGCTGATTCGCTGACCCGCTGCTTCATTACACGTACTGCACGCGGCGGTCGCCACGAACCACCCGTCCCATCAGAACGAAGCGTTCGTTCGCACGATTCAGAATCGACTTCGCCTTCTTCACCTGGTTGGCTGGCACCACCACGATCATGCCGATGCCCATGTTGAACGTGCGCAGCATCTCATCCTGCGCTACGTCGCCCAGTTCTTGCAGATGCTGAAAGAGCGGCGGCACCTGCCAGCTGCTCAACTCCACCTGCGCTCCCAGGCCTTTCTGGAAGATGCGCGGCAGGTTCTCTGTAATCCCGCCACCGGTGATGTGCGCCATGCCACGCACAATGCCGGCGGTCCACAATTTGCGCAGGATCCCCAGGTAGCTGCGGTGCTGCCGCATCAGCGCCGCGCCCGTTTTGTCCTCCAGCGCGTTCACGTACTGCGTAGGACCGTACTTCGCCACCTCAAATAACAGCTTGCGCGCCAGGGAGTAGCCGTTCGTGTGCAAGCCATTACTGGGCAGCCCGATCAGGCAGTCACCCGGCTCGATCCCAGCGCCGGTGATGATCTCGTCGCGGTTGACCACGCCGACGATAAAGCCGGCGAGGTCGTATTCCCCGTCCGCATAGAAACCGGGCATCTGCGCTGTCTCGCCGCCAATGAGCGCGCAGCCGTTCGCCTTGCACGCCTCTGACAATCCGCTCACCACCGTCTCGCACACCGAACCTTCCAGCCGCCCGGTTGCCAGGTAGTCCAGAAAGAACAGCGGAGTCGCTCCCTGCACGGCGATGTCGTTCACACAATGGTTCACCAGGTCCGCGCCGACCGTGTGGTGAATGCCAAGCTCAAACGCCACTTTCAGCTTAGTGCCCACGCCGTCGGCCGAGCTCACCAGCACGGGATTCGGATATTTGGCCAGGTCCAGGCCGAACAGGCCGCCAAAGCCGCCGATCTCGCTCAGCACTTGCTTATTAAAGGTTTTACGCGCAAGCATCTTGATGCGCTGTTTGGTACGGTCGCCCTCAGTAATGTCGACGCCTGCATCGGCGTAGGTAACTGGCCTTGCGCCCTGACTGGCTTCGGTGTGCGATTCGGCTTTTGACTCAAGGGGAGGCTTCACGTGCACGGCGTCCTTGCTGGCTGATTTCAGGTATTCAGGGTAGCAGGGCCGATTCGCACGGCACATGAAAACCTCGCGCGCCGGGAACACGCTACCCAACCAGCGGTTGCGGCCTGAGCAGCATTTGCTGCACTGCGGTCAGGGCCTCGCGGGCAGCCCTGAGCGTCTGCTCGACTTCCAGCGCGCCATGCGCCGCGGACACAAACGCCGCCTCGTACTGCGACGGTGGCAGCCAAACGCCGCGTTCCAGCATGACGCGATGGAACACCCCAAAGCGCGCCGGAAGCGACCGTGCAGCATCGTCGAAATCGATCACCACATCCGAGTCGCTGCTGTCGCGAAAAAACCAGGTAAACATGCTGCCCATGCGGTTGGTCACAAGCGGAACGCCAAGCTCCTCAGCAATCGTCTGCACGCCTTCCGCGATCTGCCGGGTGACCTCGGCCAGCCGAGTATAAAAATCAGCACCCGCCTCATGCAGCGCCGTCAGCTGCGCAATGCCTGCAGCCATCGCCAAGGGGTTTCCGCTCAAGGTTCCAGCCTGGTACACCGGCCCTAGCGGCGCGAGCATGTCCATGATTTCCGCGCGACCGCCAAAGGCACCCACCGGCAGGCCACCGCCGATAATCTTGCCCAGCGTGGTCAGGTCGGGCGTAATGCCGTAGATCTCCTGCGCGCCGCC
>CAXUEG010000278.1:0-2199 GCA_964249935.1 uncultured Terriglobus sp.
TGCGCAACGAACGCGGCGCCACCGCCGTTGCCCCCTACAGCATGCGCTCCCGCCCAGGCCTGCCCGTGAGCGTACCGCTCGATTGGAAGGTGCTCGCCGATTCCGAGCGCCCTCGCTTCACCATCGCAAGCTTCACCACCGAGTGGCGCGACCGCCTCAAACGCGACCCCTGGAAGAACATCGGAACGCTCAACCAGACCCTTTCACGCGACGTCGTAGAACGCTTCGCAGGCAAGCTATAAACCTGTCGAAAAGCACTGTCCGCCCCGCCACAACCTTGCCCTTTCGACCGGAGCAGGACGAACGCTAAGTTGTCCGAAAATAGGAACTTAGCCAAATTCAGATCAGGGGCGGGCTACTTCTCCACGCCGAAGCTGAAGACGGTTTCGGAGCGCATCGTATGCCCCGGATCAAGCTCCGTCGTCGGAAACTTCGGGTGGTTGGGCGAGTCTGGGAAATGCTGTGTCTCAAAACACATGCCGCCCCGGTAAGCGTACTTCTGCCCACCGGTTCCGGTGATCTGCCCTTCCTTCAGGAAGTTGCCGGTGTAAAACTGCACGCCGGGTTCGGTCGTCGTGATCGTCAAAGTGCGGCCGCTGGCCGGATCGACCGCCTTCGCTGCCAGCTTCATCGTGCCGTTGGCGCCGTTCAGCACCCAGTTATGGTCGTAGCCGCCGGCAATCTTGAGCTGGTCGTTGGTCGCATCAATCCGCTCACCAATCGCATGCGGCGTGCGGAAGTCGAACGGCGTTCCGGCAACGCTGGGCAGGTCGCCCGTCGGAATCAGCACATCGCTCACCGGCGTGTAACGATCGGCATTGATCATCACCTGCGTGTTAAGAATGTTGCCGTTGCCCTCGCCCGCAAGGTTGAAATAGGAGTGATTCGTCAGGTTCAGCACCGTCGGTTTCGTCGTCGTCGCGCTGTACTCGATGCGCAGATCGTGCCCGTGCAGCGTGTAGCGCACGTGCGCGGTCAACTCGCCCGGAAAACCCTGATCGCCATCCGGCGAGACCAAGGTCAGCTCCACGCCCATCGGGATTTCTTTCGCGTCCCAGACACGGTTGTCGAAGCCGTCGGTGCCACCGTGCAGCGTCTGACCGTTGTTGTTGATCGGAATGTGCGAGGTCTGGCCGTTGATCGTGAACTGGCCCTTGGCAATCCGGTTGCCGTACCGTCCCACGACCGAACCGAAATAGGTGTCGCGGTCGGCCAGGTAGCCGGCGAGGTCAGGATGGCCGAGGACCACGTCGGCCTCCTTGCCGTTCTTGTCAGGCGCAATCACACTCTGGATGCGTGCGCCATATGTAATCACTTTGACGGTGAGGGCGGCGTCCTTGAGCGTGTACATGTCGACGGCCTTGCCGGCGGGCGTGGTGCCAAATGGCGTTTTCGTAACCTGGGCGTTGGCGGTCATGGCGAGCAATCCTGTCAGCAGCAAAGCGCGTGAGTTCATGGTGTCCTTAGGTTGAGCCCCTGAGCGCAGCGGGCAACGCTCACCAGCCTACCGCAGTCGCGACATTCTGGCTTGGAATGGATCTATAATGACCATAGATCTTTGGCAGTGCCCCAACGCGGGCCTGCGGAGCTGCTCCAAACTGCCCCATACGCGGGCATCGAATGGGGGCGTCACGGCTTCGACGGGATTGCTTGTGGCAGAGAGGCATGCAGGGGCGTGAACACCCTTAAACTGCTCACAAAACGATAAGTGCCGAACCTCAGTACGCGCTTGCTGCTTAATTAGTTAAGTAGCCGTCTTCCTCCGGCTTCGCCTATGGGCTGGTTGCGGACGTCATACAGTAGGCTGGTCTGCGGAGCTCTGCTCGTGCGCCAAGGACGAGACCCAATCGAGCTGGTGCGTTGCGTTTCTTTGCCCATTCATAGCGCAACGTACGAGACAAATTGAACCTGGGAAAAGCATGAACGCTCTCTGTTGACAGTTGTTTCGGACGTGGGTTCAACTCCCACCGCCTCCACTACTTCATGGAAACGCCCGCGCCTTGCGCGGGCGTTTTCTCGTCCCCGTTCCGGGGCGTTAGTCGTGAAGTTGTGTGAACCGAGTCGGCGTGGCTTCACTTCGAGCTCGCGCTTCGCTCTCGCGTGGCGAATGCCGGTCCTTCGCTTCGCTCAGGATGACCATCGGGGCCGGGACGAATGATAATTTGCGCCGGGACGGATGGGTTGCGCAAGGGCGCGCCG
>CAXUEG010000278.1:2209-3895 GCA_964249935.1 uncultured Terriglobus sp.
ATTGCTCTATCCAGCTGAGCTACGGGTGCACACTCTATGAGCGCTGGGCAGCGCCTCTTCGACTTTCTGAGTTTAGCAGTGGATGCGGAGGTCGGCAAGTGGAACGCTTGTCCGTTGCCGCTCTTGGCATTCGTTGCAAGACGGACCTCAGGGCTGAAGCCCCGGCTCTCTTGACCGGTTGTGCGGCACAGCTGGGGCTATGCCCTTCCGATGCGGTTGGTGCTACGCGCTGCGCAGCGAACCTTAGGTTTGCGTAGCGAGCTTGATTCGAAATTTTGCGCATGAGTCGCGCTATGTTGCCCGTTATGCCGTGGTTTGGGCGAGGGCTGGCGGCTCGTCGGGAACCACCTCAACTGCAGGTTCGGTGAGTTCAAGACCGGCGCGGCGCAGGAGCTGGCGGACGATCTGGTCGGTGAGTCGGGTGGCGTCGTACTCGATATGCACGGTGCGTTCGCGCTCGTGGAGGTCGACCCGGCGAATGCCGTACACCTCACGCAGGCTGTTCAGCGCGAGGGCTGAGGCTTCGCGGGGAGGTGCGGCGAGGTGGTAGGTGACGTCGAGCTGGGTCATGGGTTGAGGATACCTCTCTAGCGCTGGCCCCACTTGAGCTTGGAGCGGAGAACGTTGAAGAGGCCGTGCTGGCCGAGGCGGACGAGGTGGACGCTGTAGGGCGAGCGAACGCAGTGGACCTGGTCGCCGCGTTTCAGCTCGACGGCTTCCTGGCCGTCGATGGTGAGAAAGGTCTGGTCGGCGATGCCTTCGACGTGTAGCTTGATCTCCGCGTCGCCGGGTACGACGATCGGGCGAACCGTGAGCAGGTGAGGGCAGATGGGTGTGACGATGCTGGCGTTCACGTTGGCCATGACGATGGGGCCGTTGGCGGCAAGATTGTAGGCGGTGGAGCCGGTCGGGGTGGAGACGATGACGCCGTCGGCGCGGAAGCGTGCGACGAATTCGCCGTCAAGCTCGACGACATACTCGCCGATGCGTGCGATGGCGCCCTTGCTGAGCACCACGTCATTGAGCACGTCCCATTGCTGGGGCTCGCCGGAGTCGCGCGTGAGCGTGACGCGCATCATGCCACGCTTGTCCTCGTCGGAGGTGCCGTGGCACCATGCCTCGAGGGTGCGGTAGAGCTCTTCGAGAGGAACTTCGGTGAGAAAGCCCAGCGAGCCGAGATTGACGCTCAGAAGTGGCGTTGCCGTTTGCGCGAAGGCGCGGGCCACGGAGAGCAGTGTGCCGTCACCGCCGAGGACGACGACCAGGTCCGGGTGCTGGTCTGGAAGGTGCTCGCGATCGATCCCTTGCCGGCCGACATAGCAGGCCGACGTTTGGTCGAGCACGCATGTCATGCTGCGCTGGTCGAGCCATTCCAGCAGATCTCGCAGGATGGCTTCCAGCTCCTGCTTTTGGGGCTTGGAAACGATGGCAATGGTCGGCATCAGGGACAGTGTACGGTGCAAGGGTTTGGGTTGCTGGACTTGTCCGGAACGGAAGTCCGTGCGTGGTGCTTCTTTGCAGTGGCCTACAGGCGACGGATCGCTCCCGTTCGGAAGCGGGCGTAGAGCAGGAACTCGCGATTACCTTCAGCGCCAGTGATGGGGGATTCGGTGACGTCGGTGTATTGTGCGCCGAGTTGTGCGACGGTTTCGCTGGCGAGATAAATGGTGCCGTCCAGGAGGATGT
>CAXUEG010000278.1:3905-4122 GCA_964249935.1 uncultured Terriglobus sp.
ATGCGGTGTGCTTCGGGGTCGCGGACGATCCCGCCCTTGCCGACCCACTCCCTGCCCGCTTCGAACTGCGGCTTGACGAGGATGACGGCTTCGCCGTGGAAGGGTTCGGTGGGCGTGGCGAGCGCGGCCAGAACAGCGGGCAGGATGAGCGAGGCGCCGATGAAGGAGACGTCCATGGCAAGGAAATCTGGGTTGGGCGGCGTGGTGGGGTTGGTGG
>CAXUEG010000279.1:0-368 GCA_964249935.1 uncultured Terriglobus sp.
TTGCGAGCGACCCAGGGCGGAACGGTGGTTGCACAGCTGACGCTTGCCACCGCGGACCGGCAAAAAGATCAGACCGGCAACTGGGTAGATAAAACAGAGTGGCACAATCTGGTGTGCTTCAATCGCACGGCAGAAATCGTGCGGGATTACGTGAAAAAAGGGACACAGCTTTACATCGAAGGCAAAATTCAAACGCGTTCCTGGGATGACAAGGAGAGCGGGCAGAAGAAGTACCGCACGGAAATCATCGTGAACGAGTTGACGCTGCTCGGTGGCCGTGGCGGGGAACGCGAGGGTGGGTCCAGCTACGGTGGCAATCAGAGCTCCGGCGGTTATGGCGGCAACCAGGGCGGTTACAGCCGCGGCAA
>CAXUEG010000279.1:378-4091 GCA_964249935.1 uncultured Terriglobus sp.
GGCGCGCGATCGGACGCCGACTTCGGCGGCTCCGACGACGACATTCCGTTCTAGCCTGGTTCCGGTACCGCATACGTGTCCAGACCGGGTTCGCTCCCGGCTTCAATTTGCATCAAGAGTTGCGTTCTAGATTCGTTCTACGATTTCCCCACTGCTGTCCCTCTCCGCATGCCTGTGTTTCACAGGGTTGCGTGCTTAGATAGAAGCGCGAAGCGCTCGCTCGCACGCCTCACATTTCGTCACAGGAAGCTCATTCTGGTGCTCTTTCGTTCGTGCGCCCCCGTGCGCGTTGCGAATCGAGGTTTGGGTTGGACCGGGTGCGCGTCTCACATCGCGGCTGCCGCCCTCCTGTGCGTGCCGTCCGCCAACGCCCAGACCGCCGCGGCTGCCTTGAATGCGCAGTCCGCACCCGTGGAAGTGGTGGTCATGGACCCCTCCGGGGCCAAGGTCCCACGCGCGCAGGTTCGTGTTTTCCAGGCGCGCACCGCCAACGACGCTCCCGTGCAGACGCTTCGCACGGATCGCAGCGGCGAACTTCTGCTGACACTGCCGTCTGGCGAGTACACACTCCAGATCGCCGCGCCGGGATTTCTCGACGCGCAGCAAACGGTGGAGGTCGGCCGCACCGCACATCCGCAGGTGCTGGTAAAGCTCCGGATCGCGGCAAAGGACGAGACCGTCGACGTGTCTAGCGCGGAGACCGGGGATGGCAACATCTCCGACGGTCAGGCACTGGTCCTGCGCGGCAACCAGCTGAGCGCCCTGTCCGACAACCCCGGCACCCTGCAGCAGCAGATCAATGCACTGGTGCAAACCGACGACGGATCACCGCCGGAGCTTCGCGTGGATGGTTTCAGCAACGGCCGGCTGCCGCCCAAGTCGAGCATCCGCGAGATCCGCGTCAATCAGAACGCGTTCTCCTCGCAGTTCGATCAGCGGGGCAACTCGGTCGTCGAGATCTTCACCCGGCCCGGCGGCGACAAGCTGCAGGGCAGCGTATACCTCAGCGGCAACGCCGATCCGTTCAACGCGCGCAACCCGTACCTGCCGACCAAACCCGCGTACCAGTCCATCTTCCTCGACGCCAACGTGAACGGTCCCATGGGCAAGCACACGTCATATTTCGCGGGCGCCACCGTAAACGACCTCCAGAACAGCGCGGCTGTAAACGCGGAGGTGCTGGATGCGAGCTTCAACATCGTTCCCTTTTCAGAAACCGTCGCGGACCCGTTACTGACGCGGTCGGCAAACCTCCGCATCGATCACCAGTTCGGCGAGCGAAACACGCTCACGGCGCGCGGCGATTGGTCAGGAACGCACCAGAACAACGCCGGCATCGGCGCCGGGCAGCTCGTGCTGCCGTCACAGGCGTACACCTCCGGCCTGGAAACCTTCACGCTGCAGCTGGGCGACACCACCGTGGTAAGCCCAAAGACAGTCATGGAGACGCGCTTCCAGTACCGGCGCACGCGCACCTCGCAAATTCCCAACAGCACGGCCGCGTCGCTGATTGTGCAGGGCGGCTTCAGCGGCGGCGGCAGCCCGGCGCAGCAGCTGCGGGACGCGCAGGACAACTACGAGTTCCAGGAATACCTGAGCGTCGACCGTGGCAAGCATTTTCTCCGCGCGGGCATGCGTTACCGCCTCACGCGCGATAGCAACTCGTCCACCGCGAGCTACAACGGGCAGTACACCTTCGCCTCGCTCGCGGCATACCAGACCACGCTGCGCGGGCTGGCAGCTGGCCAAACTCCGGCACAAATCCGCGCGGCGGGCGGCGGCGCGTCGCAGTACAACATGACCGCGGGCACGCCATCGGCGATCATCTCAACCGGCGACCTCGGCGTCTACTTCGAAGATGAATGGAAAGTCGCACCCAGCTTTTCGCTGACCAGCGGTCTCCGGTATGAGTCGCAGTACGGCATTCCGGATCACAACGACCCCGCGCCGCGGCTTGGCTTTGCGTGGACGATCGCGCGCAAGGGCGGCACGCCCATCGTGCGCCTGCGCGGCGGCGTTGGCTTCTTCTATGACCGCTTCGGCGCCGCAAACATCCTGACCGCCGCGCGAGAGAACGGGGTACTGCAGCAGTCGTTCTACCTGCAAAACCCGGACACCTACCCCGCGGCGCCGCCGCAGGCATCGTCAGCGTCACAGGGGCCGCTGCAGTCACAGGGGGCGGGGCCGGAGACAACGGCTTCAACGGTGTACCAGATCGCGCCCAACCTGCATTCGCCCTACGTCGTGGGTGAGGGCATTACCGCGGAGCGACGCCTCTGGCGCGGCAACCTGTCGCTGTCCTTCACGCACGAGCATGGCACCCATCAGCTGCTAT
Source organism: uncultured Terriglobus sp. (assembly GCA_964249935.1). Lineage (GTDB taxonomy): Bacteria > Acidobacteriota > Terriglobia > Terriglobales > Acidobacteriaceae > Terriglobus. The sequence goes on from CAXUEG010000279.1 coordinate 2,714, forward strand.
CGCGCAACGCGAACGCGCCTTTCAACGGCGTACGCCCGCTGGGCGGTACGCAGAACGTGTACCAGTTCGCATCGCTCGGAACGTCGGACACAACCACATTCGCGCCGAACTACAACGCGCAGTTCAGCAGCCACTTTGGTATGTGGGTCAACTACACGTTGCGCTTCCGGCAGAGCGATGGCTGGGGTCCGAACAACTTCGTCTCCGACTCCTACAACATCGCCGCCGACTACGGGCGCACGCCCTCTCTGGCCCGCCACCGTCTCTTCGTCGGCTCGTGGTTCAACCTCCCGTTCAGCTTTTCAGGGTCAGCCTTCCTGGCGGCCCACGCGGCGAACCGCTTCAACGTCACCACAGGCCAGGACAACAACGGCGACTCCATCTTCAACGACCGGCCCGCCTTTGCGACGGACCTGACCCGGCCGTCGGTGGTGCGTACCGCTCTGGGCAACTTCGACACGGCGCCGGTCGCCGGGCAGACGATTGTGCCGATCGATTATGGCATCGCGCCCAGCTTTTACTCGCTGCAGGCGCAGTTCGGGCGCGAGTTCATCTTCGGCCGCAAGCTGCCCGCCGAACCCGTCAAGCCCGGCGCAAAACCCGCGCCACAGGATCGCTTCTTCCACTGCTTCTTCGGCCTGGAGGCGCAGAACGTTCTGAATCATAACAATCCATCGGTTCCAATCGGTCAGCTGAGCTCGCCCTACTTCGGCAAGAGCCTGTCCCTGGATGCCGAGCAGACCGGGAGCACCGCGGCCAACCGCATCCTCAACCTCTTCCTATCCTTCCGCTTCTAAGCCGGTCGCCGCGCCTCGCCGAGGGTCACGGCGACGTACGGGCGGCGCGACCCCGCCCATCGCAACGGGCTCACACCCCTCCGCCCAGAGCGGAACAGACCGGAACAGAGCGGGCGACCCTGCTACCCAAAACCTGCAGAGAGGAGCCTCCGCATGTACGAAAACTTCCACAGCACCGATCGCTGGACCGGCGAAGATCTCCACTGCGTCTGGAAGGGTACCTTTGTCGCCATCGCCACCCGCCACGCCGATGCCACCGACATCCGCTTCGCCGTCAACGACCGCCCCATGTGGATCGCCATGCCCAACATCGCCTGGGTCGAAATGAAGCGCCGCCACAACCACGTGATCACCGACTACGCCGCCGCCCAGGCCGCCGGACGCTTTCTCAAATCCATCATCGACACCGGCTACGACAACGGCCGCGAGTTCTACATCATGACCGTCGAAGAGGTCCTCGAACACGTCAACGCCGTCGTGGAGGAAGCCGGCTCCACCGGCGCTCTCCCAACACTCCCCGTCATCAACGACGACGTCGCCCCCGAAACCTACGCCGGCCACCTCCCCTCCGACAACGTCAC
>CAXUEG010000280.1:0-4082 GCA_964249935.1 uncultured Terriglobus sp.
GTGTGGACTGGGCGGTTTGCGCGAGGGCGGTGGTGGCGGTTGCCACGAGGAGTATGAGCGTTTGAGCGATGTGGCGCATGTTGGGTTCCTCACCTCAGCGGCTGAAGCCGCAGTTGTGGTGCGTTTGTGGTGCCCGGGTTATAGCCAGCCTTTGGCGCGGGCGAGGCGGGCGGCTTCGATGCGGTTGGCCGCGCCGAGCTTGCTGATGGCTTCGGAGAGGTAGTTGCGCACCGTACCCTCGCTCAGCCGAAGCGACTTTGCCAGCTCCGCCGTGGCTTCGCCCTCGCCCGCGCGCCGCAGGATTTCGCGTTCGCGATCGGAGAGCGGGTCCGGCTCGGCGTTCCAGATTTCGGCTGCAAGATCCGGGTCGACGACGCGGAGACCGCGGTGAACCCGGCGCACGGCATCGGCCAGCTCCGCGCTGGGCCGGTCTTTGAGCAGATAGCCGGACGCGCCCGCGTCGAGCGCGCGACGCAGGTAGCCCGGCCGGGCAAAGGTGGTGACGATGACGACGCGGGTGTCCGGGTAGAGTTCGCGGATGCGTGCGGCGAGCTCGAGACCGGTCATTTCGGGCATCTCGATGTCCGTGACGACGACGTCCGGGCGCGCCTTTGCCAGGGAGCGAAAGGCCTCCTGACCATTGCTGACGGTGCCGATCACCTCGATATCGGGCTCGATGCCGAGCAGCGCCGCGAGTGCACCGCGCACCATGCCCTGGTCTTCCGCGAGTAGTACCCGAATCTTGCTCATCGCGATCTCTGCTCCAACGCAGGTAAGAGGCCGTCCATGACGCGCTTGGGCGAGGCTTCCTGCAGAGGTTGCGCTTTTGCCAACACCGGGTTCACGGTTTGCGTCGCGGCGACCGGCAGGTGAATGGTCACCGCCGTTCCGCGCGGCACCACGGAGGTGACCGACACCGAGCCATCCAGCTGCCGCACGCGCTCACGCATGCCGCGCAAGCCGTTGCCTTCGCACCGTGCGAAGCCGATGCCGTCGTCCTGTAGCCGCATGCGCAAGGCGTCGCCGTCCGCATCCAGCGTCAGGGTCGCGGCGGTCGCATTCGCATGCCGAACGAGGTTGGTCACACCTTCGCGCAGCGCCAGGCACAGCACATTGGCCTGCGCCGGCTCCAGATGCACCGGCTCCATGCTGACCGTGAGTTGCACGCCCGCTGCCAGAAGTGCGCGGCGCGCTCGCTGCACCTCTGCCGCGATGCCATCGCTGCGGTAACCCGTCACTGCTTCGCGCACCTCGGCCAGGGCCTTGCGGGCGGTCTGCTCGACGTCCAGCATTTCCTGCGCGGCGCGTGCGGGGTCAGAGGGCAAGACGCGGTTGGCCAACTCGCTCTTCATCGCGATGAGCGTCAGCGTGTGCCCGAGCAGGTCATGGAGATCCCGTGCGATGCGCTCGCGTTCCGCGACCTGGGCCAGGTGCTCAATCTCGTCATTGGCGCGGCGCAGCTGGTAGGAGGCGCGCTCCTGCTTGGTGTAGGCGAAGTTGCTGAAGCCGACGACGAGTGAGAAGAAGACCGCCATCAGCGCCGTCCACCACTGCAGGTGGAAGGTCCACGCTTCGACCACGACGGCCACGGACTGTGCCGTCAGGACCAACACATAGGTCCGCATGCTCGTGGTCATGAATGCCAGCATCACGATGGGGTACACGAACATGCCGCAGGCGCTTTGATTGAAGGGGTAATACCCGAACGCCATCGCGATCATCTGGCCAAGCAGAATGCGTTGCACCCGTCCCTGGGAGTTTGGAATCAGGAAGTACAGGCCGAGAAACGCGGAGTACACAATGCCGAACCAGAGCCACTTTTCCCAGGAGTGCTCATAGATCGGCTGAATGATCCAGAAGCCCGTGTACAGCAGCGAAACGTAGCGCATCATGCGCGCCGAGCCGCTGGAGTTGCGCCAGAAGCGCGTCACATCACCGGCACTGGTGTATTCCGCGGCAAGCCCGTCCTTGATGCGCGCGGCGCTGCTGCTTTGCTCGATCGCGCCCGTTGCGTCTACGCTCTCCGGCCTCATACCAGCCATTGTGCACCTCGGTATGGCACCAGCAACTCCTTCTCTCTCACCCCCGGTGCATGACACCTGTCATCCCGCTTGCGCGAAGGAAGCAGGCCAGAAGCACATGGCAGAGTCCGCATCGCTTTGGTCATGCCGAGCCGAAGCTCTACCCAGCTTCGCACCCGGTTTTCCACGCCGGCACCAGGCTTGTGCAAGCTGCGGAACAACCGCGATTTACTCCGCAGCAGCCGCTGTCTGTGTAACGCCGCCCGTGAGAAGGGCCGCGCCAATACTGCAGATTGCTTGCTTTTCCGATCCCGGAGCCCACTCCTCCGCCGGTGCATCGCCCGGCTATGTGGAAACCGTGCATCACCCGGGGCCATCGACCAGCGACCCATCCATCGATCCACGCCTTCCTAGTCCCACGTGCTCGATTTTAGAAATCCCGCACCGCACGCAACCGTAGAAGCAGGTTCCACTTGCACCCGCTTTCCACTTTTCCGGCGACAACGATGACGACTACGGATGAATATCTCTCTGAATAGCTTTTGTTCTTAGAAACCATCCTCGCGGATCAGGCGTCGGGCCAACTCCCACCTCGCAGGCTGCAGACCGGGTTACGCGCTTGCCCGAACACCGAAACCCAAGGAGCCGGTGCGTTCTCCACCCAGGCACCCTCTTTTCCGCACGCCGGGTTTCGCTACCATGAAGCTCAGCAGCGGCATTCCAACCCGGCCCGGTGGGTGTTACGCTTCTCACACGCCCGGACGCAGCGTCACCCACGTCACGCGCCAGAGCCGCTGCCTACCCTCGCTATGGCGAGCAACACGGGAGAAACGCACAGATGTCTACCTTTGCCACGTCGCCAGCCCAAGAGACGAGTCAGGACTCCACGATGAGCACCGCCACGACCTCGCTCCCGCCTGTCGGTCCGCTCGACATCACCGTCTCCCGCGCCGACCTGCTTCGCGAGCTCACCGCGGCGCAGTCCGTCGTGGAGCGCAAGACGACCATTCCGATCCTGTCGAATTTTCTGTTCGAGGCGAGCGATGACCGCCTCACGATCACGGCGACGGACCTGGATCAGAGCCTGCGCACCAGCTGCCCGGCGAAGATCAAGAAATCCGGCGCCTGCACCGTGCCGGCGCGCAAGCTGTACGACTACATCCGGCTGCTGCCTGAAGGCGAGATTTCGATCAAGCTGCAGGACAATCACTGGGTGCAGATCCGCAGTGGCCGATCCAACACCAAGATGGTCGGCATGGCCCGCGCGAACTTTCCGCAGGTGCCGGAGTTTCCGGCGGCGATCTCGACGAAGATTTCCGCCAGCGCACTGCGGTCCATGGTGTCGAAGACGATCTTCGCGATCTCTTCGGAGGAGTCGCGCTATACGCTGAACGGCGCCTTGCTGGTGCTGAAGCCGGAGTCGATGGCGATGGTGGCGACGGACGGCCATCGGCTGGCGCACATCGAACGGCTGGGTGAATCGCTGAGCGGTGTGACGGGCGAGAAGAAGACGCTGATTCCGCGGAAGGCGCTGGGTGAGTTGTCGTCGCTACTGGCCAATACAAGCGCGGCAGAAGAGGCCGCCGACTTTCTGGAGTTCGCGGATGACGACACGACGCTGTTCTTCCGCATGGGCGGGCGCGTGCTGACCAGCCGCAAGCTGACCGGCCAGTTTCCGAACTACGAGGCCGTGCTGCCGCGCGACAACAACAAATTTGTGATCGTGCGCACGGAGGACCTGATGGGCGCTCTGCAGCGCGTGGCGCAGTTCGCCGACGAGCGGTCGGGCGCGATCAAAATCCGGCTGGAGCAGAACGAGTTGCGCATCTCGTCGCAGTCGACCGACTCGGGCGAGTCCGAGGACATCATCGAGACGCCGTACAACTACGACCCGCTGATGGTGGGCTTCAACTCGCAGTACCTGATCGACTTTTTGAAGGCGGTTGGGAGCACGCCTGAGGTGCGGCTGGAGTTCAAGGATTCGCAATCGGCGGGGCAGATGCGGCCGGAGGATGGTAACGAGGATCAGAAGTATCGGTACATCCTGATGCCCATGCGGAT
>CAXUEG010000281.1:0-2293 GCA_964249935.1 uncultured Terriglobus sp.
TGAACAGGAGCGGAAACACGGCCGACAGAACGCCCGACAGCAACAGCACCGCCGCGGAGATCTGCACACGCACCCAGAGCGCCGCGGAGAACGAGGCGGATGCGCCCTGATGATTGCCAACCGCGCGCTCCTTTGACACAAAGCGCAGCACGGAGCTGCGCATCCCCAGGTCCAGCAACGCCAGGTAGTTCACCGACGAGATCGACAGCACCCACACGCCATACGCGGCGTTGCCCAGCCGATGCACGATGAATGGCGACAGGAAAAACCCGACCGCCATGTTCGCCGCAGTGGCCAGCCAGGAGGAAAGGGCATTGCGGGCTATGTGGCGAAACCGCAGCTGCATGATCAGAACGGCTCGCATACAGCGCGCCTGGGTCTTCCTTTCCGTGCCTCAGTATAGAGGTCGCCGGGTGAAAAGCACTGTCCCTCGTTCGTGCCATGCTCCCTGCGCTACTGGCTCGTCAAGACTCAACCGGGCGAATAGAAGGACACGGCTTCAGCTGTTTCCTCAACTCAATCCTCCTCATCCTTGTCTCTTCCGCTCTCACTTTGAGAGCAGAAGGAGTGAAGACGGGCAGCCACGCAGAAGGGCACAGCTGAAAATCTGCCTCTCGGAACCCTGGACACCCTGCAGATGGCTGCCCGTCGGTGTCTACATCGTCACCCGTTCTGATCGCAAGCAGCAGTTCTGAGTATGAATCGGCCTACGGCACCGACCGATACACCGCCTCAGTCTCCGCCGCAATCGATCTCCAGCTCGCAGCGCCAAAATCTTTTGCCCGCATGGCAGCTTCCATCCGGCCCCGCAATGCCCCATCCTCTAACACCCGCAGCATCGCCGCCGTCAACGCCACGGCGTCGCCAGGCGGTACCAACAGAGCATCCACACCATCGGTCAACAGTTCACGAAAGACCGGCAGATCGCTTGCCACCACTGCCTTGCCCAGCGCCACACCCGTCGCCAGCGCACCACTCGTCGTAATCGCCCGGTATGGGTACACCACCACCAGCGCCGCGCGGTAAAGCGCGGTAAGTTCCTCTGTGGAAAGAAACCGCAGATCAAGCACGACACGCTGCAATCTGAGCCGCGCCACCCGCCCGCGCACCTCGCTCAGCATCTCCGCCGACCCGGTACCCACCACGACCAGCGTTGCGTCACCCGCACGCGCTTCCACCCCGGCCCAAGCATCCAGCAGCAGGTCCAGCCCCTTGTATGGAAAGATGATTCCCTGCCACAGCACCATACGTTGCTCCGCCGAAATGCCGTACCGCGCGCGCACCGCATCCGCGCTCTCGCCACCCGGCAGGTCGAAAAAGAAAGGCCCGTGCGGAATTACCGAAACACGCTCCACTGGCACCGCAAATTCACTCTCCAGCCGCGCTGCCACCACGACCGAGTGACAGATGATCGCGTCCACTCCCGCATACAGCCGCTGAAAGACGGTGCGATACCGCTCCGCCGTGTCATGCGGCAACAAGTCATGCACCGTCAGCACAACGCGCGCGCCACGGGAGCGCACAAGCCTGACAAACCAGCCATCCAGTGGCAGCCGTGATCGCAGCATGGGCAGGTACTGCACATGCAGAACGTCCGGAGGCCGGATCAGAAAGCGAGCCGTAAGCGCCAGAAGATTCAGCAACGTTTCCAGCAGCTTCGCCATCCGCCGCACCGCACGCGGCAGCCCCGGGAACCGCCCCACCACGTCCATGCACCCCGGCTCCAGCCGGAGACCACGGCTTCGAAAGCACTCCACATCCAGGTAGTACGTGATCGATCCGACACGCACGTGCACGCCGCGATCGCTGAGCGCGCGCGACAGGTATGCCGTGTAATACGGCACTGTCGCCAAGAGGTCCATCATGTACACCCGCAACCGCCGCCGGCTCACACCCCACTCCTGGCGTCCAAATTGGCCGGGGCGAGCGCCTCGCGATATACCTCGCGGTACTCCTCCGCCATACGCGAGCCGGAAAACTCACGCTCCACCAGGCTCCGCGCGTTCTTGCCCAGCCGCACACGCAGCCAGTTATCCCGCAGCACCTCCAGCATCGCTCCCGCAAGTGCGTCCGCATCGCCTGGCGGCACCAGCAGCCCGGTCTCGCCCTGCTGCACCACCGTCGGCACCTCGCCTGCCGTGGTTCCCACTACCGGCAAACCGCTCGCCATGCCCTCCAGCAGCGCCACCGGCAAGCCTTCCTGCCGCGACGCGGACACCATCACGTCCAAACCGGCATACACCGGCGCCATCGAGGTCTGGTGCCCTGCAAGCGTGACCTGGTCTCCCAGGCC
>CAXUEG010000281.1:2303-4040 GCA_964249935.1 uncultured Terriglobus sp.
TCACCTGCGCCTCCAGGCTCGCGCGCTCAGGCCCCTCGCCCACCACCACGAATTGCAACCCGGGCAAAGCCTTCGCCACAACGGCCACGGCTTCGAGAAACACGTCGACGCCCTTTTCCGGCGCAAGCCGCCCCACCAATCCCACCCGAAGCGAGCCTTTCCGCTCCCGGCTCCGGCCCTCGGCAGCCGCCGCGAAGGACGAGACATCCACGCCATTCCGAATTCGCTGAACTCTCTCCGCCTTCACACCGCTGCGCAGCAACTGCTGCTCCACCTCCGCCGAAACCGCCACCACGCGCGCAAACCGCCGCAGCACCCATCGGTCCAGCACGCCATACACCCTGAGCGCGAGGTCATTGTCGTACCAGGTGTGGCAGGTGGACACCAACGTCACCCCACCACGCCGGCGTCGAATACCCAGCGCAGCCCAAGCGTACAGGTCCGCCTTGTACCCATGTGCGTGCAGCACGTCCACACGCTGCTCCCGCACGATCGTGCGAATCGCCCGCACCGCTTCCAGGCTCACCTGCCCACCGCAGGGAACCAGCACGGCCGGCAGCCCCTCATCCAGCGCCCGTTCGTAAAGCTGCCGGCTGCTATTCGCAAATACCGCGATTACGCTCTCATCGCCCTCAGCACGCAACGCATGCGACAGGTTCAGGATCACCGCCTCCGCGCCATACATGCCGCCGCTGGAGATCAGGTGCATCACCCTCATCGGGCCGAGCCTTCGCGCTCCACTGGCGCGGACGGAAGCACTGCGGCCGCGGCTGATTCCGGCGAGCTTTCCGATATTTCAGCCTCTTGCCGGTTCACCACCGCCCAAAGCCGTGCATATGCCCGGTCACCCAGCACCCGCTGCGCCGCCGCCTTCGCACGCGAGAGTCTTCCAGCCCGTCGCAATGCCCCGCTCGCCGGATCCAGCAGCTGTTCCAGCGCCTGATCTGTTATGCCCGCCAGAATGTTCAACCGGCCCACCACCGGCTCCGCTACCGAGCGCGCCACGCCCGGAACTGAGGTCCACACGGACGTATACCCTGCCTCGCGGCACGCCCGCAGCACCCGCGCATTCCCACGTCCCCCCGGCAAGGACACCGAGGTCACCGGAGCGCCAATCCAATCCTCCAACGCCGCGCGGGCATCGCCCAACTCATGCCGCAGCTCCGCATCATCGCACCCGGTCAGCAGCGCATGACTCCAACCATGCGCACCCAACGTGTGTCCGGCCGCGTGCAGCTCTCGAAGCTGTGGCGGCTCCATATACCCCTGCCGCTTGCCCGTCCAGCCCGCCGTAATGAAAAAGTGCGCTTTCACCTCCGCCTTCTCCAGCGTCGGCAATGCATACGCGTGGTTCGAAATGTGCCCGTCATCAAACGTGATCAGCGGCAGGTAGCTTCCCTGAGTCGCACATCGTAACCATGCAAACAAGCGCAAGTGCTCCGCGAATCGCCTGCACGACAGCACATACGAGTACGCCGACGCCTCCGGCCGCAACTCGTGATAAAGCAGCGGCAGGAGTTCTTGCGCGGCTTCGTCCGGAACGTCTGTCCCTGAAGGCGTCATCGTGAGCATTTGTCTTTCAACATTGTTGGTAAGCGGCCACTCTTTCACATTGTCGTGAGCAACATTGTCATGACCAAACGCACTTACAGCAGTGTCTTGCTGAGCGCTGCGAAGGACCTGCTTCTGTTCGAGGCTGCAAAAGCTTCACCAGCGGGAGCGTACCCGTTCTTGGTT
>CAXUEG010000282.1:0-4039 GCA_964249935.1 uncultured Terriglobus sp.
GTACGCGGCAATCATCAGCTTCGTCGCCGCCTGCGGATCGTCCGGGTGCGCCGCTCGCTCCGCAGCCATCTGCTTGCCAAAGGAGCACAGGTCGTACTTCAGAAAATCAATACCCCACCCGGCATACGTCTGCGCATCCTGCACCTCGTGGCCATAACTGCCCTCATACCGCGCGCAGGTCTGCTCGCCGGGCCCCGAGTAGATGCCGAGCTTCAAGCCTTTGCTGTGCACATAGTCGGCAAGCGCCTTCATATCCGGGAACTTTTCATTGGAGTGGATCACGCCGCTCGCGTCGCGCTTGCCCTCCCACGTGTCGTCGATGTTCACGTACACATAGCCCGCGTCGCGCATCCCGGTGCTCACCAGCTGGTCGGCGGCGGCGCGTATGTCCGCGTCCGTCACCTTGCCGGCGAAGTGGTTCCAGCTGTTCCAACCCATGGGCGGCGTAGGAGCCGGTGAGGTCTGCGCCGAGACGGCCGAAGCAAGGATAAGAGCAAACGAGGCGGCGAGCGAACGAACGTTCATAGGTTTCCTGATGAGGTGGCTAGGGCTGCGCGAGAAGAGTACCGCATCGCTGCGGCTACCGGCCAGCCAGCCGATCATTGCGAGTGGGTGCACGCAGGGCGCGCGGTATGATGAGCACGCGCAGGCGATGCAGCCTGGGCTAAGGAGCACACCATGCGCATCGGCATCATGACCCGCGAGTATCCGCCCAACGTATACGGAGGTGCCGGTGTTCACGTGGAGTACCTGAGCCGTGAGCTGGCGAAACGCGCCGAGGTCGAGGTGTACTGCTGGGGCGAGCAGGACTCGCCAGAGACGAACCCGCACGTGCACGGGCAGCAGCCCTGGAGCGGAATTTCCCATGGTACGCAAGGCAAGTTCAAGGCCGCCCTCGAAGCGCTCAGCCTCAACCTCACCCAGGTCAAGGCGCTTGAGGGCATCGACGTCGTCCACACCCACACCTGGTACGTCAGCATGGCGGGGTTCCTCGCGCGCAAGCTGTACAACATTCCGTTCGTGCTGACCACGCATTCGCTGGAGCCGCTGCGCGCGTGGAAGGCGGAGCAGCTGGGCAGCGGCTACGCCATGAGCAGCTGGATGGAGCGCACCGCGATCCTCGACGCCGACGCCGTGATCGCCGTGAGCGAGGGCACAAAGAAGGACATCCTCAAGGCCTACCCGGAGATCCATCCCGAGCGCATTCACGTGATCTATAACGGCATTGACCTCAACGAATATCAGAAGACCGATGCAACGGACGCCTTGAGCAAGTACGGCGTCGATCCAGACGTGCCGTACGTGCTCTTCGTCGGCCGCATCACGCGGCAGAAGGGCGTCACGCACCTCGTCGACGCCATCCAGTACCTGCCCACGGACACCCAGGTGGTGCTCTGCGCCGGCGCACCCGACACGCCGGAGATTGCGCAGGAAATGCGCGATCTGGTCGCAAAGGCAAAAAGCATCAACCCCCGCGTGACCTGGATTGAAGCGATGGTGACCAAGCAGGAAGCCATCCAGCTGTACAGCAACTGCGCCGTCTTCTGCTGCCCCAGCGTGTATGAGCCGTTCGGCATCATCAATCTGGAAGCCATGGCCTGCCGCGCGCCCGTGGTGGCCAGCGCAACCGGCGGCATCCTTGAGGTCGTGGTCGACAACGAGACAGGCTACCTCGTCCGCTTCGCCCAGGACCCGGCGACCAGCTTTCCCGAACACCCCGAGCAGTTCGCAAAAGACCTCGCCGCGAGGCTGAACGACCTGCTCGCGGACCCGTCAAAAGCCAGGCAGTTCGGCGAAGCCGGCCGCGAACGCGTCGAAGCCAAATTCAGCTGGAGCGCCATCGCCGACCAAACCCTTGCGCTCTACGAAAAGCTGGTGGCGGTGCGAAGCTAGAGTTCTTCAGCGTTCTCGCGGTCAAGGCGAGATAGTGTAGCCGCCACCGCCTGTTTGAGTTGCGGAATGTCTCTCTGGATGATGCCCCAGATCAGGCTTGGGTCGACTCTGTCTTAAGCATGACGAAGGATGTTCCCGAGATCACGCCACCTTCGCCAGTCAGGTCCGGGACAAAGACGCTCCGCGTCATCCCGGAGCCGGTATGCAGCTTCTGTCACGATCTGGAGGAAGCGTTCATCGCAGCGCTTGTCTTGCGATCATCAAGGTAGGCCTGATAATCCACGCCGGCGAGAACGTCCTCAGTGTCCGATGTACTCCAGGATGTCTCTGAACTGCTGGGCGGGGTCTCTAAAAGGCAACGACCGCCTCCCGGAGCACACGATCTTTCAAATGGGAGCGCAAGGTCTTCTCGCGTACGAGGTCGATGTCGGTTCCGAAGAGATCGTGCAAGTCTCCCCAGACTGCACTGAGATCGAGTAGGCTCAGTTGCATTTCCGGATCAAAGTCAACGATCACGTCGACGTCAGATTCGTCGTTGGCTTCGTCCCTGGCAACTGAACCGAACAGGCGCAGGTGCGTAACTCCTTTGGCTCTGAAGTCGACTTCGTGTTCGCGAAGGATTTGCAGCGCGCGGTCGCGGGTCATCGGCGTGTCTCTGTAAACATTGTGGGCCGGATGCTGCAACTGCGAAGTCCGCGCGCAACGGGCCAGTCTTCAATACTTTGAGGCATATCCCTGCCACACATACTCCAGCGCCTCCGGCAACGTCTGCTCACGCACCGGCCGGTCCACATGCACCGCGTTCTGCGCGAACACGAACTGGTAGTGGTAGCCCTTTGCGGCCAGCGCCCGTGCCAGGTTTTCGTTCGCCAACACCCAGTCGTGCATGCCGTCGCGCATGGCGTTCGGGTTCAGCAGGTCGCGGTCGCCCACCTCCATCCAGATGCGGATCGGCTTACGCGGCGTGTCCGCGATGAGGTGTTCGGGAAAGGCGTACGCACCGTGCGGCGAGGCGGAATTGGCGGGCCACTGCTGATTGATCCACGTTCCCGAGTAGGCAAGCACGCGGTGGTACCACTCCGGGTGATACCAGGCCATGATGAGCGCGGCCGCGCCGCCGGAGCTATTGCCCATGGTGCCGCCGCTCGACCTCGGGCAAGACCTCCTGCTCGACAAACTCGGCATAGCGCCCGCTCATGGTGTCGTACTCCAGACTGCGCTCGCTGCCCTGCGCATCGCCGCCGCCATTGGCGATGGATACAGCGGCGACGGCAGGGATCCGGTGCGCCGCGATCAACGAGTCCAGCGCCGGAAAGAGCATGCGTTCCGGCCCATCCGCCGTCACGATCAACGGCAGCTCCGTGCCGGCCTGATAGCCGGCCGGTAGATACACGGTGACCTTGCGCGTGTACGGTGCAGGATGGCTCGTCGTCACCACAAGCTTCGCCGGATCGTTCGGGTCGGGCGTGCCAAACGTCCCAGGCTCACGTGCTACGCCGGGGTAGAACTTGCTATCGGCGGAGCTCATAGTGAACTCCTGCACCGTGCCGCGCGGCACACCCGCGGCGGGCTGCATCTCCGCCGCGGCCGGATGCGTCGGGCCGATCACAAAGTTCCCATCCTCGTGCGCCGGCGGCACGGCGCCGTCCGGCAAATCCCGCGCCTCCACGTACCCAGCAGTATGCGGCGCCCGCACCGGCGGCACCGCCCCGGCAGGTGCGCTGGCCTTCGCCATCGCGGGTGCACTCTGCGCGTAACTGCCAGACGCTCCGCAGCACGCGAACATAAGTGACAAGACACAGAAGCGATGCATTCGGTGCGAACCTCGCGGGAAGTATAGCCCGCGAAGAAATCAACGCGCATTGCTGAAGTGCGCACGCTCCGGATCACACGCATGCGACAGCGGGAACCCCTCTGCCATCACGCACACCACTTCAGGACCGCTTCAGCTCCGCAATGGCTTCAATCGCGACCTGCTTCAACACCGGCAGCTCATTGTGCAGCTTACCCCAGATAATCTCGTCGTCAATCTTGTGATAGCCATGTCGCAAGAAGTTTCCCAACCCGCGCCACTGCTCCCACCTAACTGCGCTCGAATAGCTTGAAGCGGTATCGCCCAGCCGGATGACGGCCTCGGTCACGATCT
>CAXUEG010000283.1:0-4038 GCA_964249935.1 uncultured Terriglobus sp.
CCTGCTCGCAGGCGAACCGCCACTTACCGAGCAAAGGCCGGGGTTGGGTTGCAATATCAAATGGCGTGTTGCGCGTTAACCCGAGCGATTACCCCTAGCGGCAGTTCTTGTCGCATTTTGCGTCAAGCACCATGTCAAGAATCGTCATATACGTGGGTTCGGTAATGTTGCGCGATTCGTCCTGATCGATGTTCACTTTGTGAACGACGAGCAGATTCCAGAACGGAAACGCGGTGATGTACTGGCCGCCTGCTCCCATCGCAGAGAACGCGCCCTGCCAAGGTCCAGAAGCGATGTTGCCGGGGTAGAACGGCACATCCCAAGCCCACCAGAGCATGCCGTAGCCCCAGCGCCCGGTCCAACCTTCCGCCTTGAGTTCGTCGCGGTCAGCAAAGTGGGTGCTCGGATACACGCTGAAATCGATGAAGCCGCCGTCCGCCCACTGCGTCTTGCCCCACAGACCGTGTGACATCGCGAGCAGACCGAGCCGCGCCATGTCGCGGGTAGAAAGGTACGTCGCGTACTCGAAGTGCCGTGTGTTTGCGCTGGGATTCTTCTTCTGCCGTGCGCGGTCGAAATCCTGGAAGCGAAGCGGGATGGCGAGATCGTCGCGCATTGCGTCGAAGATATCCTTATGCGTGGCCAGCTCAAAGGCCAGCCCAACTGCGTCGAAGTCCCAGTTGTTGTAAAACCAGTGGACTCCGGGGTACTCGGTCCCGCGTTTCGGGGAAATCTTGTCCTGTTCGTCATTGCCGCTCGGGATGTAGATCCCCGAGCGCGTCATCATCAGGTGCTGCAGCGTGGCATGCTGCTCGGGCTCGATGAACGGCGTGGCCTTCTCCTCCAGGCCGAGCTGCACAACTGTCTTGTCGAGATCGAACTTCGTGCCCTTCTGCATCTCGACCCCATACATCAAGCCCAGTACGCTCTTGCGCACACTGGCGGTCTTGCTGACCAACTTTGTGTCGCCATACTCGAAGACCACATGGCCGCGCGAAATGACCATCATGGCGTCCGTCTGGTGAGTTTTCACAAACGCGCGCAGGGCATCCAGGCGCGCCGGCGAAAAGCCCTCACTCTCCGGGCTGACGTGTTGCCATTCCGCCCCCGGAAAGGACCAGCCGTTCGCGTCTGTGATTCCCTGCGCCGGCAGAATGGGCGCTGGCGGCGTAGCCGGATTTGGAGCCGGATTGCCGAACACGTTGGTCTGCGCGTAAAGAGGCGCGGCGAGCGTAATGGCACACAAAGCACGGGCGATCAGGTGCGGTGGAAACATTGCGGCAGTGTAGCAACAGTGCCCTTCGCGGCGCGCTCTTTGTTCTTACCGGTAGTAAGCTGTCGAACGGCGCAGGTCCACGGCTCGAATGCAGTATGGTCACAAGCCGCTCGCTGACCATGTCGCCGTTGTATGGCGCTTGGTTGCATGGGGTGCCGGGCTCATTCTCCACGTGCGGCGACCGGGTTACGGCAGGCATCGCATCGCGTATACTTCGACCGTACAAGGTTCGGAAGCTTCCCGCTTCCTGGAATTTCCATGCGCAATCGCCTCCTTTCCTTCGTCCTGATCACGGCCAGTCTCTGCATTGGCTATATGCCAACCCTTCACGCACAGGAAGACGGCGGTTTCACGGCAACAGACGGCGGAGGCGGAGGCGTGCTCGAAAGCATCTACGTCCCGAACTTTCCCAACGCGCCCTTCACCCTGACGTTGCATACAGAGTGGATACAGACCCTAAGAAACGGCGGCACCTTCACCACGGTCAACGCGCGCCCGATCATGCGCGACGGTGCGGGCCGCATCTACCAGGAACGCTGGCTGCTCACCCCGAAGGGCACTGATATCCGATCGCAGATGACCACCATCCAGATCGACGACCCTGTCGCCCACAAGTTCTACAACTGCTTCGTGCGGCAGAAAGTCTGCGAACTGCAGACTGCCTTCATGGGTCTGGCTCACTATGATCCGAACCGGCTTCAATCCGGTCCGCTCAAGAGCGGAAAAGGCGTGTTTCTGCATGAAGACCTGGGCGCCGCCAGCGCCGCCGGCATGCTCGTCCACAATTACCGTGATACGGTCACCCTCAACACCGGCGTGCTCGGCAATGATGCGCCCATGGCCACGGTCCGCGAGTTCAGCTACAGTTCCGAACTGGGCTTCAATCTTGCCTCCAGCCTGGACTCCGCGCAGGTGGGCCACCAGGTCTTCACGGTGACCGATCTGACCACCAACGAGCCGGACGCCAGGTTCTTCCAGCCGCCCGAGGGTTACAAGATCATAGATCGCCGCAAACCCGAGTCCGGCGCCTCCGCACAATAGAACCGGTATCTGCTGACAACGCATTTCCGCCTTACATCCAGTTCGGTGGCTCGCGACCCGCCAAACGGTGGCGCTCTACTTATGCTTGCCGATTTTGGCGCTGTCGAAGAGCGCGGGATCGACAGGCTCAAAGTGGATTTTGGTTACAAAGCGTTCGCTCACCATGTCGCCGTTTAGATACCGCGTGGTTGCGTAGGGCACAGGTGTGCCGCCCTCCACGTGCCAGTCGCTGTACTCCTCGCTGTCTTCGTCGAAGTCCTTGTATTTGGGGTTGCGTACTTTGAACGTGCGCCGAATCGGCAGGTGCGTCTCTGTTTCCACGTCGATGGTGACGCTTTCGTTCTGCGCGTTGATGATCGTCACGGTATCTGCCTGACGCCTGGACACCAGGTTGCGGCCGCTGTAGATCACGATCGCGTTTGCGTCGTTGACCCAGGTGGTGACCAGCGCGTCCAAGTTATATTGCTGACGACGGAAGTAGTTGTCGCGGTCCTCCTTCGGCAGGTCCTTGCGGCCCTTGAAGGTGAGTTCGTAGCCCTCGGTCGGCGTCCAGACCTGCACGATGTCACGCTTCTTCGTGAGCTCGATGCGGTCCTCAAACGTGGACCCGGCGAGCGGGTGATGGTACAGCGTGAAGTCGTTCGATCCGGTCGGGTTGTTCTTGAAAAAGCTGGAGGTGCGGCCCTCCATGCGATAGTCCTGCCGCTGCATGCGCTTCTGATCGCCAAGCGCTTCCTTCATCTGTGCGAGCACACGCCGGCCGGCCTCGTCGCTGGTGCCCGTGGCCGCCGCAGGTTGCGTGACGGTGATTTTCTCTTCCGGCTTTTGCGATGGCGCAGGGGCATCCCGCACCTGTCCGAATGCCGCGCCACATGCCACTAAACCAGACAGAACAACCGCGCCGACGCGCGCAACAAACCCCATACGCATACTCATGCACTGATCCTGAGGAGCGGCTAGCCGACCAGTACGGCGCCGCCGTTTACATTGAAGATTTCGCCCTGCACGAACCCTGCCCACGGTGTGCACAGAAACAGAATAGGGCCGGCAATCTCGTCGGGCGTGCCCACCCGGCCGAGCGGGATGGTGCTCCCTATCTTCTTGGACGCGATCGGGTCGGCCAGGGTGTCGGCGCTCATATCCGTACGGACCCATCCGGGCGCCACGCAGTTCACGGCAATGCCCTGCCCCGCCAACTCGGTCGACAACCCTTTGGTCATGCTGATCAGCGCGCCCTTGCTCGCTGCGTAGTCGGTGTGAAATGCTTCTCCGCGCTGGCCAGCGGTGGAGCTGACCAGCACTATCTTTCCCCGGGTGCCGTCCGCGTGCGCCGGGTGATGCTGCATCTGCGCCACGCCCGCGCGTAATAGGCCGAAGACACTGTCGAGGTTGGTGCCGAGCGTTTCACGCCACTGCGCATCGCTCATGGTGCCGATGGGCGCATCGTGCGCGGGCCAGATGCCGTGATTGATGACAAGGCAGTCGAGGCGTCCGAAAGCAGCGATCGATGCGGCCACCAGCGCCTCACCATCAGAAGGGGTAAGCAGCTGCTGCTGGATGGCCCGGCATACTTCCCGGCCGCCACACTCGAGCTCTAACGCCTCTGCCTGGGCACTTGCCTCGCGAAAGCTGAACACGACCTGAGCGCCGGCCTCGCGAAACAGACGGACGGCCGCCGCGCCGATGCCGCGCGACCCGCCCGTAATGAGCGCAACTTTGCC
>CAXUEG010000284.1:0-4037 GCA_964249935.1 uncultured Terriglobus sp.
TTTCGCTGCACACCGGGTTAGACAATTGGGGTGATCTGCGAGTCGAAGGCTACGTCAAGGGCAAAAAGGTGATGGAGCGCACGTGGTCCGGTTCGGGCATCGACGCGAAGTTCCGCCTCGTCGCCGATGACGCAACGCTGGTCGCCGATGGCGGCGACACGACGCGCGTGGTGCTGCGCGTCGAGGATGAAGACGGCAACATACGTCCCTTTGCAGCCGACGCGATCACTTTCGCTATCGACGGTCCGGCGGAGATCATCGGCGACAACCCCTTCGGCCTGATCGGCGGTACGGGCGCCATCTGGGTCCGCGCCAAAGAAACCGCCGCACCGGTGATCCTGCGAGCGACGCATCCCGTGCTCGGCACACAGGAGCTGCGCTTCACGCTCACGGCCGCGCCCGAGGAGGCGGTGTAAGCCACGCCCGACTCTGTGGTCGCAGTCACGTCGACCGACTGCGACTGCGACCACATCCACCCCCATTTCGATCATTGTCATCCTGAGCGGAGCGAAGGACCTGCTTTCCTTCAAGGCGGCAACTGCCTTCAGGGGAACCGCTTAAGTCACGCCCACAAGCCTTACCAGGAGAAATCGCCGAGATGCTTTGCAGCGCAAGGTCGTTACGCGCCCTGTACTCGACTCTGCTTGCGCTGCCATGCATTTCGCTTCGCGCACAGGTACGCCTGCCTCACGCGCTCAGTGACCACATGGTCCTGCAGCGTGATGCCCCCATGCACATCTGGGGCTGGGCAAAACCTGGCGACACCGTACACGTCAGCCTGGAGCAGGAAGCGCCAGGTAAACCGGCACACCCGTTCACCGCTACTGGCATCACGGACGAGCTTGGCCAGTGGAGTGTATACCTGCCGTCGCAGCCGGCAGGCGGTCCGTACCATCTGACAGTGCAGGGAAGTGCAAGCACGGTGACGCTGCATGATGTCATGCTCGGCGATCTCTGGATCGCCTCCGGCCAATCCAACATGGAAATGCCGCTCGCCGGCTTTGGTCCCGCCACACCGCTGAAAGATAGCGCGAAAGAGATCGCCGCAGCCAATCACCCTGAGCTTCGCCTGATGGTCGTGCCGCACACTGGAAGCGCCTACCCGCAGGAAGACGTAAACGCCACCTGGACACAGTGCACGCCCGAGACGGCCAGGAACTTCTCCGCCGTCGCCTATTTCTTCGGTCGCGAGATCGCCGCGAAAGAACACGTCACCGTCGGCCTTATCGACACCACCTGGGGCGGCACACCCGCCGAGGCATGGACCAGCTTCGACGCCCTCGGCAGCAATCCTGCGCTCGCGCCCGTGTGGACGCAATGGAGCCGCTTCGCCCGCGACCAGACCGTCGAAACCGCCGTGATCGCGGCGGAAAAGCGCAAAGACGACCAGCGCCGCGCTGCTGGTCAGCAGCCTCTTCCGCATCCCTGGCATCCTCCCGCCGAGGCTTACCGCCCGGCGAGCCTCTACAACGGCATGATCGCGCCGTTCACACCGCTCAGCATCCGCGGCGTCCTCTGGTACCAAGGCGAGACGAATAGCCGGCTCGACCGCTCCGTCCTTTACCACGAACTTTTCCGCAGCATGATTCTCGATTGGCGCATGCACTTCGCGCAGGGCGCGTTCCCGTTTCTCTTCGCGCAGATCTCCAGCTTCCGATCCACCCCGCAGGAGGCCTGGGGCGTTCTGCGGGATGCACAGCGCCGCACGCTCGACGTGGCCAACACCGCCATGGCCGTCACGCTGGATATCGGCTTGCGCGACAATGTCCATCCGCCGGATAAGCAGACTGTAGGCTACCGCCTCTCCCTGGCGGCGCGTGCGCTTGCCTATGCCGAACCGGTTCATTACGCCGGTCCGATGTTTGCACGGGCGGATGTGGAAGGCGACCACATGCGCGTGGGCTTTCAGGATCGAGTGACCCGGCTGGAGTGCCGCGGCGGCCGCTGCACCGGCTTTGAGATCGCAGGCGAGGACCACAGGTTTGTTCCGGCCGAAGCGGTCGTGGAGGGTGCAAGCGTGGTGATGCGCGGCAGCACTCTCGCCGAGCCGCGCTATGTGCGCTACGCGTGGCCGAACGCGCCCCAAGCCAACCTGCAGGACAGCAGCGGCCTGCCCGCATCCACCTTTACGAGCGAACCGGAGATCGTCGACCCTGCGCCGCGTGCAACGGCCCTGACGCATGACTAGCGCACACCAGCGCTAGAAGTCCACGTGCGCGCGTACGCTCGGCACCCACACCGGGCCGCGCTCGCGGTTGTACCCCGGGTTGTCCACGTGCGACAGACCGAGTGCAACGTACAGCCCCCGCCAGGCGTGCAGGTTGTAATACGCCTCCGCCGTGTTCTCACGGCCGTAATACAGCTTGCCGTCGCCCAGCAGAAAGCCGAGACCGCCGTCGGCTAGGTAGTGTTGGTGGTCGCGCTTGATCGCATTCGAAACAAACGCGACCGCGACCTTGTCATGCGGCCGTTTCCAGCCGTCGCCTGAGTAGTCCGCACCCAGCAGCACGGTCTGTTCCACTTCGGTGTAAGCGAAGGACTCGCGCTTTCCGTCGTTCCATCCAAAGCGCCCGGCGACGCGCAGCCGCGACGTCACACTTTGCTCGAAGTTGTAGCCGATGCCGACCTTGCGGGCGCCAAAGGTCGCGTGCTTTGTGATGTCCGGCGTTGCGTCCTGCCCGGATTCGAAGGCGCGCACCGCCTCGCGGTAATCGCCCATGTGCGCATTGTTCACGAAGACGAGCACGCGCTGGGCACCTTCCTTGCCCGGCAACAGGCCGTGGCGCCACTCGCCTTCCATGTTTTGACCGCGGGCGCGGCGCACGGCCCAGTCCAGGTTGATACCGTTGGCCACCGTCGGCATCAGCGCCAGGCCGTAACGCACCGCCCATGTGCGGTCCTGGTATTCGGCGACCGCGCCATAGGTGTAGCCGCGTGTGTCCGCCGCGTAGTCCCACGCGCCGTTGTTGTCCACGGTCCAGTTGGTGAACTGCAGGTGACTGTCGCTCAAGACTTCGTTCAGATCGAAGGTGTCGGGCAGTGACATTTTGCCGGCGCGCAGGGTGAGCCTGCGCACGGGAACCTGTTGCGCCAGCGATGTGGGGCCGCGCGGGTTATCGGTCATCTCGTTGGTGAAGCCGATGGTCTGGCTCACCTGCACCCGGCCGACGTAGGGCGTGGAGCCGAGCGAGGGATTCCGAACCACATCCAGATTCGTGAATCCGGCGAGGCCCAGAGCTTCGCTCAAACCGCGCCCACCCGCTGATTCCATGTTGAGGATCAGGTCGGTGTTGTACCGCAGCGCGCGGGTGTGACTCTCCGGTCGCGACAACGCCAGCCATGGCTGGAAGCCGAGATAGAGTGTGCCGAGCAGGGAAATCTTGTACTCGCCCGCGCCGTGCAGGCTGTTCGCCCCCGCATAGGGCGAGTGGAACGGTGGGTGCGCCTGAAAGATGATGTTTACCTGCCCAGCGACGTACCACGGCGCGTCGTTCGCGTGGGGGAACATGGTCAGCAGTTCGCCCCGATCCTGTGCTTTGGCCGCCTCTTTCAGGCTTTGCGTCGCATTGCCCCCGCCTGCCGCCTGTGCCCACACGGTCGCCGCGCAGCCGAGCGCAGCCATGGCGATCGATGCGCTTCGGAGGAGGAGTTTTCTGTTTCTCGTGCGAGTCATCTTGCCCTGCAGATTTAGGCTACCCTAATTCTGCTCGCCGGTCCGAAGGACGATGCGGCTTCCACTCAGATTCCGCATTCGGCTGTGTGCGCCAGCACGCGCTGAAACACTCACACCACAGCAACGTTGCACCGCAGTGCGCCCTCCTAGGAGACAGGTTTACCAGGAACCGCAGGAGGGTCGGTTATGAAACGTCTGTTCTTTTGGGTGACGCTCGCGTCCGGGATCACGGCTGCCGTGCTCATGGCGCGCCGCGGCGAGTCGTTCGGCACAATCGCAAAGCAGGCTATCAGCAACCCCTTCGGCGCGCTTGGCAGTGAGTTGAAGAATGCAGTCTCCGGCGCGGATGCCAAGGCGCTTGAGG
>CAXUEG010000285.1:0-3992 GCA_964249935.1 uncultured Terriglobus sp.
CCACTCCTCCGCCGCAACCTCAACGCCGAAAGTTGAATCGATTCGCTCCACTGTGCCAACCGCGCGGTCCGCGATCAGCACCCGCAGTCGCTGGTGCATGGGATCAAACGGGCACCGGTATGCCACACTCAGCAGCACGCCCGCGGAGCGGCAAGCCTCAACCATGGCGCGGCATTCATCCACATCGCTTGCCATCGGCTTCTCGACAAACACGTGTTTGCCGATCTCCGCCGCCCGCTCCGTAAAGTCACGATGCATACTCACGGGCAGCGCCAAATAGACCGCGTGCACATCCGCGCGCGAGCGCAGCGATTCAAACTCGTCGTACCCACACGTGAACGGGACGTCATACCGCTTCGCCAGCTTGCCCGCCTTGCGGGCATCGCCGCTGACCAGGGCGGTCACGCGGACCCGGGAGGAATCCTCAACGCCGCGCAGAAAGTGCTCGGCAATCCGCCCTAACCCAACCACGGCATAGCCAAATGCCTCTGCGCCCTCAGGCGCTTTCGTGCCTCGCCGCTGCCAATTCCGCAGACCCATCATGCTTGCGAGACTATCGCACAGCGAGAGCAGTGGCTTTCCCGCTTGCAGGCACTTTCTTCAAAGGGATTCAGCCCGGCCGCGGAGATCAGCTCAAAGCCGCGCCCAGCTTGCGCCGCTCCGTTTCCACAAATGTGTAGCGAATGCGATGGATTACCGTCAGCGTGGTCAGCGCGGCAAGCACCCACAGCGCAGGTGCCATCACACCCCAGCGATTGAACAGCGCTCCCAGGATCACCAGCACAATGCGCTCCGGCCGCTCCATAAAGCCGACCTTGCACGATCCGATCAGCGCTTCCGCGCGCGCCCGGGTGTAACTCACCATCAGGCTCGCCACCATGCAGAACGCCACCAGCACTACATATTGAAACCGGTTCCCGCGCGCGTAATGCACCAGTAGACCGAAGAAGATCGCCGCATCCGAGTAACGATCGATCACTGAATCGAAAAACGCGCCGAACACCGAAACCTGATTCGTCGCACGCGCCACACGCCCGTCGACCATGTCGAACAGGCCCGCGCCAATCAGGATCAGCCCCCCATACAAAAACATCCGGTCGGCATTCGCGTTACGCGCGTAGCCGAAAAAGAACGCAGCGACAATGTTGATGATCAGCCCGATGAAAGTCAGCGTATTGGGCGAAATCTTCGAAAGCGCGAGCCCGCGCACGATCTTCCACAGCAGCCAGCCGCTGCCTTTTCCAAATGCACTCGTCCACGTCATCGGATTGCAATTCCTAGTGTAAGCGCAACGGTGGCACTGCACGGGTCTTACCGGCTCTGCGAAGATGAGGCCATGCACGCCCTGCATCCCCCAGAGCCAAGCCAGCAGCAACTGCGGCTTCGGCGCGAGCGCCGCGTCCTCGCCGTGGTACTTGCCGGCCTGCTTGCAACCACGGCTCTGGTGAGCCCGCTCGCTTTTGGCAACCTCTCTTTCCTGCTGCTGCTAGTCTCGCCATTCGTGCTGGCGCTGATCCTGTGCGTGCTGGTCGCGCCACTCAGCGTGAGCGCGGCAGACGCACGCGCCGGCCGTAATCAGGCGACGGCACTGCGCACGGCGCGGCATGCAGCCGCCGCGCAGCACGCTATCCTCACGCCACGCCGCGACACCCTTCCGCAAGACGATCCCGCAGCGCTCGCCGCCGCCATCACGGCCGCCGCTACTCACGGCATCCACTTCGGCTGCATGCATCTCAGCGACGGTGATTTCTTGCAAGCCTTCCACGCCGGTGAAATCCGAGCCGCTGACTTCCGCCACGGCGATCATCTCCGTTACACCGTGCTCATGCTGCAGCGGGTGCCCGCCGGCCTGGTGCACGAAACCATTGCGAAACACCTGCGGGCCTTTCTGAGGCAGGCCTGCGGCAGCGAAGCCCTCTTCCACGCCACGCGCACACACGCCTGGGTCACTCTGCTGCGTGCGCACCTGCACACCGCGCCGCGCAGTAGCTTCGCGCACCTCATGCAGCACCACGCGGCCGATCTGCACGGCGATGCTCTCAGCCGCTTCTACTCCCCCGGCCTGTTGCAAAGCGAAGAGGCACGCCGCCGACCGGTTGCACCCGACGGCGATCCGTTGCCCGTTCCTCAGGCGCCGATGCGCAGCAGAACGTAACCCGCCATCGCTCCGCCCACCAGCGGCCCGAGGATCGGCACCCACGCATACGCCCAGTCGCTCGTTCCCTTGCCCGCGATCGGCATTAGCTGGTGTGCCAGCCGCGGTCCCAGGTCGCGCGCCGGGTTAATCGCGTACCCGGTCGTTGCGCCCAGCGACAAACCCACGCCCCACACCAGGCAGCCCACCAGCAGCGGACTCAATCCAGCGGCAGCTCCCGTCGTAAGCACCAGCTTTGAGCTCATGCCACCCGCCACCAGCACCAGCACAAACGTCGCCAGCACTTCACAAAAAAAGTTCGAAGCATAGTGCCGGATCGCCGGCCCGGTGGCAAACACGCCCAGCTTCGCCCCAGGATCGTCCGTGATCGCCCAGTGCGGATAAAAGAACAGCCACGTCGCGACCGCACCCAGAAACGCGCCCGCAACCTGTACCGCCATGTACGGCAGCACCGTGTTCCAGGCATGCGTCTTGATAGCAGCGGCCAGCGTGAACGCCGGGTTCAGGTGCGCGTCCGGCGATCCAAACAGCTGCGCGACAAAAATGCCGCTCAGGACCGCGAAACCCCACGCGGTCGTGATCACCATCCAACCCGCATTTTCAGCCTTGCTCTTTTTCAGCAAGACACCCGCCACCACGCCGTTCCCCAGCAGCATCAGCACAAACGTGCCCATAAACTCGCCCAGCAACGGGCCGCGCGCAATCACGTAACAGATCTCCTGAACGCAACCACTCTACACAGCGCGGCCGGTGAACGTCACCGCTAAAAGCAAAAGGCCGCGCTGAGCGGCCCATTGTCAATCCTGGTCACACTAGCGATGCGCGATCTCGTCGACACGCCCTTCCAGCTTGCCCAGGTTGCGATAGAACTCCCGCAGGTTACGTGAGAGCGAATCACAACCTGTTCCAAGTCAAAGCATCGCCTTCAGCTCCGCGATGTGCTGCTTCCAGGCTTTCTTTTCAATCGTCGCATTCAGAAACCGGCCCTCCCGCTGTGACGAGATCAGCCCGGCGCGTTCCAGTTCCTTCATGTGGTGCGACAGCGTCGCCGCGCTCACGCCCAGGCACTCGCGCACGTCGCCGCAACGCCCCTGCCCGGAGGCGATTCTCCGCAGGATCGACAGCCGAGTCGGATCCGAAAGAGCTTTGCTCACCAGCACAAGCTGCTGCTCATCCGGCGCGGCCCTGGTCTTCGCCGGCTTGGACGACCCGACCTGCTCCGTTGCGGGTTTCGCGCCTTCCTGCTTACCAGTCTTCGCTTTGTCCTTCCTGCTCATGCTGATCAGCTTACGCCGCCAAGCAGTTCCTTCACGCTCTTTCGCAACACGGGATGCACCCAATCCGGCGCGATCTCCGCCAAAGGCTCCAGCACAAACCGGCGCTCGTGCATCGCCGGATGCGGCACCACCAGCTCCGGCTCTTCTATCCTCAGGTCGTCGTAGAGCAGCAGATCCAGGTCCAGCGTGCGTGGCCCCTTCTGAATGCCGTGGCTCCGGTCCCGGCCAAAGGACTGCTCGATTCGCAGCAAACCGCGAAGCAGATCGACGGGACCGAACGACGTTTCGAGCAGGACCGCTCCATTCCGAAAACGCGGTTGTTCGGTGTACCCCTCAGGCTCGGTATCGTACCAGCGCGATCGCGCGACCACCTGGCCCAGCGAAGCGAATGCTCGAAGGGCGCCGTCCAGATTCTCTTCGCGCGTTCCATCCGGCCCCGGCAGGTTGCTCCCCAGCGCGATTGCGACCAGCGGCATCAGGCGTGCGCGGGAGCGGGAGCGAAATGCGACGCGGGCACAGCGGCAGCGGCGACGCTCATCTGACGCCCGGGCACGTCCGCA
>CAXUEG010000286.1:0-2658 GCA_964249935.1 uncultured Terriglobus sp.
GAGTGCGAGACCTGAAGGATGGTGGTGCCTGCATCGTTGAGGGATCTGAAGAGACGCATGATGTCGGCCGCCTGCGCGGAGTGGAGGTTGCCGGTGGGTTCGTCCGCGAGCAACAGGGAAGGATTGTGGATGACAGCGCGGGCGATCCCGACGACCTGCTGCTGGCCGCCGGAGAGCTGCGACGGGTAAAGGTCTTTTTTACCGACAATACCGAAGCGGTCGAGCGTATCGGCCACCAGCGCCTGCCGTTCGCTGCGGGGCAGGTTCTTATACGACAGCGGCAGATCGATGTTTTCGGCGACGGTCAGGTCGTCAAGCAGGTGATAGCTCTGGAAGACCATGCCGATCTTGCGACGCGCGACGTCGGCGCGCTGCTTGCGATGCATGGTGTGTACGGCTTCGCCGTCCAGCAGGTACTCCCCGCTCCAACCGTCGTCCAGCAGAGCCAGCGTGTTCAGCAGGCTGGATTTGCCGGCGCCGCTGGGACCCATGACGGTGACGAACTCGCCCGGCCGGATGGACAGGTTGATGCGGCGCAGCACAAAGTTCTGCTCGTGGCCGGTCTTGTACGACCGCTCGACGTTTCTAAGCTCAATCATGCAATCTACTCCGTGCGCAGTGCGGTGTTGGGATGGACAGTGGCGGCCCGGCGCGCGGGCAGGAGCGCGGCAAGGAGGCACACCAGAGCGATCAGCAGAACGGCGAGTGCGACGCTGAACGGATCGGCTGCTGAGACTCCGTAGAGTTGGCTGTGCAGCGAACGTGCGGCCAGTAAGGCCAGGGGAAGCGCAACCGCGACACCCACGCCAGCTAGCCGCAGCACGTCCGTGACGACGAGCTGCGCGATCATGCCGCGTGTGGAACCGAGCGCCATGCGAATGCCGATCTCGCGCGTCCGCTGCGTAACCGAGAAGGCGAGCACCCCGTACAGGCCGATGCCGGCAAGCGCAGTCGCCAGCACGCTAAAGGAGATAGCCAGCAGGCTGATCATGCGCTCGTTGGTCAGATCCGTGTCGATCTGCTGATCCATGTCCTGTAAACCGACCAGGGCGAGGCCGGGGTCGATGTTGCGCATCGCCCCTCGAACCGCCTCAGCGGTCGCGAGCGGAGCGGCTATCGTGCGCAAATACAACGTGAGTGCGTTGGGCTCCTTGTTCTGTTTGAAAGGCGTATAGAAGCTGGGCTGAACTGGGTCCTTCGGGGCAGAGTGGTGGATGTCCCTCGCGACTCCGACGATCTGCATCCATTCCTGCTTGTCGCGCGTGCCTATGGCCATGAACCTGCCGATTGCCGCTGCGGGTGAACCAAAGTAATGCTGCGCGAAGTTCTGATTGACGATCGTCACACGAGGGTGAGTGAGATCGTCAGTGTCAGTGAATGCACGGCCCGCGACGATGGGGTCCTGCAGCGTGAAAAAGAACTGCGGCGAAACACTCTCGTCCAAGGCGTTCATGTCTGCATCCGGAGCAGGTGTGTACCCTTGAATGCTGACGCCGTTGTATCCGTTGGAGTTCGCGAGTTCGGCTGTATCCGAGCCGCCGACAGAGATGACGCCGGGCAGGGAAGCCATGCGGTCGAGTACCTGCTGATGTAACGCGGGAATGCGATCCGGCGAGATACCTGCCAGTTCGGGATCGATGTCGAAGGTAAGCAGATGCGAGGTGTTGAAGCCCACGTCCGCTTTGCGCAGGTTTTGCAGGGTCTGCACAAACAGGCCCGCACCGATCAGCAACAGCAGGCTCAACCCGATCTGGAGCGCGACCACGACGCGCCGGAAGCCGAGGCGTGCGCTGCTCGCTGTGCCCACCTGCTGCTTGAGTTGGTTGACCATGTCCGGGCGCAGCAGCTGGAGCGCAGGGGCGATGCTGAACAGTGCGCTCACCGCAATGGCAGCGATGAAACTGAACAGGAGCAGCCGCGTGTCCACGCTGGCCTGAAAGTAGTCGATATCTCCCGGGCTGACCAGACGGCTTGCGATCGCGTGCATGGCGACGGGCGCCAGCAGGACGCCTGCCACAGCGCCCGCAAGGCCGATCAGCAGACCCTCCAGCAGGAGTTGCAGGAGAATGCGCCGCGCCGTTGCACCCAGCGCATAGCGGACGGCGAACTCGCGCACGCGCCCACTGGAGCGCACGAGTAGAAGACTGGCAACGTTGACCGAGGCGATGAGCAGGACGAGAAACGCCATGCCCATCACGACGAGTAGCGGCGTTTCCAAACCTTCGCGGCGGTACGAGAGGCCACGAGCGCCGGGCAGCACGCGCAGCCTGCTCGTAGTCAGGAACGAATTGACAAACCGGGGAGAGCGGGTGCCCATGGCTTTCAACTCATCCGCCCGTAGCGAATGCCATAGCGGCGCGACCTCCGCTTCGGCCTGCGGCATGGTCACGCCGTCCCGCAGGCGCCCGACAATGTTGAGCCATACATTGCGGCGGTCGGAGAGTGCGTCCTTCTTATCGGGGATGACCTGCGGCCGCATGGCCATGGGTAGAAACACCGCCGGCGTTTGTCCCCAAACCGCGCTTTGGAAGTTCGCTGCCGCGATGCCGATTACCTGCACAGGCTGACCGTTGAGCTGAATGGTCTCGCCCACGATGCCGCGATCGGCTCCAAGCTTGTCCTTCCAATAGCCGTAACTCAGGACGGCGACCTGGTGAT
>CAXUEG010000286.1:2668-3990 GCA_964249935.1 uncultured Terriglobus sp.
CCCTGCGTGTCATCGCCGTCGTTGGAGACACGGCCCAGTGCGGCGTCGGTGCCGAGCACGTGGAAGTAGTTGCCGCTGACCAACTCCGCATCGACCACGCTTGGCTGGTTGTGCCACGACAGTCCAACGTCCGTTGTCGCGGTGGCCACGAGACCGTTGAAAACACCTGCGTGATCGCGCAGGTCAACGTATATCGGATAACTGAAATAAGCCTCGTCGTCACCGCCGTGACTGCTGAACGAGCCGTTCCGGGCTTTTCCTGTGCCTTCCAGGATGACGAGCTGTTTTGGTTCCCGCACGGGCAACGAGCGCAGCAGTGCCTGGTCGAGCAGAGAGAAGATCGCGGAGTTCGCGCCTACGCCGAGAGCCAGTGTGAGCACGGCGGTGATGGCAAAGCCGGGCGAGCGCCGGAGCTGGCGCAGAGCGTAGCGGAGATCCTGCAAAAGATGGTTCATGAGAGTGCTCCTGTGCCTAGGCGTTGGTTACTCAGTGCGCAAGGCACGCATGGGGTCGATGTTGCTGGCGCGGCGAGCCGGAATCGCGCTGGCCACAAGAGCGCTGAACGCCAGCGCACCGCATGCGCCGACCAGCGTGACCGCGTCGTGGCCGCTTACGCCGAAGAGCTGGGACTGCAGCGCCCGTCCGGCGAGTAGTGCTGCCGGGATGCCCAACATCAGGCCGAGCAGCGTCTGCTTCAGGGCGCCCCGCAGCACGAGTGCGACAACAGCGCCGCGGTCGGAGCCAAGCGCCATGCGCACGCCGATCTCCGGCACGCGCTGCGCGACGGTGTAGGCGGTGACGCCGTAAAGTCCAACCGAGGCGAGCAGGAGTGCGAGCACGCCAAAGGTTGCGGTCAAACGCGCCACTGTTCGCTCCTGGGTCAGCTGACCGGCCACCTGCGCATTCAGGCTGCGCAGATCAATGATGGCCAGGTTCGGGTCGACCTCCTGAAAGGCCCGGCGCAGTTCGGCATCGTAGTTCGGCGCTGCGCCTGCCGTGTGGACGATCAAGGTGTGCGGTGTGAGCGACTCGATCTCTTCCATGTCCTTGGGATCGACGGCGAGCTTCGGCTGCAACTCCGGGCGAAAGAACATGGGCACGGCAGGACCGGCCACGTCGATGTACTTGGCGTCGCCCACCACGCCGACAATGGTGTAATCGAAATGGTGGGGCTCCGAGCCGAACCGCTTGCCAATGGGATCTTCCGTGGGAAAGAACTTGCGGACAAAGGCCTGATTGACGATGGAAACGCCGGGCGTGCCCTTACGGTCGGTGGTGGCGAAGTCGCGCCCGCGGAGCAGAGTTTGTCCGATCACCTGGAA
>CAXUEG010000287.1:0-3046 GCA_964249935.1 uncultured Terriglobus sp.
CGCGTCCACAATGTGCTTCTGGATTCCCTCGGTGCGGGCGCGAATGGTCTTGGGCAGGAACCGTGCCAAGGCGAACAGGATCGCACCTGCGAGCACGGCAAAGTTCAGCCAGTTGAACGCTGTTTGTGCCGTCGTGGGCGACATGCCGAATATGCCACCCAGCTTCTTCACAACTGCCGAGGGCTCCTTGAGCGCTTCGGCTGCATCCTTCTTTTCTTCCGGCTCGGTTCCGTTCAGAGCGGTCGTAGGCTCACCGCGCTGACCGGACGCGGTCGACGAGGATGCCGGTGCGGAGGTGGTCCCCTCCACGTGCTGCGCTCTGACCGGGGAGGCGATCAGCAGAGCGCAGGCAAGTACAAATGGTCCAGCGTCCTTCAGCTTCATGCCTGCACCCCATAGCCGCCACTCTGCCCGCTTTCTTGACCACGATGGGGCAGAATAGCCGCCACAATCTGTTGGGAAAGCGCATCGGCTCCGGACTCAATCTGCTGCCGTGCCTGGTTGCCGGACTCTGTGACGGCTTCGCGTGCCGCAGCGATGGAACGCTGGGCCTGTTCGCGTGCGCCGGCAAGCGCCCTGTCACGGGTTTCGGTATTTGCCTTCTGTTTCGCGGCGCGGGCTTCGGAGACCTTTGCGCGAGCTTCGCGCAGACGCTGCTCGTACTCGCTGGACTTCTGCTCCGCCGCCGCAATGGCGCGATTGGCTTCATCCATGGCACCGCCGGTGCGGGCATGGCGGTCGGCCAGAACCTTTGCCAGTGGGCGCTTGACCAGCGCGGAATACGCAGCCAGCAGCAGCAGGAAGAAGCAAACGGTCGGGATGGAACCGAGCACAAGTTCGCCAAGTTGATTCAGAATGGCTTGCATGAATGTCTTTGGGCGTTGTCCCCGCTTAGGAAAGGCGTCCGGAATGAGCCGGTGCGGGACGCGGCAGCCCCTTTGTTATAGCAGAGCAGCGTCGGCATCGGCAATGAAAGGCGGTCGTCTTCGCGCGGCCTTGACGGGCACGCGCGCAGATGTAACGAAGGCTGCGCGATGGATTGCGTCACCGGCGTGAACTGACGCCACGCTCTTTACATTTTCCCTTGCGCTACCACGGACCCGGCGTAGACTTGGGTTACTCCCCGGCCCGGTCCAGGGCCAAACAAGCCGCCGCTCCCGGGACCCACCTCCACTCCCCCGAGCGACGGCTTGTTTTATGCCTGTTCGACCGTGCATCGCGACGATCAGAGGCCGCGGTAGCTACCGCCGTCCACCAGAATGGTCTGGCCGGTGATGCTTGCCGCCTGGTGTGAGCAGAGCCAAACCGCGGTTGCGGCGACCTCTTCCAGGGTGGCCATGCGGCCCAGCGGGATATCCGCAGTCGCCGCCGTGACCGCATCGTCGTAGCTCACTTCGCGCATCGCGGCCTGTCCGCGCAGCACCTCGCGGGTGCGTTCGCTGTCCACATAGCCGGGCCCGACCGCGTTGGCGGTGATGCCGTCGCGTGCAAACTCATTGCTGAGGCTGCGCAGTAACCCAGCGACGCCAGGCCGCAGCGCGTTGGAGATGACCAGCCCCGGCGACGGCTGCTTCGCGGTGTATGACGTGATCGCAACGATGCGGCCGAACTGCCCGCGCCGCATGTGCGGAATGGCTGCCTGTGCGACGACAACGACAGAGCGCAGGTTCGCCGCGAAGGCCGCATCCCACTCCGCCGTGGTGGTGTCCAAAAAGCTCTTGGCCGGCGGACCACCGGAGTTCGGCACCGCAAGATCGAGCCGGCCGAAGTGCGCCGCCGCCCATTGCACAAATGCCCGCAGCGCTCCGTCATCGCGAACGTCGAGCGCGCAATCGATCGCTTCCACGCCGAAGCGCTCCCGTAGCGACTCTGCCTTTGCCTTCAGTTGCTCGCCGCCGCGCGCGCAGAGCGCAAGCGATACGCCCTCCGCGGCAAGTGCTTCCGCAACTGCCAGTCCGATGCCCTTGCTTGCGCCGCAGACCACGGCGACGCGTCCCCGTAAACCAAAGTCCATGGCTACTACTGTAGGGTGCCTGCGTGCACAGTAGGGTGCCTGCGTCCCAGCTGCGCGTTCGTATGCCAAAGGTGGCGGATGCTTCTGCAGCAGCACACAAGCCGCCGGCGGCCCGGTTGCGGTAGGCTCATCCGCATGAGCGAGATCAGCACCCATGCCGTTGCCGCACTGCACAGCTTTCAGACCATGCCCGTGGAACAGATGAGCGCCACTATTGCGCGGCAGTTCGTGTACGGCGAGGGTGCGATGCTCGCGCGCATTGTGCTTGAGAAGGGAGCAACGGTCCCGGAGCACAGCCATTACAACGAGCAGATTAGCTACATCCTGGAAGGCGCGCTGCGCTTCCTTGTAGGCGGTGAAGAGAAGGTAGTGCACGCGGGCGAGGTCTTGATCATCCCGCCGCATGTGCCGCATTCGGCGGAAGCGCTGGAGCGCACCGTCGACCTGGATATATTTACGCCGCCTCGCCAGGACTGGATTACGGGTGATGACGCTTACCTGCGCCGGTGATTCGCTACTGCGTGTGCCCACTGTGAAACGTGCGCCGGTGCGGCCGCTCCTGCGGACCCGTTTCCGGCAACACGGAAGCATCCTGCACCTGGTAACGGCGATAGCGCTGCAGGAGTGACGACGGTCCGCGCGCGGTGAAGTAGACCAGGTTGCCCTCAAAACGTTTGCTTTCCAGAAACGCTCCGCCTTCAAGGGCCGCGATGGCGCGGCCTTCGCGTTGTGGAATGCGAAAGTGAGCAATCGCCGTAGGATCGGGCGCCTCAATGCCGCCGATGCGCTCTTCGATGGCGGCGGTCAGCCGGTCCAGACCCTCGCCCGTGCGTGCGGAGACGGCGATGGTGTCCGTTCCAAGCGAGGCGACTAGCACCGCGCGCTCGTCGTCGCCGAGCAGATCAACGCGACGGCGGGCCTCGGCTACCTGATCAACAACGCCAGGGACTTCATGCGCACGGACATCATCGTCGTCTGCCTCGGCGTGTACGCCGCGCTCGGTCTCGGCGCAGACCTGCTCGTCCGCGCCAT
>CAXUEG010000287.1:3056-3967 GCA_964249935.1 uncultured Terriglobus sp.
GCGATGGTGTCCGTTCCAAGCGAGGCGACCAGCACCGCGCGCTCGTGGTCGCCGAGCAGATCGATCTTGTTCAAGACCTGCAGCGTCGGCGTCCGCGCCACATCGAGTTCGGCGAGCACGGACTCGACCTGCGCCTTCTGCTCGTCACTTGCAGGCGAGGAGGCATCGCGCACGTGCAGGAGCAACTCGGCGCGCTCGACCTCTTCCAGCGTCGCCCGGAAGCTGGTGACCAGGGTGTGCGGCAGGTTGCGGATGAAACCGACGGTGTCGCTGAGCAGCACCTTGCGCCTGGAAGGTAAAGCGAGATGCCGCAGCTTGGGATCGAGCGTAGCAAACATGCGACTGCTTTCGAGTACGCCGGCGTCGGTCAGGGCGTTGAACAGCGTGCTCTTGCCCGCGTTGGTGTAGCCGACCAGGGCTACCGTGGGCACAGGCACAGCCTCACGGCGCTGGCGCTGCTGTCGGCGGTTACTGCGCACCTGCTCCAGCTGTGCCTTGAGCCGGTCAATGCGTTCACGGATGCGGCGGCGATCGGTCTCGAGCTTGGTTTCACCCGGGCCACGAGTGCCAATGCCCCCGCCGAGCTGGGACATCGCTTTTCCTTTGCCGGCGAGCCGTGGCAGCTGGTACTCGAGCTGCGCGAGCTCCACCTGCAGTTGCCCCTCGCGGGTGCGGGCGTGGCGGGCGAAGATGTCGAGAATCAACTGCGTGCGATCGATCACGCGCACGGGCAGTTGGTCGTTTAGGTTGCGGGTTTGCGAGGGCGACAGGTCATGATCGAAGAGCACCAGGTTTGCGCCGGTCGAGGCAACAGCGGCCTCCACCTCTTCCACCTTGCCGGGGCCGATCAGGGTGCTGATCTCCGCGCGCGGACGCCGCTGCGTGAGTGTTGCCGCAATCTCTGCGCCGGC
>CAXUEG010000288.1:0-3957 GCA_964249935.1 uncultured Terriglobus sp.
GTCATGCAGGCCGGCGCCCTCGCGTCCCAGCACTAGGCAGAAATCGCCCAGAAAATCGAACTCCGTGTAGTCCTGTGACCCGCGCTCGTCCAGCCCCACGGTCCAGATGTTTTCTTTCTTCAGCATTTCCAGCGAACGGACCAGGTTCGTCACCTGCGCGATGCGCACATGCTCCGTCGCACCTGCTGCCGCCTTGGCCACCGTGCCCGTAATGCCGACGGCCCGCCGCTCCGGCAGGAGTACGCCTGTCGCTCCCGCGCCGTCCGCAGACCGCAGCAAGGCACCCAGGTTGTGCGGATCTTCGACTCCGTCCAGCGCCAGCAGCATGTGCGCGGCGCCGTTCTGCCGGGCGAGGAGGTCTTCCAGCGCCAGCAGCCTGCGCTCTTTCAGAAAGGCAACCGCGCCGCCATGCTGCTCCGTCCGGGTCAAGCGTGAAAGCTCTTCCCGGCTGCCCTGCGCCACGCGAACACGGCTGGCCCGGCAAAGATCTGCCAGCGCCATCAACCGGGCACTTCCGCCGGCCTGCAGCGTTACGTGGTCCACATCGCGCGCACGGGTCCGCACCGCCTCCGTTACCGGATGCACGCCGAACAGCACTTCCATCGCTTCAGTGTACGGGCCGCCGTATACTAAAACGGTTTACTAGGTCATCGATCAGGAGCCGTACGGCATGGCGTTTCCGAGAAAAGCGGGAGGTTCGCGCGTCTTTTCCCCTGCGAACCGCGTCTCCAGCGGTGTGCCAGCTACCGCCGCTACAGCCTCTCTCACCGCCGCCGACATTGCGGAAGCGGCGGCGCGCGAGCAGGCCGAAATCGCGCACGGCCTGAAACGCCAGGATCCAGAGCTTTTCGACCGCCTTATCGAGACCTACCAGCATCGCCTTATGCGCTACCTGTCATTCCTGACCGGCCGCCGCGAGCTGGCCGAGGACCTCTTCCAGGAAACCTGGATCCGTGTGTTGATGCGTGGCGCGCAGTTTAACGGCAAGGCTCGCTTCGACACGTGGCTTTTCACCATCGCGCGCAACCTGGTTATCGACCAGTCGCGAAAGCGTTCCATGGCTTCGCTCGACGAGATGCAGGACCCCGAAGCGGACGAGCGCCCCTTTGAAGTCGCCACTGACGCGCCCTCGCCCTATGAGCAGTTCTGCACCCGCGAAAACGCGGCCGAGGTTTCCGCTGTTCTTCTGGCACTGCAACCTGCTTACCGCGAAGTGCTTGTGCTTCGTTTTCACGAGGACTTGCCTCTGGAAGAGATCGCCAGCGTTACCCGCGCCCCGCTCAGCACGGTGAAATCGCGTCTCTACCGCGGTCTTGCGGCGCTTAAGCCGGAGCTGGAGCGCCTGCGTACGGAGCCCCAGGCGTCCATGGAGACCGGGAGCTTCTGCTCGTGAATACTCAGGACAACCAGTCGGCGTCTCCCGCCGTCTCCGCGGCCGCGCGCGCCGCCATCGTGAACCGCACACATCGCGTTGTGCGGGAACGCGCCATGAACATGCGGCAGCGCAACAAGAGCCACCGCGAACTGGTGCTCCCCCTGCTGATCTGCTCCGCCGTGCTGCTTCTGGTCTGCTATGCCGGGTGGGTGGTCGCCTCCGGTACCGGCTTCGGCGCGGTCGGGTCCGAAATTGAGCAGGAGGCCGGCAAGCTCTTTACCGGCCAGACGATGGACACCGGCAGTCCTGCGTTTCTCTTGCTGCTTTGGTTCCTGCCAATTACAGTCGTCACCGTGGCTGTGGTGCACCTGCGCCGCAAGCGCAGCAGCCGCGACCGTGGCCGCGATGGAGCCTCAAGTCAGCTGGACGGCCGCTTTCGTGACGAGGTGATCCGATGAGCTGGAACGCGCATAACTTCGTTCGCGCCGTGACCATCCGGCCCGATGTCGACAAGCCGGAAAGCGATCTTCGCCTGATTCCCTGGTGGTCCGTCGCGCTCTCCGCGCTGGTCTTCTTCGCCGTCCAGATCCTGTTTCACCGTGTCATGCCGCCGCCGCATCCCGGCACGGCGGTCATGCGCTGGATCATGAGCTATAGCTGGGGCACGGCCCTGGCCAGCTACATGCTCCTGATCGGTTACATCAGCCGCGACGTCAAGCGCCGCAACATGAGCGCCGCCGTCTGGATGCTGATGGTTCTGCTCATGCCCGCAGGCATCGGCGCGGTTGTGTATTTCCTTCTGCGTCAACCGGTTATGACGCGCTGCCCGTCGTGCCGAACGGAACTCGCGCACGACTTCCACTTTTGCCCGCAGTGCTCCTTCCAGCTGGCACCGGTCTGCGGCCAGTGCTTCCGCGGTGTCCACATTACGGACGTGTACTGCGTGCAGTGCGGCCACGACCTGGCCCAGGACAGCATGCCAGCCCGCCTCCGTTCTTACAGCGACTAGCGCACGCAGCATTCAGGCGTGGGCGCGGCAGCTAAGCCGGCGAGTCTAAAAATTTACCCAAGCGGCCTTCCTGCTATAGATTGTGGGAAAAATTAGCGCCTCATACATCTCGAAAGAGTAAGCTTGCATCATGGACGCGCACTCCACACCAGCAAATGCAGAATTCGGCAGGGTCTTGCGCGAGGCCTCGGCGACCGCTTCCAGCGCCATGGCGCACACTCTGGCCCACCACATCAATAATCCGCTGCAGAGTATTACCAACAGCATCTTCCTTGCGCTTCATAGCGGCGATTCGGCGAGCCGCGACCAGCATCTTGAGCAGGCCTCCAACGACCTCCGCAGGCTTTCCAAGCTTGTCGGCGATCTCCTGCTGCTGCACCGCCCCGCGGCTTTGGACAAGCCTGCCGAGCCACTGCAGTAACGTTGCTCCATCTGCGCCCGATTCCTGCGTCCTCGTCTGTCTCACTGCATCCAAGAAGCGGATTGCAGGAGACACGCATGCAGCTTGCAGGCAATACAGTTCTGGTCACCGGGGGTGGGACGGGCATCGGCCGCGGACTCGCGGAGGCCTTTCATAAAGCCGGCAGCACCGTAATCATCGCAGGCCGCCGCGAGCAGGTGTTGCAGCAAGCTGTTGCGGCAAATCCCGGCATGCAATCCGTGCAACTCGACACCGGCAACTCGGCAGACATCGAACGCGTGATACCTGGTCTGATCGAGCGTTTTCCCGCCCTCAATGCTGTCGTGCATAGTGCCGGTGTCATGAAGGATGAAAAGTTCCGGCAGGGCATTCCGATGGCCGACGTAGCCCAGACCATCGCGACTAACCTCACCGGCGTTATCGGCCTGACTGCCGCAGTTTTGCCGCACCTGCTCAGGCAGCCGCGCGCCGCCGTCCTTACCGTCTCTTCGGGCCTCGCCTTCGTTCCGCTCGCACTGAATCCGACCTACTGCGCAACCAAGGCTGCCATCCACTCGTGGACGCAGTCGCTGCGCTACCAGATGCAAGGCACTTCGGTAGAAGTCATTGAGATCGCGCCGCCCTACGTGCAAACCGAGCTTACTGGCGAACGCCAGAAGAATGATCCCATGGCCATGCCACTCGACGAGTACCTGCAAGAGACCGTCAGCCTGCTCGAATCCGGCAACCTGCCCGCCGGCGAGGTTCTCGTCAAGCGCGTTTACCCGCAGCGCCACGCCGAGCGCGAGAACCGCTACGATACCTTCTACAGGGAACTCAACGATCGGCTCGTCCAGGCGCGCGGCGGCCTCTAGCCGTTCGCACGCATAGGTTTCACGGTCGCGACCGAATGCAGGCAGTATGCAAATGCGCTCGTCTGCTCTGGAAGCACGAAGGCCACCGCATCAGAAGCGTGGTCGTGGATTACGCCTCCAGCGGGGTCAGCCTAGACGTTATCGCACTGCCGTGAGTTGGCGACGGAATCGAAAAGGAGCTCGCAGCGGGTCGGTTGCTGACTTGGCTGCTCCACCATATCCTAAGCAGCAGCCGGATGACCAGCACCCACACGGCAACACACGAGCCGCCCGTGATTCCCAGCTGCCACCAACAGAT
>CAXUEG010000289.1:0-365 GCA_964249935.1 uncultured Terriglobus sp.
GGCCAAGCTCATCGCCGGCCTGAACTACACCTACTCCCTGCTCGGCGACGACCAACCCGACCCCACCATCGTCGATCCCGCCACCCAGCAGCGCGCGCTCGACGCCGTCCTCTCCACCCTCAAGCCCGACACCCTCACGCTTCCCGAAAACATCCTCGCAGTCATGCCGCCGCACCCGCCCGGCTGGCAGCGCACCCGCGAGTCCTTTCCTTCCAACACCGGCGCACCCTTCGACACGGTCGCCGCGGCCGAGTCCGCCGCCGACCTCACCCTCGCCCTGCTCTGCAACCCGGAACGCGCCACACGCCTTTTCGAATACCACATGCGCATCACCAAAACACCCGGCCTGCGCACCGTTCTCGAAG
>CAXUEG010000289.1:375-3950 GCA_964249935.1 uncultured Terriglobus sp.
AGCCATGCTGGCCCTCTCCGTCGAACCCGACACCGCATCGCAGGCGCGCGCCATCGCCCGCTCCCACATTGACGACTTGCTCAAGAAGTGGACAGCCGCACCCATGCCCACCGACTCCGCCGAGGCCATCCACCGCCGCGCGATGATCGACCACGTGCAGCAGTACCTCAAAGACCCGGCGAAGTTCGTTCCCGCCAAACCGGTCGAAGCTCCGCCCGGCATGCCCATCGGCGACGACGAAGAGATGTAGACCGCTCCGCGCCGCATCGCGTACAACCGGACACATGAACGCGATCCGCGCCGCATGTGTCCTGTTCTGCCTCATCACCGTCACTTGCTTTGCACAGCAGAGCAGCCGTCGCGAGTCCGTCCAACGCGCCACCGCCGCAGCCAGCACCCTGCAACGCCGGTATGTCGACCGGACCGGCCTGTACCAGACCACCGGCTGGTGGAACGCCGCCAATGCCATCACGGCTCTCGTCGACTTCATGCGCGCGGGCCACAACCAGACCTACGTCCCGGTGCTCGCCAACACCTTTCAGCAGGCACAGATTACCGTTTCAAGAGCCGAGCAGACGGGCACCTTACACAAGATGACCGGCTTCCCAGGCTTTCTGAACGACTACTACGACGACGAAGGCTGGTGGGCGCTTGCATGGATTGACAGCTACGACCTCACGAACGATCCGCGCTACCTCGCCATGGCACAGTCCATCTTTAAGGACATGAGCGGCGGCTGGGACTCGACCTGCGGCGGCGGCATCTGGTGGAGTAAGGACCGTACCTATAAGAACGCCATCGCCAACGAACTTTTCCTTTCCGTAGCAGCCCATCTCGCCGTTCGCACAGAGACCACCGACAGGGATCGCTACGCTGACTGGGCCGACAGGGAGTGGCGCTGGTTTCGGGCCTCGGGGATGATCAACCCTAACCACCTCGTCAACGACGGCCTGGCCATCGACAAACTCACCGGCCAGTGCCGCAACAACGGACGCACGGTGTGGACCTACAACCAGGGCGTCGTCCTCGGCGCGCTCGCGGAGTGGTCCCGCATCAACCCCGATACCACACTGCTTACCGAAGCCCGGCTGCTGGCTGACACCGGCCTCATCTCCCTGACCGACACCGCAGGCGTCTTGCACGACCCCTGCGAGCCAGCATCCTGCGGCGCCGATGCGCCACAGTTTAAAGGCATCTTCGTGCGCAATCTGCGAGCGCTGCAGCAGGTCGTTCACGACCCGCGCTATACCGCGTTCTTCCAGACAAATGCGAACAGCATCTGGACCGCGGACCGCTCTGCCGGCGACACGCTCGGCCTGGTCTGGTCCGGCCCGGCGCTTCCCGCGGACGCCGCCACGCAGGGTTCCGCGCTCGACGCCCTGGTCGCCGCGATGCCCGAGTAGGAGTAAACGAACGAAGTTGTCGCCAAAGCCCGGCTCTGGCTTCCTACACCGCGAACGGCGCACGCATGGGAGGCCGCACCAACGCGGCAGCCCGATCAGAACCCTGCGTGAACCGCATCGCCGCGCGATCCCACCGCAGCACCTCGTGCGTGCGTTGCGCAATCACGCCCAGCATCAGCGTCTCCACAATGGGCTCCTCAAAGGCGTAGCTCGTGCGCGGCGCCGGCCCACCCTGGCACGCACGCACCCAATCCAGATAGTGCTCCACGACTGCACCCGCCGCACCCGGCCCAAGCTCCGGCCGCGCGGTCTGGTATGGCGTATCTCCGGATGACTCCTTCGGATACAACTCCGTCAATGTTCCATCCGGCTTCAGCACCCGTGCATTCTGCCCCATGTACTCCGTCAACAGCTTGCCCTTGTCGCCGTGGTAGATCACGCCCTCGCTGAGCATTGGAACATCCGCGGCCAACTCCGCCGGCCGCTCCGGCCGCATCCCGCCGTCATACCAGTTCATCTCTACCGCAGGCTTCCCGCCCGTCGCCGCATACCGGAACTGCACCGTCGAAGCCACCGGGAAGCAATCCGGGAACAGCTCGCTGCTGCTGGCCGAAATCTGCTCCGGCACACCGAGCCCAAGCGCCCGGTAGATGGTGTCGAACCCGTACTCGCCCATATCGCCCAGCGCGCCACAGCCAAAGTCGTACCACGCCCGCCACACAAACGGCTGGTAGACATGGCTGTACGGTCGCGCCGTCGCCGGCCCCAGCCACAGATCCCAGTTCAAGTACTCGGGTACAGGGTCCGCCACCTTCGGCGTCGGCAGGCCCTGCTTCCAGAACGACGAAGCACGTGTCGTCCAGATGTCCACACGGTGAACTGCACCGATCGCTCCACCTGCGATCGCCTCATGCACCTGCTTGCTCGCCGGTGCGTGCGCATTGCAAATCGAAACTGCTGCCGCGCGCTTTGTCTCGGCCGCGACCCGCGGCATCTCGCGCGACTCCCACACGCTGTGCGCCATCGGCTTCTGGCTGTACACATGCTTGCCCGCCCGCATCGCCGCAATTGCGACCGTTGCGTGCAGGTGGTCCGGCGTGCTCACCACGACCGCGTCCACGTGGCGTTCCTTCGCCAGCAGTTCGCGATAGTCCTCGTAGGCGGCGCAGCCGTTGTACCCAGGCTTGTTCCGCTCTTTCGCGTAGAAGGCATTCACAATGCTCTGCGCCACTTCCCGCCCTGCCGCAGGCCCGCCGTTGTTCGCACCCCACGCGCTGTCTCCCAGCGTCGCGCGCACCTTCTTCTGCAGCTCGCCCGGACCCCACTCCAGGTAGTCGGTGCTGCCGCGGTTCACATCGCACACCGCCACCACCTGCACCTCGGGCAGCCGCAGCATGTCCAGCATCACGCGCAGGCCCTGCGAGCCAACACCGATGCACGCCACCGTGAGCCTGTCACTCGGCGCAACCTGCCATGCTCGCCCATACCGGCTCAAGCTCAGTGAAAAGGCAGAACAACCTGCAGCCCGCAAGACGGCGCGGCGCGAGAACAACGAGGACATGACACGCTCCATACGCAGTGACGCTAAGCGTCCACTCTACAACGGCGCATCTACACTTGGCCCCGTGGACCTGGCCGCGTAGCAGGCGAGACGTAGAACGTTGCGGCGTTTCTGACTTGGACCGCATATCTTCGCTTTCCCATCGCCCTGCTTTACCATCGCCACTGATGGACTTTCTGAACAAGAAGCGCTTTGAGTTGACGCGGGCGACGAAGCGGGCGGAGACGGATGCCGACCGGCTGGTGAGTGCGTCGGTGCGCGGTTCGGAAGATGAGGACCTGGAGTTGAAGCTGCGGCCGGTGCGGCTGCGCGAGTTCATTGGGCAGACGAAGGCGAAGGAGCAGCTGGCGATTGCGCTGGAGGCGGCGAAGAGCCGTGGCGAGGCGCTGGATCATGTGCTGCTGTACGGTCCGCCGGGGCTGGGCAAGACGACGCTGGCGACGATCATTGCGAATGAGCTGGGCGTTGGGTTTCAGCAGACGAGCGGGCCGGCGCTGGAGCGGCAGGGCGACCTGACGGCGATCCTGACGAACCTGCGCGAGCGGCAGGTGCTGTTTCTGGATGAGATTCATCGGCTGCAACCGGTGCTGGAAGAGAAGCTGTACACGGCG
>CAXUEG010000290.1:0-3944 GCA_964249935.1 uncultured Terriglobus sp.
ATAAGACCCCGGATGCCTGCTGCGGCAAACTTCGGTCTGGCTGCGGCCGGGATCGCAAGGACCAGATCCTGAACCGCTGTGTCGTTCGTCCCCTGAATGACCACCGCGACCGTTGCCAAAACATCGGCACGTTCTGCCCGCAACTGATATGCGCACGGAGCGAGAGCCACGAATGCATAGGAGCCGTCAGCTGCGGTGACGGCCTGGATGGCCACGCCGGTTCCGCACGTGAGCGACACGGTCGTGTGTGCCGCCGGCGCCCCGGTGCTGTCTCGCACCGTGCCGCGAAGAGCTTGCGCGTGACATGCGGGCAATATGGCCGTGCAGCACGCCACGGCGACGCACGCGCACGAGAGCGCAGGAAGCCTCACGAGCCACCCAGCTTCTGCAGCATCGCGCGCACGTCCGTGTTGTCCGGGTGCCGCGCAAGAAATGCTTGGAGCAGTGCACGCCCCTTCTCCGGCGTCCCTGCGCGGCTATAGATCACGGCCTCGTTCAGCAGCGGACGGTCGAAATCGGGCGCCAGCTGCCGGCACCGTTCAAACTCGCGCAGCGCACCCGCCGTGTCTCCAGTCTGCAGCAGCACCGTTCCCAGGTTGTTGATGGCGTCCGCAAAATCCGGCCGCAGACGGATCGCGAGACGCAGCTCCCGCTGCGCTCCTGCGGAGTCGCCTTGTCCCAGCAGCGCCATCGCGAGCCCCAGATGGAGATCGGGATTCTCCGAAGCCTTCGCGATCAGCTCTTCCAGAGCCTTTTGCGCGTCTGCCGGGCGCGACTGGTACTGGTAGATCTGCATCATGTTCTGTACAGCGGTCAGGTCGTTCGGATTTGCCTGGGCCGCGTTGCGAAACGCCGTGAGTGCCTCGTCGTAATTGCCTGCTTCGCCCGCGACGGTGCCCAGGTTGTTCCAGGCATCGGCGTCCTGCGGGTTCAGCCGCACCGCTTCCCGCAGCGCCTTTCGCGCCTCGGGGTACTGCTTCTTGTTCATCAGAACGGTGCCCAGGTTGAACCAGGCAGCCGCATACTGCGGGTTCTCACGAACCGCTACGTTCAGAGCGTTCTCGGCTTCATCCA
The DNA here is from genome assembly GCA_964249935.1 of uncultured Terriglobus sp. Classification (GTDB taxonomy): domain Bacteria; phylum Acidobacteriota; class Terriglobia; order Terriglobales; family Acidobacteriaceae; genus Terriglobus. The sequence continues at coordinate 1,075 of CAXUEG010000290.1, forward strand.
GCATGCCGTATTCCACAAAGGCGACGGCGTAGGTGAAGTAGTCACGCGTGAACGGATTGCCGAAGTACGGTCCGGCGTAGGGCACTGCCTTCGCAACGCGCGCCTCAGGCGTCGTGGGCATACCCTTGCTATCCGCGATCAGGTCTTCTGGAGAGACCGGGCCCTGGTAGATGCAGACCACGGCACCGTCCAGATCCAGCAACATCGTCGTGGGAAAGCTCAGATCGCGGCGGCGATCGAACAAGTAGCGGTGCTGCACGTTCCAGGCCTCCACCTGCTGTGCGGTGGCTCGCAGAGTGGTCCGGGTACTTGCCAAAGCCGGCGAGGCGACGGCCTCGCGTTCGATGCCCACGGTAAAGAGCTCAACTCCCGCGGCACGCAGCGCCTCTCGGCTCTGTTGAAAGCGATCTGCCTGCCTCTGACTTTCGCCGCACGTGAAGTCAAGAAACATCAGGGCCACGATCCGGCCGCGCAGGGCGCTTAGCGCGCGCGTGCTGCCGTCCTCACCGGCCAGCTTCAGGTCAGGTCCGATGAGCGGGGTTGCCAGCCATGTGCGCTGGAAGGCGCTCGTCGATGCCTGCGCTCTCCCGCTGCCCTCCTCGAGCAGAACGCGCCGGTTTACCGGCACCGCATCGAATCGTTCACTCTTTCCAGTTGGCCAGCGCACCGTGACCGTCACCGGTCCTGTCGCATCGCCCAGCCCGAAGAACAGTTCCTTGGTGTGCTGCGAGGCAAAGCCGGAGCCGGCGGACAGCTGCCGTGTCTGCTTTGCACCGGCTTCCTCCACCACGACCACCGCACCGATGCTGTCACGGTTGCTTGCCGTTCCGCGCAGTCGGACAACCAGCGTGTTGCCCCTGGTCTCCATGCTGTTGCGCAGGATGCGCAGCTGGGGAGCGGTCCGGTTTTTCAGCGCAAATTCAAGACGGCCATCGCCATCGAAGTCACTCAGCGTAAAGGCGCGGCTATCGTCGCGCAGGTCGAGCCCGAGCACGCCGCCGACGTCGCTGAACGTCCCATCTCGATTATTCGCGTAGAAATTGTTTCGCTGGTAACCGCTCCAGCTGTAGTCCGAGCGCACCAGCTCGTTGACCGCGTTCCAGGCCATCTCATACTCGTGCGACGCCCCCGCAGCTTCCATGGAGCGCTGTGCGACCTGCCGCCAGAAGAAGCTTTGCAGGTCAAAGCGGTTTGCGCCCGAGACAAAGCCGTTCGCAACGTACAGGTCGGCCCAGCCGTCCGCGTCTGCGTCCCAGCTTGCGCACGACCACGACCAGCCGCCGCGCTCCGTACCGACGCTACCCGTTCTGTCTTCAAAACCGCCCCGGCCGTTATTGCGGTACATGCTGTTCCCGGCATTGTGCTTCCGGTAGAGCGCGCGGACGTTCTCAGGCACACGGGGAAGGAACTGCTCGTTCGCCGTGATGCGCTTGCCCTCGCGCAGCCACATATTGGCCACGTACAGGTCCTGCCTGCCATCGTTGTCGTAGTCCAGCCAGCAGGTGCTCATGCCCGGGCCGTAGTCTTCGACACCGGCCTGCGCGGCTACATCGGTAAAGCTGCCGTCACGATTGTTGCGGTACAGGTTTTTCCGGCCGAAGTCGTTGGCGACGTACAGGTCCGGCCAGCCGTCGTCGTCGTAATCGCACCATTCGGCCGCAAAGCTGAAGCGGTCGTTGTTCGCGTCCATACCGCTCGCCACGGTCACGTCGTCGAACGTGCCGTCGCCGCGGTTGCGAAACAGAAAGTTCGGCGGCCCGTTCCGCGCGTCATAGTAGGGCGACGGGAATTGGTACCGATCCAGCCCCTGGTAGTAGCTGTAAAGGCAGAAGTAGATGTCCAGCCTGCCGTCGCGGTTGTAGTCCGCGACAGCGGCGCTGGTGAAGGTGCCCTGCGCCGGCCTGCTGAATCGAAAGGCGTCCGGGCGCGGCTGAAAGTGGCCGCCGCCCAGATTGCGAAACAGCAAGGGGCCGCCGCTGCGGACCACCAGCAGGTCCTGCACGCCGCGATTCTCGAAGTCGGCGAAGATCGCGGAGGCCGTGCCGTCCAGGATGCCCGTTCCGGAGCGGTCGGTGATGTCCTCAAATGTGCCGTCGCCACGATTGCGCAACAGGCGATTTGGCAAGCCGCTGGGCTGCGCCACATAGATGCTGTCAAAACCGGAGCCGTCGATGTCGCCAACCGCGAGGCCGTGGTTTCCGTACACATCGATACCGCAGGCCGCGTCCAGCGTCGTCCGGTAGCTGTCGATGCCGCGGGCCAGCTGCATCGCGGCGGCTGAGTCCGGTGCAAGCGCCGACGCGGTGATCTCCTCAAAACCGGGCCCGGTCAGCCTTGCTCGCGTCTCGGTATGCTGCGCCCACTGTTCCGCCTGCCAGGCACCTGCGTCTGAACGAGCCCACGTCACCGTCCACGTGCCGTTCCGTTGTTCGCGGATGTTCTCCTCCGCGGCCCCAACCAGGTCGTAGTGAATGTCACATTCGACGCGCAAAGGCGTCGCGCTGAGCACACGTATGCCGTAGACCTCGAACTCAGCTGTCTCCAGCTTCGTAAACACCGCGAGCGACGTCGCCCATGTCTGCGCAAAGCTCTCACGGTTGCCCGGGGACGGATCTGGGAAGCTGCGACGTTCAACGCGTAAGGGCGGCGTGTCGCGCAACACTGTCGCGGTGTGCCCCCCTAATGCGGAGAACACGATAGGCTCGCTCGCCATGGCTTTCAGCGCCGCAGCGGAGTCGGCCGAGGTCACCAACGCGGTGCTCCAACCGGTGAGCACTCGCTCGATCTCCACGACGTACACCTCGGTCGGAAACACGTCAGAAGCTGGATCGAGCTTGTCGAGGAACGGCTGCAGCAGAGGAGGGTAACTG
>CAXUEG010000291.1:0-1396 GCA_964249935.1 uncultured Terriglobus sp.
AGTTCCGCAGTGAAGACACCTGCGAAGAAGGTTGTACCCGGCAGGACCGCTGCAAAGAAGTCCGCGAAGGCAACGTCGCGGAATGTGGCGAAGGGTGCGAAGAAGTCTGCCACGACGAAGCCGGCGACGGCTGCTCGTGGTGGTAGCAAGGCGGCCGGCAGCAAGGCAGCTAAATCCACACAACGAGGTAAGACGTTGGCAACCAAGAAAGCACCCGCTAAGAAGACCGTGGCGAAGAAGGCCGCGACGACAAAAACCCCTGCGAAGAAGACCGCAAGCAAGGCAGCCGCGAAGAAGACGGTGACGAAGTCCGCAGCGAAGAAAGCACCGGCGAAGAAGACGGCTGCCAAGAAGACACCGGCAAAGAAAACCGCTGCAAAGAAGTCGACGAAGTAGATTTCGCTTCGGCGAGTTGTGACAAGGCAATACGGATGCGCAGGCATCCGGAGAAGTTCAGGCAAGTGAAAAGGCCCGGTTCCTGGAACCGGGCCTTTTCACGTTTGGGTTTCGAGTTTATCTGCGGTGGTTTGGTGCCGCTTGCCGGATGTGAGGTGTTTACCGCGCGCTCACGCTGAAGGTTTGGGTGCTCGGTCGAGTGGCGTGTGCGCTGGGGGAGTCGGCTCGCGCTTTGCGCTCGCGTTGGAAGAGCAGGTCCTTCGCTGCGCTAAGGATGACAATGGTTTTTCGTAAGGCTTAGAACGTGGTCTGGTGCCGCTTGATGGATCGGATGCTGTGGCGTTCCGTCGTATCGTGTCGGCGTTAGGAGTTCTGGGCGGCCTGAATGGCGGCGAGCACTTCTTCGCTGTGGTTCTGAACCTTTACGTCGGGCCAGACTTTGACGATCTTGCCGCTGGGCGCGATGAGGAAGGTGACGCGCGAGGCGAACTGGTTACTGCCCATGGATTTGATGGGGACATGGTACTCGTCAACGACCTTGTGGTTGGGGTCGGCGAGGAGTTTGAAGGTGAGGTTTTCCTTGGTGCAGAAGGTCTTGTGTGAGTCGGTGGTGTCGAGCGAGACGCCAAGGATCGCGGCGTGCGCGGCGTCGTACTTCGCCTGGTCGCGCTGGAAGTTGTGGGCTTCCAGAGTGCAGCCGCTGGTCATGTCTTTGGGGTAGAAGTAAAGGACGACCCACTTACCCTTGTAGTCGGCGAGCGAGACCTGTTTGTCCTCCTGCGAGGGCAGGGTGAAGCCGGGAGCGGAGGCGCCGGGCTCGAGCAGGCCTTCCGCCGCGGCGGCCATGGCATGACGCGCTGTGAAAAGGCAGGCGACGAGGGCGAGGGCGAGCGTGGACCAGAGCGCGATGCGTTGCATGGAATCAGTAGAACAGCGAGTCAGCGAGTCAGCAAGTCAGCGGGTTAGCGAATTCAGGGACTGACACGGGGCGGCGGGGCCA
>CAXUEG010000291.1:1406-3925 GCA_964249935.1 uncultured Terriglobus sp.
CCAGCCGAGCGATCCATTGGGGCTTCGTCGATGTGCTGCGGCGAAGCCGGGTGCCCGTATTCGGGTGAAAGCGGATGGCAGCGTCTAGGGCTGTGTGTGTCGAATCGGGACAGGTTGCGATGCTGCGCCGTGCGGCGCCGATACGGTGAACATGATTGGTGTTCTGGTGGCACTCCTGGTGCTTTCGGTTGCGGTAACGTTTGGTGCAGGGTACCTGATTCATCCGACGAACCTGGACTAGCTGAAGCGTGCGGAGCCGCGTTAGGCGGGCGGCCCTCTGCACAAGCGACAGGGTGTCTGGCTTACTCAGCGGCGGTAATAGCGATGCCTGCGGCGTCGGCTGCGGCGCGGACGGCGGGTTCGTCGAAGATGAGGGTGCGGCCGGCTTCGAGCGCGAGGCAGGTGGCCGCGGCGCGCTGCATGGCGTGGATGGTGGCGAGGCCGACGACGGGGACGTCGAAGCGCATGTCCTGGTTGGGCTTGGCAACTTTGACGACGGTGAGAGAGCGGCGCAGCGTGGTGGGTGCGAGGTCTTCCTGCGCGCGAAGAAGCTCGCCGGCGCGGAGGATGGTGGCGTCGGTGCCTTCCATGGCCTCGACGGCAACGCATGCGCCGGCAGCAATGACGACAGTCTGGCCGAGATCGAAGCTCGCGATGCCTTTGGCGACGGTACGGCCGTAGGCGACGTCGTGCTGCTCCTGGAGCGAAGGTGCGCGTGCGGAGAGAACGCCGGGCTTTGCGAGCAGCGGCTCGAGATAGCTGCTTGAGCTGATGAGTTCGATGCCTTCGTCGGCGAGGACTTTGGCGACGGCGCCGAGCAGCATGTCCGTGGAGCGGGTGCGCAGGTTCAGGAGCAGCTTGGCAAGGCGCCAGTCGGGGCGGATCGCAGAGAAGATCTGCTTGTGTTTGACCTGGCCGGCCATGACGGCGCGGGTGACGCCTTCGCGCTGGAAGGTCTCGATGAGACGGGAGAGCTCGCCGAGCGAGAGCCAGTGGACGCGGATGTTTGGATCGCGGGTGGCGCGGTGGTTGATCTCTGGATCGGTCTCCTCCTGGATGGCGGCGACGACGACGGTGAGGCCGTGTGCGCGGGCGGCATCGAGCAGAAGAAAGGGAAAGCGGCCGTTGCCGGCGATGAGGCCCAGCGTGCTGCCTGCGGAGCCAGGGAGTTGTGGAGTTTGCGTGAGTGAATTCGGCATCGGGAATCACTGTTAGCGTACTGTTGTGGAACGGATTTATTGTGCGTTCGCGGGACAAGCGAAGCCTTTTGAATGTCGTCGTAAGCCGTTATTCGAAGCGTATCCTCTGCCTACACTTGGTCCATCGACTTTGAGCGGTGTCACTTCGTTTTCAGGATTTTGGCCATGTTTGGACGGCTGTTTGCAGTGGTTCTCTGCGGTACGTGTGGTTTCTTGGCGATGGGCGGCGCCGTTGCGGCCCCGGCACCGACGAACAGCACCGATGTAATCAATGCGTACCGCGGGAATGCGCAGTTCCAGCGGGTGGCGGACGCTTCATTTCGGGCGTTTGAGGCTGGATTGTCGACGCATTGCGCAGACGTGATCGAGCGTTGGAGCGATGCGACGTTTGTGTACGCGGGGACGCCGGAGCACGATAACCAGGGCAAGCTGGTGCGCGTGGCGTGGGAAGAGCGTGTGCCGGGTGTGGCGTGCGGACGGTCGCGGCTGTATCGCGTGCGCGTGTCGATCGAGGACGGCAAGGGTTCGGTGAGGGGTATGTTGCCGGGCGACGGGTTGTCTTCACCCGATTTGCCGGAGGCGCAGGATGCGGTGAAGGCCGCCGTGCGCACGGTGCTGCAGGCGCACAGCAGTTGCCAGATCGACGTGGTGGACACGCGGCTGCGGGCCGATGGGCTGGTGGATAACCATGCGCCGTGGGGCGAAGTGTGGACCGTGAATGCGTGCGGGAAACAGATGAAGGTGCCGGTGCAGTTCACGCCTATGGCGCAGAAGGGCACGGATATTGATATCGAGACGGCTGGGATTGTGTACGGGAATTAGCCAGGCGCTCTATCGCTTAATATCTCGGCTGAGATGCGTCAGATACGGAAGGCATAGCTGCAGGTGTTACGTTCCGTTCACCTGTTACGGTACCTATCAGGCCGCCGAATCGAATTCGAAATTGAAAAACTTGTTGAACTCCACCATCGGCCTCACTTGGAGCAGCGAGCTTGGATTCCGTTCTGCTAGTTGGCTTACGGAGATCTGTAATTGACCGGTGTTTTGATCCTTTTTGCCTTCTAGCAGATCGACTGGAAAGTGCCCATTGTAGACTTCTCCAAACCCTGACTTGTCAAAGGTGAGTGCAATGAGAAGGTCAGGAATGACAGCCTCCTGTGCGCTTGACCAGCGGAACGCATAAGAGCCTTTTACGTTTCCTGTCAGTTTAATCTGAACTGTTCGAGCATCTTTTGTGTACGCGTCGATGCCCGGCGGTGAATATGGCTCGAGTGCCAGATCGTACACGTACTCAGCGACGACCTCGCCGATGCTGCCGAC
>CAXUEG010000292.1:0-3921 GCA_964249935.1 uncultured Terriglobus sp.
CCACCTCGCCCGGATGTTGTGCAAACAGTGTCTCTACTTCCTGCAGGTCGTTGTAGCGAAGCGCCGTGGTGAATTGTGTCGGCTCCACGGGCACACCCGCTGAACCCGGAATCCCCAGCGTCGCCAAGCCCGAGCCCGCCTTGACCAGCAAAGCGTCGGAATGCCCGTGGTAGCAGCCTTCAAACTTCACAATGCGTTTACGCCCGGTGAATGCCCGCGCCAGGCGAATCGCGCTCATCACCGCCTCCGTCCCGGACGAAACAAAGCGCAGTTTCTGAATGGAAGGCACCGCTTGCGTCACCAACTCGGCCAACTCGGCCTCTGCTGCGGTTGACGCACCGAAGCTGGTTGAGCGAAGCGCCGCATCCCGCACTGCTGCGATTACGGCGGGCGCGGCGTGACCCAGGATCATCGGACCCCATGAACCGAAATAATCGATGTAGCGGTTGCCGTCCGCGTCGTACAGATACGCGCCCTCCGCGCGCTCCACAAACGGCGGATGCCCACCCACTGCACGAAACGCGCGTACCGGGGAATCCACACCTCCGGGAATCAGCGCCTCGGCGCGTAGCTGCAGTTGCCGGGAGCGTTCCAGTCGCAGAGCCATCATTTGAGTGTGGCAGCGATGCGGTCGCGCGGGCAAGCACGTGACCAGGGAAACTCCTGTAGCAAATCGCTGCAATGCCGATAAGAACAGTGGGCAACCAAATCTCAGGCCCTGAAAAGAGGGGGAGTGCGCATCGTGGCTCTCTGGACGCAGCACCGGCATTCGCAACGTGGACCTTGCAACGGCTCACTTCTCCTCACGTTCACTCTGGCTGTCCTCGTACAGGGCACGCTACGCGCGGACATCGTGCAGCCGCGCACCAGCGCCCGCGAGATCCACCTGCTGAACCCTTCCGAGGCTGCTGAAGCGGAACCGGTGCACCTGATCGGCACGATCACCCTTGCGAACGGCTGGAAGAACTCCTTCTTCCTTCAGGACGCGACCGGCGGCATCGCGGTGAACCGCGCTCCTGGGGGCCCGGAGCTGCATCCGGGTGATCGCGTCTCCGTGGACGGTGTGACCGCGCCGGGTGATTTTGCGCCCATGGTGGCGCAGGCCACGGTTCGCCTTACCGGTCATGGCAAGCTGCCCGCGGCCCGGCATATGCGGGCCGCGGACCTGGACTGGGGCGGACAGGATAGTCAGTGGGTCGAGGTGGAAGGCGAAGTTCGCAGCGTCGAGCGCCGTCCTGCCTGGAATCATCCCGTCGTGTACCTGATGGTCAACATCGGCGCGGGCGAACCCACCCCGGTGCGCGTGGTGGAACCCGATGGCGATTTCGATTGGGAGTCGCTGCCCGGTGCCACCGTCCGCATGCGCGCCGTCTGTGCCACTGTCTGGAACAAGCAGCGGCAGTTTGCCGGTGTACGCCTGATTATGACTTCGCGCGCTGACATGGCAATTACCCATTCGGCGCCGCGCGATCCCTATGACGTACCGTTTCGCTCGATCGGCGGCCTTGTGCAATACAGCCGCGCAACGGGCGGCAACGGCCAGGTAGAGGTGCAGGGTACCGTCACACTGGTAGAGCCAAGGCGCGGCTTCTTTCTGCAGGACGCCACGGGCGCGGTCTTCATCGCGTTCCGGCAAGAGCAACCGCAGGTCAATGCGGTCGTCGAGGTGGTCGGCTATCCCGTTGTCAAAGGCGGAGCTCCCATGCTGCAGGCGTCGCGCTTCCATGACGTCGGTACTGGACAAGCCACAGCCAAGCCGCTGACCGCAGCCGCCGAGGTGATCAATCGCCGTGATGATTCCGAAAGCATGCCTTACAACGGCGCCCTCATCGAACTGGCTGGGACGCTGGTCGACTTTACGCCCGGACTCCATGACGAAACGCTCCTCATCAAGAACGGCGACATTCTGTTCCGTGCGCGCTTACCACTTGGCCTGGTCGCCGCGCCTTGGCAGCGCGGCAGTGTCTTGCGGCTGCGCGGTGTCTGCGATACCTCCTTGGACGACAGCAATGAGGTCGATGGCTTTCTGCTTCGCCTGCGCTCCCTGGCTGACATCACCGTCATCCAACGGGCGCCGTGGTGGACGGCCCTGCACGCCCTGTGGCTCAGCGCGGCACTCGGTGTACTCACGGCCGGCATGATCGGGTGGGTGGCATTCCTGCGCAGGCAGGCGCGGCTGCGGGCGCTGATCTCAACCGACGCCCTGACCGGTCTGTACAACCGCCGCGCTTTCCTGCTCCTGGCGGAAAAGCAGATGGAAAGCATGCGCCGCCATCGGTCCGCGCTTCTGCTCTTCTACTTCGATCTGGACAACTTCAAACACATCAACGACACCCACGGCCACCGTGCTGGCGACGCCGCGTTGAAGGACGTTGCAGGCCTGCTTCGGCACGTATTTCGCGAAGGTGACACCGTCTGCCGCATGGGCGGAGACGAGTTCGCCGTGCTCGTCGTCGACGCCACGACAGAGTCGGAAGAGACGCTGCGGGCAAGGCTGACCGAAGCAGTCTTGAACGACAATCAGCGCAGTCAGCGGCCCTTCCGCATCGCCCTGAGCGTGGGCGCGGTTTACTACGACCACACCTGCGCTGACCGCTCCATCGAAGACATCCTGGAGCACGCCGACGCACTCATGTACGGCAACAAACGCCAGCGGCGCGAAGCCAGGATGACGCCGCTCCCCGTGTAAGCTCTGCCGGCTCTACCGCGCCGGCATCACCAGCACTTCTACACCGCTCGGGTTTGCGCTCCCGGTGTAAACCGTCTCCGTCGCCTTCACGAACTGCTCCGGTCTTGCCGTGGGGATATCGGTAAACGTCTGCGGGTTCCGATCGACCAGCGGAAACCACGAGCTCTGCACCTGGACCATGATGCGGTGGCCCTTGCGGAAGGTGTGGTTCACATCGGCCATGGTAAAGTTCACGGCCGTGACCTCGCCAGGCTTCAACGCCACAGGCTTTTCTGTCAGCCCGTTGCGAAACTTCGCGCGAAACGGCTCGCCGCGCACCAGCTGCTGGTAGCCGCCGATCAGCAGCGGCGCATCGCCCAGAATGCGCTTGCCCTGCGCCGGATCGGCCGCGCCCGGATTCGGATAGTCGTACGGGTACACGTCAATCAGCTTCACCACAAAATCCGAGTCCGTACCGGTTGAACTGATGTGCAGCTTCGGCGAGATCGGTCCCGCTATGGTCACGTCCTCGGTCAGCGGCGCACTCGTGTACACCAGCACGTCGGACCGGCGCCCGGCAAACCGCTGATCGTCGTCCATGTAACGTTGCGGCACCGTATCCGTCGTGTAGCTGACGAACGGAACCGGGTGCGCAGGGTCGCTCACATACTCGTCCTTGCCGTTGCCCGTTGGCGCGTCGAAGCTGAGCGTGCCATTCGCATGGAAAAACATCGTCTTTGCCGCGGCGGGCTGCGGCGGCCACTGATCGTACTTGCGCCACGCGTTCGTACCCGTCTCGAACACATACGCCTTCGGCAGCGGCTGGGTCGGCGCGTCCTTCAGGTAGTGCTCGAAAAACGGAAACTGAATCTCCTTGCGGAAGAACTCGCCCGTCTTCGCGCCAAAGGTCACATCGCCCAGGTGATCGCCGTCACTGCGCGCCCATCCGCCGTGCACCCACGGCCCGATCACCACCGTATTGCTCGCTCGGAGTTCCGGGTTGAACTTGTCGATCGCGTGGAAGGTCATCAACGGTCCCGTCAGATCCTCCGCATCGAACCATCCGCCCACCGTCATGACCGGCGTCTTCACATTGCGCATGTGGTTCTGCAGGCTGCGCGTCTGCCAGTAGCTGTCGTAGGTGTCGTGCACCATCTGATCCGTGAAAAGACTCTCACCTTGTTTCACCAGCACCGCATTCATGGCAGCCAGGTTGCCGGCGTGCAGATAAAACTCGTACATGTCGTTTGTGC
>CAXUEG010000293.1:0-3879 GCA_964249935.1 uncultured Terriglobus sp.
GCTTCGGTAGGGAGTCGACAACCACGCCAGCGAGCGAAGGCGTCGGCTTCAAACAGGCTGACGTGGCAGACGGGGGTGCCGAGCAGGCCGGCGAGGTTTTGCCAACCGCCGAGGGTGAAGACGCGCCAGCCGTGCGGGTCGTCGAGCGAACGCTGCCAGTAGAGCGGGGCCTGCCAGCCTTCGCGCTCGACGGTGTCCCAGCCTTCGGAGAGCCAGAGCTCGGGACGGCTGTAACCGTTGTCGTTCAGGAAGGCGAGGTATTCGCCGCAGGTGGTAAGGCGGTTGCTGATGGCGTAGGGCTGCAGGTAGACGCGGTGACGGGGCGTCTCGTTGTCGAAGCAGAAGTCGAGCGGGTCGGCGAGGTCGAGGGGATAACCGATGCGGACGAGGCCGCCTTCGAGATCGATCCACTGCTGGGGTGGCGCAGTGGGTACGATGTTGGTTGCGGGCCGGTCGCGGTAGGCGGGCTGCAGGGGGTTGGTGTAGAAGGCGTGCTTGATGTCGGTGAGGGCGAGCTCGAGGTGCTGCTGCTCATGGTTGAGGCCGAGCACGATACGACGAAGGGCGTCTTCGGGAACGGCGGGGTCGGCGAGGAACTCCGCGATGGCGGCGTCGACGTGGGCGCGATAGGCGAGGACCTGATCGAGCGGCGGACGGGAGAAGGAGGCGCGCAGCTTCTTCTCGGGGATCTCTTCGCCGAGGGACTTGTAATAGCTGTTGAAGAGCCAGTGGAAGTCCGGGTGGAAGGCGCGGTAATTGCGCGCGAACGGCGTGAGGACGAAGGTTTCAAAGAACCAGCTGGTGTGCGCCTGGTGCCACTTGACGGGGCTCGCTTCGGGGCAGGACTGGACCATCTGGTCCTCGGCAGAGAGCGTCGCGCAGGCGGCGAAGGTTGCGCGGCGAACGCTGGCGTACTGCGCTGCGAGTTGCTGGGCGGATGCGTTGAGGTCGGTAGCGGCGGCAGGCGTGGTGGCCATGGTGTCCTTGAAGATGAGATGGATGCGGCTTTGGATGCCGAGTGATGGGGTTTGATGAACCGCGGAGTATGAGGATGCACTTTCTGTTCGGACGAGGATGCCCGGAACAAGCGCGCGTGTCGAGCATTTGTGCACGCGGAGGCCTGAAAGCGATGCAAGGGGCGGAGTTTCTTTCCAATTGGCTGGGTTGCGATTAGACTTCAGGCACCGGGACCAGTGCAGTTCGATCGCCGGACCGGACGCAATCCGAGCGAGGTGCGTCTTGCCAAAGGGGTTTGACCGGCAACTGTATGGGAGAGCAACGCCGCCTGCTGCGGCAGGCGATGGCCTTCGAGCGCGTGCCGAAACCAGTTTGCAGGGCCAGCGCAGTTCTATCTTTGTCTCAGTTCAGGCGGTGTGGAGGCATACCGCTGGCGCGGTGGCGAATGTGCTTGCGCCTTCGGACTGCCGTGCATGTGGTGGACCGTTGCTGCACGCTCGCCGGTTTGCGGTGTGCGATGCATGTCTTGGGCGGCTTCGCGCGGACATCGCGGCTTGCTGCGGGCGCTGTGGCGAGCGGCTCGCGGTAGAAGAGGTCGCGGGCGCCGGATTCAGTCAAGCCGCCGGCGTGGTGTGCGAGCGGTGCTCCACGGAGCCGCCGCGGTTTGTGCGGGCGTCCGCATTTGCAGCGTATGACGGCCTGCTGCGGACACTGATCCGGCTGCACAAGTTTGAAGGGATGGAGGAGCTTGCGGCACCGCTGGGGGTGCGGCTGGCGGAGGTCTTGCGTGGCGTTGTGAATGAAACGGAGGCCACACCTCTGCACCTGGTGGCGGTGCCGCTGTTTGGCAGCCGCCGGCGTTACAACCAGAGTGTGCAGATTGCGGATACGGCGTTGCGTGAGCTTCGGCGGACGGGCGATGCGAAGCGGCTGGTGGCCGGCCATGGGGCGTTGCGGCGCGTTCGCGCGACCGATAGCCAGAGCCACCTTTCGCCGGCGCAGCGCCGGCAAAATGTGCGAGGCGCGTTTGCGGTGTGTGGCGATATTGCGGGTTGGACGGTCGTGCTGGTGGACGACGTGTTCACGACGGGTGCGACGGCGGCGGAATGTACGCGGACGCTGCTGGAGGCGGGCGCCGCGTCGGTGCATGTGGTGACACTGGCCAGGACGCAGCCGGAGCGGGTGGAGCGCTGGGGCAGTTCGTCCGGCGAATGGGGCCGGAGCGGCGCGGATGCGTGGCGGAGTAGAGACGGTGAACGACAGGGAGGAAGCGGACGATGATGTCGAGCAAGGTGCGCAAGCAGAAGTCGCTGGCAAAGTGCCATGCCCTGCACGCGGGAGGCGCACGGGACGAGGGCGGACGGGAGCGGCAGAGGAGCGCCATGCCGCTGCAGACGCCGGTGCTGGTGTTGAACGCGTCCTATGAGCCGATCAACATCTGTGGCGCGCGGCGGGCGCTGGTGCTAGTGCTGAAAGGCGTTGCGCGGACCGAGGAGGAACAGGGAGCGACGCTGCACGCGGCGCGGGTCAACATGGCGCTGCCTTCGGTGATCCGGCTTTTGGAGTACCGCCGGATTCCGCACCAGACGCGAGCGCTGTCACGGAAGAACATCTTGTTGCGGGACCGCAACACCTGCCAGTACTGCGGGGCCGTGCTGAGCTCGAGTGAGATGACGCTGGATCATGTGTTGCCGCGGTCCAAGGGCGGTTTGTCGACATGGGAGAACCTGGTGGCATGCTGCCACGACTGCAACCGTCGCAAAGGCAACCAGCTGTTGCATGAGTTGACGGACATGGCGCTGCAGCGGGAGCCTCGGCCGTTTTCGTTGCACACCTCTCGTCACATCATGCGGATGCTTGGCTCCGCCGATGCAAACTGGAGAAAGTACTTGTACTTTGAAGCTGAATGACGACAAATCGCGGTTCAAAGGCGACTGCTTGTAGCCATTAGACGATTGCGCAATGAATGAGAGTGCGCTTACAAACCCGCAGGCCCAAAAGTCTGGTAAGTTAGTTGTAAGTCCAACAGTGCGAACGAATTACATCAGTAACTCGTGCAGCTGTACAGAATTGCAACACGGCTAACTTCCTCGACATGCTGTCGGCTGTAACCTAAGGTGGGTCTTGCCTGGCTGCTACCAAGTGCCAGAGAGGAGACTCACCGATGAAGACCCTGCGCACCGCCGTTATCGCCCTCGCCCTTACCGCCATCGCCGCCGTTGCTGCCCTTCCCTCCGTAAACGCGGGCGACCAGACCTCCAAGGGCAAGGTGATGCAGGCCTCCGTGCCGGTTCCCATGTGCGGCCCCCACGATCCGAACGGCTGCGGTATCTACAGCAAGTAACTCGATTGACTGAGCGATCCGGCCCTGTAAGGCTGCCGCATTTAGCTAATTTAGCGCACTTACAGATTAAGCTCTGAACCCACTCATATTTACTTCGATTAATGCATGGAGGATACAATCATGAAGACGCTCCGCACCGCCGCAATCGCCCTCGCCCTCACCGCCATCGCCACTGTTGCCACCCTTCCCACCGTCAACGCGGGCGACAAGAGCTCAAAGAGCAATGTTATGCAGGCTTCCGTGCCGGTTCCCATGTGCGGTCCCCACGATCCGAACGGCTGCGGTATTTACAGCAAGTAAGTGGATCACGCAAGACCGGTCGCTCCGGACAGGTGTAACGAACTTTAGCGAATCTGGCTTATCCGCTGCGCCGCTCACAAACATGCTGCTTACTTACTCGAAAAGGATCATCTCGATGAAAACCCTGCGCACCGCTGCTATCGCCCTCGCTCTGACTGCCATTGCTGCAGTAGCGGGACTGCCAACTGTGAACGCGGGCGACACGCCTTCCAAAGGCGAGGTCATGCAGGCTTCCGTGCCGGTTCCCATGTGCGGTCCCCACGATCCGAACGGCTGCG
>CAXUEG010000294.1:0-3831 GCA_964249935.1 uncultured Terriglobus sp.
GAGCTACGGTGGCGACGCCATGTTCCTTGGCTCCAACTCGGCGGCATTCGGCGAGACGATCACGGCCGCGACGATCGCGGTCTCGGTCAGTCCTACAACACTTACGGTTACGCACGGCTCCAGCGGCAACGTGACCATTACCGCCACGCCCATGGGCGCGTACTCGGGCACGCTGACGTTCAGCTGCGGCACGTTGCCCAGCAACGCATCATGCAGCTTCTCGCCTGCCACCATCACGTTCAGCGCTTCGGGCACGGCGCAAACGTCTACCCTGACGTTCAGCACACAGGGGGCGCATGCGTTGCTGGAGCGTGACCCGCTGGATCGGCGGATCTCTGAAGTGCTTGCGGCAACGCTGCTGCTGCCCATGGGACTAGCGGGCTTTGCGTGCCGGCGTCATCGGCTGGGCTTGTTTCTGCTGCTGATCGTGATGACCGGGGCAGCGGCCGGGCTTACCGGCTGCGGAGGCAGTGGAAACAACGGTACCAGCAGCAGCCCAACCACGCCGACGGGGAGCTACACCGTACCTGTGATCGTCACGGTGAACGGAACCAGCAGCACAACCAGCCTGAGCGTGGTTGTGCAATAGCGGCTTGTAACAGCGAAGATGATGTTTTTCCGGGCACACTGCAAAGTGTGCCCGCTTTGTTTTTCAGAGCAAGTGCGCGCCAGACGGCTCAGGCGCCGGCACGCGGAGGCACAAAAGACAAGAGCCCTCAGAAACTTGAGGGCTCACATGACGAAAAGATGGATGGCGCAGAGAAACGGAGCAGTGCTGCATTCTTACAAAGCGGTTTTGTCCCGGCGGGAACTAGGCACGTTTCTGATCGCTGACCGATATGGAAGACGTCGGCCGGTCGGCAGACTGCCCGTTCCGCCAAGGCGGAGTGAGCTTTACAGGTCGCGCATCAGGTCAGACAACGACACGCGCATGCCGAGGGCGATGACCTCAAGCATGGGCAAGGAGATCGACTTGCGGCCGCGCTCCACGTCACTTATAAAGCTGCGGTCGATGCCGAAGTCGGTTGCCATGCGCAATTGCGTCATGTTGCGTTCGCGGCGAAGTTCACGAAGGCGATGACCGAAGCGGGAGCTAACGTCCCGTGGCATCGGCCTCTCGGCTGGGGCCGGTCGGAAGGTTCCGTAGGTGCCCGAAAGGGCGGCCGGAGGAACACTGGCAGGACGGCTGGTTTGGGCGTAAGACAGTCTGGAAATGGGAAAGGACATGGAAGATCTCCTGGGATTTCGCAGCGCAGCAGGTGTTTGTTTTTCTCTAAATCTTTTCTGCTGTTCGCCGATGATCGAAATGGTCGTGCAATTTTGTTCGCAGAGATCACCAGAACTGCCTGGAGCGCTCTGCGACTAAGCAAAATCTTATCTGAAAATGTGAGATGCAGGACGGCGAATGCCGACAGGACGTCAAAAAACGCCACGAAAAGAGACGCGCTTGCACCGGATTCAGGGCAGTGCAGCGTCTTTCACTCGTTCTGGCCGGCTCTCCAAGTTACGGGCGCAATCTTCCGTAACACCCCAAGGCGGCTTCAGATCACAACTGGTGCCTTCGCGTCCGGGTGGAATGAACCATCCGAACCAGCTCTTTTTGGACTATGCCTCACTCTGCGCATAAATCTGTCGGAGATAAACGTCAGCATCGGAAGCCGCCGACATCTGCGGATCATGCACGACAGAGTTGATTGCTGAAGCAACGTGTGAGTCAGAAAATGCATTCGAGGGCTGCGGGCCAGTTGGTTGGGCCTTGCTCCACTGTGTCACCGGTGCGGTAGGCAACGTTATGCTGTCCGCATGCAAAGCTATCGATCCGCACGACTGCCGCTGGTCCACTGGGTTGCCGCGGCGTTGCTGCTCACCGTCTTTGCCGGGCAGCTGATTCACGTTGCGCGTCTCTATTCCGCCAACTGGGACGAAGCGCATCACCTGTATGACGGTTACAAGATCCTGACCGAGCGGGACTACCGGGCCAACGCAGAAGTTCCTCCGCTGATCAAGATTGCAGCCGCGCTGCCGCTGCTGCGGCTTCACCCGGCGCTGCCGCCGCATGAAGGAAGGTCACAGGCGGAGAGCGCATTTCGCGAGGGGCGCACATTCGTTTTCTCAAACGGCGGCGATCGCCTGCTGTTTCCGGCGCGGCTGATGTGCATGCTGTTTACGCTGCTGACTGCGGTGCTGGTCTATGCGACGGGAAGGCATCTGTTCGGCGCACTTGCCGGTCTGGTCGCGCTCGGGCTGTTCACCTTCGATCCGCTAGTGCTCGCGCACGGCACGCTGATTTCTACGGACATCGGGAGCGCCTGCTTTCTGTTCGCGGCAGTCTTTGCGTGGTACCGCTACACGGAGCGGCCGGGGGTGCCGTGGCTGCTGTGGACGGGTTTGCTGGCTGGGCTAGCCATGGTCGCCAAATTCACCGGCGTCTTTGTGGCGCCGATCCTGTTGCTGCTCGTGTTCGCCGAAGCGATGGAGACGCGCCGTCTTACCGCACTGATGAGGCGGCTCGGCGCCTCTGTTGCGGCGCTGCTCTGCGCATGGGTGGTGATCTGGGCGTTTTACGGCTTTCGTGACGCGCCTGCACGGGCGGGCCTGCAGCTTTCGCCGGCGCTGGGGCCGTACATCGCTGCGCTGCCGGGCAAGGGGAACGGCACGTTGCTTGCGATGGTCGCGCGCCTGCACCTGCTGCCGCAAGCTTACCTGTGGGGCCTGGCCAACACGAAGTACACGGAGTACGAGTACGTCAGCTACTTTTTCGGCCAGGTGTATCGCCACGGGCCATGGGAGTACTTTCCGGCGGCGTTCCTGATCAAGTCGACGTTGCCGTTTCTGCTGCTGCTTGTGCTTGCAGGCTTCGCTTTGCTACGGCAAGACAGCTTCTTTGGCAAGAAGCTAATCTTTCTGCTCTTGCCTGTCGCGGTGTATTTCCTGGTGATCACCACGTCGTATTTTCAGATCGGCGCGCGTCACATGATGCCGATCTACCCTTTTCTGTATGTGCTCGCGGGTGCGACGGCTGCGGCTCTGCTGCGCCGCGGGCCGGTGTGGGCGAGTGTTGCCGCCGCGCTCTGCCTGTGGCAGGCCGGCACCAGCTTGCGGGACTCTCCCAACTACATGGCCTACGGGAACGAGGCCTGGGGCGGCCCGCTGCGGGTGCGCCGGTACCTGAGCGACAGCAATGTGGATTGGGGGCAACAGCTCAAGACGGTCAAGCAGTATCTCGACGCGAACCACATCAGCAACTGCTGGTTCGCCTATTTCCCGGACGGCGCGGTGGAACCGCAGGATTACGGGGTGAGTTGCAAGCGGCTGCCCACGCAAAGCGGCCTGTGGTGGTTTGAACTGCCCATGAACGTGCCGCCCGTGATCGAGGGCACCGTCCTGGTCAGTGAAAGCGACCTGGATGGCGTTGAATCCGGCGACGGGATTGTGAATCCGCTGGACAGCTTTCACTCAGTGAAGCCCGTGGCGGTGCTGCAGGACGGCGTGTACGTGTACCAGGGCGCTTTGCCGTGCCGCTTGCGGCGGCCTGGTACCAGCTGCGTCAGACGCGTGATTTGACGAGAACCGGACGGAACGCGGAGGCGCTGCAGGCAGCGCAGACCGCGGTCGATCTTGCGCCGGAGTCGCCGCTGACGCAGTTGGAGCTGGCGCATCGGTTGAGCGAGCGGCAGCAATGGCCTGAGGCGCTGGCGCATTACCAGACGGCGCAGCAGGAGGTGTCGCGGCTGCGTGCTGGGCAGCAGGGCGACTCGCTTGGTTCGGCGATTGCAAAGGGGCTTGCGGACGCGCAGGCGCATGCGATTGCGCGGCCCTAAGGCGTGGGGT
>CAXUEG010000295.1:0-378 GCA_964249935.1 uncultured Terriglobus sp.
CCTGTACGACAAGGGCGAGCACCTGTACTTCCGTGACAACACGTACATCGGCAAAACGGAGAAGAACGGGCAGAAGATCTTCTGGGGGCGTGGGAATGGATGGGTGCTCGGCGGCCTGGCGAACACGATCCGTGTGCTGCCGAAGAACGATCCGTTGCGCACGAAGTATATTGCGCTGTTTCGCGAGATGAGTGAGCGGGTCGCGGGCCTGCAGCACGCGGATGGCCTGTGGCACAGCGGTTTGCTCGACCAGCAGGCGGCTCTGCGCTGGGTGGGGCGCAACGTCGCCGGGTTCGGCGGGGACCCCGGCAGCGTCACCATCTTCGGGGAATCGGGCGGAGCGACATCGGTCGAGGCCCACCTGGTCAGCCCCGCCTC
>CAXUEG010000295.1:388-3830 GCA_964249935.1 uncultured Terriglobus sp.
CACTTGCATGGGGCATCAACGAGGGGCTGCTTGATCGCGCGACCTATCAGCCGGTAGTCGCCAAGGCGTGGGCGGGCATGCTGCAGCATGTGTATGCGGATGGGCGGCTGGGATGTATCCAGCCGATCGGTGGAGCGCCAGGCGTGTTTGGGCCGACGTCAAGCTATGTGTACGGCGTGGGTGCGTTCTTGCTGGCCGGGTCGGAGCTGGATCGCTTGACCGGGCGCGGAGCGGGCCAAGCAATGCGCAAGAAGACGGCGCAATGACGAGCCGCCGGGGATTTCTGCTGCGCGGTGCGGGCGCTGCCGTCGCGGCTGCGGTGCCGATGACATCGTCGTGCATCGCGGACGCACAGGAGAGAAGTGCCGCCCCGGCGAATGACCGTGAGTTATGGTTGCGCTGGGTGGAGCGAGTGAGCGAGCCGGTGCTGCTTGCGTTGAGCAAGCGCGAACTGCGCACATCGATGCCCGTCGAGGCCAGGCCGAACCTGCAGAAGGAGCGCGCCATCGGCACGCACCTGGAAGCGCTTGGACGGCTGCTGATGGGGCTTGCGCCGTGGCTGGAGCTCGATGCCACACCGGGTGAGTCGGCGCGGGAGACCGCACTGCGTGAGCGGTACCGCGGCTATGCGCGCGCGGCAATCGCGTCGGCGGTCGATCCGGGATCGCCGGACTTCATGCGCTGGGGCGAATCCGCGCAGACGGTGGTGGACGCGAGCTTTCTGGCGCTTGCGCTTTTGCGCGCGCCGAAGCAGTTGCTGGGCACCATGGATGAGCGTACGCGCGCGGGTATGATTGCGGCGCTGGTGAAGGAGCGCCGCATTCTGACCGGGTTGAACAACTGGGTGCTGTTTGCCGCGATGGATGAGGCACTGCTGTTCCGCTTAGGCGCGGAGTGGGACCGCATGCGGGTGGCATATGCGCTGAATGAGCTGCAGAGCTGGTATGTGGGCGATGGGGTTTATGGCGACGGTCCACACTTTCATGCGGACAACTACAACAGCTACGTGATGCAGCCGTACCTGCTCATGCTGATGCAGGTGCTTGCGGATGAGGAGAAGCCGTGGGCCGCGATGCGCAACAGCATCGTCGCGCGCGCGACACGGTACGCGGCGATTCAGGAACGGATCATCGGGCCGGAGGGGACGTTTCCGGTGCTCGGGCGTTCCATTACGTACCGCGGAGGCGCGTTTCATCTGCTTGCGGATGCGTCTCTGCGCGGTTTGCTGCCGGAGCATGTGTCACCGGCTCAGGTGCGTGGGGCGCTGACGGCGGTGCAGGCCCGCACGCTGGACGCGCCGGGTACGTTCGGTGCGCAGGGATGGTTGCAGATCGGGCTTGCCGGACATCAGCCCGGGCTGGGTGAGGACTACATCTCCACCGGAAGCCTGTACCTGTGCAGCGCGGCGTGGCTGCCGCTGGGTCTGCCGCCGTCGCACGCGTTCTGGAGTTCGGCGGCGGAGCCGTGGACGCAGAAGAAGGTGTGGGCGGGTGCGGTTGCACCCGCCGCTCACGCCATCAACGGCTAGGGCCGGCTGTTACTGCTGTGGTGTGAAGCCCTGTGGCGCTGCCGGCTGGGTTGCGGCGGTGGCGCGGTGGGTGCCGCCCTTCAGTCCGGCGAGGATCTGCTGCAGGAAGTCGTTGGCCGCGCCGGGATTGTTGGGCAGGAATAGCGTGTTGGTACCGCTCCGAATGCCGATGTCCTTGAGCGTGTCGAAGTACTGCGTGAGCAGCACGAGTGCCATCACGTCTTCGGCGGTCGCGCCGGGCACGGCTTCGCGGAAGTGCTCGATGGAGCTGCGCAGGCCGTCGATGATGGCCTGACGCTCGGCCGCGATGCCCTTGCCTTGTAGCGCTTTCGATTCGGCTTCGGCCTCGGATTGTTTGACTTTGAGGATCTTGTCGGCCTCACCGGGGGCTTGGGCGGCGACTTGCGAGCGCTGCGCGGCGTTGATGTCGTTCATCGCGGTTTTGACCTTGACGTCTGGAACGATGTCCGTGACGAGCGCGGTGAGGATGTTGAAGCCGAAGTCGTGCATGGTCTGGTCGAGCTCAGTCTTAACGGCGATGCTGATGCCGCTCATCTGCTCAAAGGTTTCGTCCAGCGTGAGCTTGGGCACGTGGCCGAGCAGGGAATTGAACACGAAGCTTTCGATTTGCTTCTGCGGACGCGACAGGCGATAGAAGGCGTCGAAGATCTTGTCGTCGAGCACCTGGTATTGCACGCTGACGGGGATCTGCACGAAGACGTTGTCGCGGGTCTTGGTTTCAACGGAGAATTGTGCCTGCTGCACCTGAAGGTCGACAAAGAAGACGCGCTCGCCGAACGGGATGAGCAAATGCAGGCCGGGCCGAACGATGCGGTTGAATTTGCCGAAGCGCTCGACCACGCCGGCCTGTGAGGTGCGCACGGTGTAGAGCGTCTTCAGCAGCGTGACAATGACGATGATGGCAAGGATGACGAGAAAGGCAGTGAACACCGGAGCCAGTTCCATGGCGAGAGCCTCCTGGGACCCTCGCCTTTAACGATAGACCTTCCGCAGCTTGCTTTTCAGGATTCCAGAGAAGGTTTGGCCGGCTGCAAGTGGCGCCGATGGGTGTTCTCCGTGCGGGCCGCAAGCTTGCGTTTAGGGATTGCTCATCTAACGAAGCAGATGACGATGCGGCTGGCCGGCATGTTGCGTTATTTGTTTGACCGCGAGCAGGGCGTGGGCGACCGGCTGATTGCGCGTTGGCTGTTTCTTCGCGCGCTTGGCGTCATCTACTTCTCCGCGTTTCTGGCTTTGGTGTTCCAGGCGCGCGGCTTGGTTGGGGCGGCCGGCATTCTGCCAGCGCGGACGTACCTGGCGGAGCTGCACGGCGCGGGTGTGTTGCGGTTCTGGTACGCGCCGTCGTTGCTATGGCTGAACAGTGGCAACGGCATGCTGCTCACGCTGATGTGGCTGGGCCTTGCGGCCTCGGTGCTGCTGCTGTGCAACGTTGCGCCGCGATGGACGCTGCTTGCCTGCTTCGTGTGCTTTCTGTCGTTCGTGGGCGTGGCGCAGGATTTTGGAGCGTACCAGTCGGACGGCATGCTGCTGGAGGCAGGACTGCTTTCACTCTTTGTGGCACCGGCAGTTCTGTTGGCGGGCTGGGGCGCGCGGTCAGTTGCGGGGCGGGCGGCGGTGTTCCTGTTGCTTTGGGAATGGTTTCGGATTTACTTCGAGTCGGGCGTCGTGAAGATCCAGAGCGGTGACCCCACGTGGCGCAACCTGACCGCGATGTACGAGTACTACCAGAATGGTCCGCTGCCGACGTGGGTTGGCTGGTACCTGCAGCACCTGCCGCATTGGTTCCACCTCGGCACGGCGGGGCTGACGCTGGTCATGGAGTTCGTGCTGGTGTGGATGGCGTTCCTGCCACGGCCATTCCGGATTGCGTGTTTTGTGATTGTGACGGCGTGG
>CAXUEG010000296.1:0-3757 GCA_964249935.1 uncultured Terriglobus sp.
CTTCCGGACCGTCGTGGTAGGGCAGCCAGACTTCGGGCGCGAAGAACTGCTCGGTGCCGCGGAAGCCGCGCGGGGCAACGCCGATGACCGTAAACGGAACCTTCCCGACGGGCACCGTCTTGCCCACAACGTTCGGGTCGGCGTGGAAGCGGCTGCGCCAGCAGCTGTCGCTGAGCACCAGTACGGAACTGCCGTTCTCCGTCACGTCGTCGGACGGCTTGAGCAGAGAGCCGAGTTGCGGCTGGATCCCGAGCGTGCTGAAGTAGTTGCCGCTGACGACATAGCCCCAGACCGGTTCAGCGTCGGCGTGCACGCCAAGCGACATGCGCGTGAGCCGGCCGAGCGCAACGGAGGAGAAGGTGGATGCGGTGCGCTGCTGCAGATCGCGATAGTTCGGGTACGAGAACGAGATGCCGAGGAAGCCCGGATTTTGCACCTGGACCAATTGCCGCGGCTCGTGCACGGGCAGGGGTCGCAGGATGAGTGTGTTGGCAATGCCGTAGACGACCGCGTTCGCCGCAATAGCGAGGGTGAGCGTGATCACCGTGATCGCGAGAAAGCCGCGGGAGCGGCGAAGCTGGCGCAGGGTGAAGCGCAGGTCATCAAGAAGGGTCGCCATGGCACACCTCAAAAGCATTCGAAGCTCACCGAGGAGGATGCATTTGCCGTGCCAAAGCTTTTGCCCAGAGGATGGGCGATTTACGGTTTATCGGCGTCCGCTTCCGCGCAGGCGTGTTCGGAAGCGAACATCGAGCCCGCGGATGGACGAGTCTTTGGGGCGGTGCGGGCAGAGCGTTGCAGAAAACGCCGCCGGTCCCATGTGGCATGTGTCACACGGGACCGGCGTTCCTTCGTTCTTGACTGACGAACGAAGAGGAGAACGGGATACGTCAGCAAGCCATCATCGCAAATGAGCGGCGTCGCATCCAGAAGAGCATCCCGCACAAAACTCCGGTGGCAAGCAGGACGACGCCGGAAGGTTCCGGTGTGACCGCGGCGTCGACCGGAGCGTCGATCGGCAGCTGGGTGGGTTGGCCGATTGGTTCGATGTCGATCGGCTGGATGTCGATTGGCTGGATGTCGATCGGCTGGATAATGATCGGACTTGTATCGAGATCCTGCGATGAGATCAGTAGAGCGGTATCGTCCACCGTGGTGGAGGAGTCAATCTGCAGATCCTGGTAGGAGACTTGCGTAGCTTGCTGCGCGGTATCGCTTTGTGTTGGCTGAGCCTGATCTGCTCGCAACGCAAGCGGCGAGACCAGAACGGAGAGGGCGAGAAACACAGGCAGAGAAGATTTGACGGAGAGCATTGAATTCACCAAGTGACGCAGGGTAAAAGAGCATGGAATAACCGAGCCGTTCGCAGGAGCGGCAAAGGAAAACGAGGGCTGTTCCCGCATGGAACCGAATGCGGGAGACAGTCAGTAATATGTCCGGGAGGCCTTGCAGGAGACAGGCACCGGGAGAAGAAGGCAGAACCAACGACAAAGTGCAGCAGGATGTTGCAATCGTTGCGGAACTTACGAGAGTTTCGCCACGATCAGAAAGCGCCAACCCGAGCACCTTTCTGACAACACTATTGATGCATTCCCGCGCGGTGTTTGTTGATACTGCTTCCGTAACAAAATGCAAACTTTTGAGGAACGTGGCTCACCATTACCACCGCTTTTTGGGAACGTTACTTTCCGGGTACCCGGTGGGGCGTCCGCGGACAATCGTTGTAGGCTCCGCGGGCCAGCCGCGCTGGTAGGTCGAATCACCAGCCAGAGGAATGGAACATTGCGTTGGTTCGTGCCATGAGCTTGTTTGAGCAAATCCGCGCGACGCCGAACCTGCTGACGCTATTGCGGCTGTTCCTGATTCCGTTTCTGGTGATCAACCTGCTCGGTCACCACAACGGGGTGGCACTGCTGCTGTTCGTTCTGGCGGGCGCGTCCGACGCATTGGACGGACACATTGCGCGTCGGTGGGGACAATCGACCAGGCTGGGACAGTATCTGGACCCCATCGCGGACAAGCTGCTGCTGAGCACGCTGTTTTTGACGGTGACGCACATGCGCCTGGTGCCGCAGTACGTGACCGTGCTGGTGTTTGCGCGGGACCTCGGCATATTGCTGATCAGCACGCTGCTTTACGCCACGAACACGATGCGCGACTTCAAACCGAGTCTGCTGGGAAAGCTGAATACGCTGTTCCAGTTAGCGACCGTTCTGCTGGTGCTGGTGGAGGCGGTCCGCCCGAGCGAGCCGTGGTGGACGCTGCGGGGCTGGATGCTGGTCGCGGTGGCCTGGCTGGCTCCGCTGTCCGCGGCGCAATACGCGCTGACTGTGACGCGAACGGTGAGCGCGGAGGCGCCCGGTGTGGCGGAAGCACTGGCAACGCCAACGCCAGCTGCCGTAACTGCGGATAGCACGCTGCTGCCCGTGCGTGATGCGGCGGAATTGAACGCCGCGAAGCTGGGCCGCGGCGAAGCGTAGCGACACTGGGCACATGTCGCTGGGCAGGTTGTTCGATAATTATTCTCAAAGAGGAGCGTTTTGCCGTTGTCAGCGGCTTTTCGCGCGCCTACACTTGAATGACGGAACGATTACCTTTGGTGGGATTCCGTTCCGGCGAAAAGCATGCTGCGGCTGACCAAAAAAGCGGATTACGGGCTGATGGCCTTGAAGTACCTGGCGGAGCAGGCGATGACGCCCGGTGCCGCGACGGCGCAGTCGGCAAAGGACGTCGCCGAGGCATACCACATTCCGCCACAGCTGCTTGCAAAAATCCTGCAAACGCTGACGCGGGCCAACATCCTGGTGAGCACGGCGGGAACGAATGGCGGGTACACGCTGGCCCGGCCGGCGAGTGAAATCAACGCGTTCGAAGTGATTCGCGCCATTGACGGGCCGCTGTTCATTACCAGCTGCATTACGATTCACGGCACCTGCGACCTTGCAGGACATTGCACCATCAAAGAACCGTTGCGCAAGGTGAACGACAGCATTAAGGACCTGCTTTCCGGCATCCGCATCGCCGACCTGGCGGAGCCAGTTGAGGGTGAGGAGCGGACGCCGGTTGCGGGCGGTCTGGTTTCGATTGCGGTTTAGTTGCGACAACGTTTTCGCTCGAATTTAGAAACACGATGAGTGCCCCGGAAAATCGAGAGGCGCGCGATACAAGACAGGAACAGAGAGGGTTTACGTATGAGCAGTGCCGCAGTGGAACTTTTGGAAAGTACCCCCGTGCATAAGGGTGTGCAGTTGCCCATCTACATGGACAACCATGCCACCACGCCGCTGGACCCGCGCGTGCTGGAGGCGATGCTGCCGTACATGACCAAGGTCTTCGGCAATGCGGCCAGCCGCAACCATGCGTTCGGCTGGGAAGCTGAGCAGGGCGTAGATAAGGCGCGTGAGCAGATCGCGAAGCTGATTGGCGCCACCGCGAAGGAAATCATCTTCACCAGCGGCGCGACCGAGTCGAACAACCTGGCGATCAAGGGCGTTGCGGAGATGTATCGCGAAAAGGGCGATCACATCATCACGCAGGTGACGGAGCACAAGGCGACGCTGGACGCGTGCAAGCGGCTGGAGAAGCACGGCTTTCGCGTGACCTATCTGCCGGTTGAAGCAGACGGCCTGGTTTCGGTCGAGAAGCTGGCGGCAGCGATCACAGACAAGACGATTCTGGTCAGCATCATGTACGCCAACAACGAGATCGGCACGATCAACCCGATCCAGGCAATCGGTAAGCTGTGCCATGAGAAAGG
>CAXUEG010000297.1:0-3728 GCA_964249935.1 uncultured Terriglobus sp.
GCTGATCAACTTCTACTTTCCTGCCGGCTTTGACCTGTGGCTCATGGGTTCGGCTGTCCCAGCAGAACGCAAGGAGTTGCCCCCGAAAGATTTAGCACCGCCGGTGTTTGAACAGACGAAACGGCTGTCAGATGATTATGGCGGCTTGCCGCTCACCTCGGAACGCTCTACATCGGCGAATCCAGATGCCCCTGCACTCCCCACCGTTACTCGCCGAGAGACTGCTGAAAACTACTGGTACGACGGCGGCTGCTGGAGCGTCTTGGCAGACGGCAACTCTACCGGTGGTAGCTACTGCGTGTTTGAAGTTGAGCAGACGAAAGGAAACGGTCGTCAGCCGCACATACGAAGTCTGAGCGACGAAGCATTCTATGTCCTTGAAGGGGACATCGCATTCGACGTCGACGATAAGGTCTTCGAGGCGAAGAGCTCGTCGCTTGTGTTCGTGCCCCGTGGTTCCGTCCATAGTTTTGAAGTCAAGAGTGCGACGGCACGTTTTCTCAACATCCACACTGAGTCCGGGTACGAACGAGTGCTTCGAGCCTTCGGTGATCGCGTGAAGAAGTTCGCGCTGCCGCCATCTACTTGGCAAGAACGGCCTGCGCCGCCCGATCGCTGGAACAGCATAGCCACCGATATCGGCCTGAGAACGGTCAGGATCCCAACCCGCACGGCTGATTCAGTTAGGAACGGATGACGCTCACTCTCTCTGTGAATGGAACAGACTACGCCCTGGATCTCGATCCGCGGACCTCGCTACTAGACGCAATCCGAGACTCAATTCATCTATTCGGAACCAAGAAAGGCTGTAACCAGGGCGCGTGCGGTGCGTGCACAGTGCTGGTGGATGGTGAACGTATCAACTCGTGTCTCGCTCTCGCGGTCCAGTACGCCGGGAGGAAAATTACGACCATCGAGGGGCTGGGTGCGGTTGGTGACCTCCACCCGTTGCAGCAGGCCTTTGTTCGGCATGACGGCTTCCAGTGTGGCTATTGCACCCCCGGCCAAATCTGTTCCGCTATCGGCATGGTTCACGAGTTCCGCGCTGGCTTACCGAGCGCCGTCACGGCGGATGTGAAAGTAGGTGCCGTCGAACTCTCTCCCGAAGAGCTGAAAGTGCGGATGAGTGGAAACCTATGCCGCTGTGGAGCCTACGTGGGCATCACTGAGGCCATCCTCGACGCTGTTCAGGCGGGTCAACTATGAACAGCTTCGACTATGTACAGGTCAGTACCGAGGTGGATGCGCTCCGTGGACTAGCGGCGCACCCAGATGGCAAGCTTCTTGCAGGCGGGACGAATCTGATCGATCTCATGCGCGAAGGCATCGAGACTCCGCCCGTGCTGATTGACGCAACACGCCTGCCCTTGAGCGCAGTGAACGAGCTACCCGATGGCGGATTGCACATAGGCGCCATGGTCAAAAACAGTCATCTCGCGGGCAATCCCCTTGTGCGCGAGCGCTACCCGATGCTGTCACAGGCAATCCTTTCGGGGGCCTCCGCACAACTTAGGAACGCGGCGACGACAGGTGGCAACCTGCTGCAACGTACACGATGCCTGTACTTCTATGAAGAGACGGCCCGCTGCAACAAACGCATACCAGGCTCAGGGTGTGACGCCTTGGAGGGGGTGAACCGGATCAACGCGGTGCTAGGTACCTCGCCGCAATGCATCGCTGTCCATCCGTCCGACATGTGTGTTGCGCTTGCGGCGCTCGATGCACGTGTCAACGTTCGGAGCCGCGAAGGGCTACGCACGATCGATCTCGTAGACTTTCACCGCCTGCCTGGCGCCACTCCAGAAAAGGAAACGGTCCTCGCCCCTGGCGACTTGATCCTCTCAGTGGATCTACCCAAACACAATGCGGAGGCGCGTTCGCATTACCGCAAGGTGCGGGATCGTGCGAGTTATGCGTTCGCTCTGGTCTCCGTCGCAGCCGTCCTTCTCGTCCGAAACAGTGTCGTCGAGTTTGTCCGGATCGCTCTTGGCGGCGTGGCGCCAAAACCATGGCGGGCCTTTCGAGCAGAAGCGTTTCTCCTTGGTCGCGAGGTTTCCAGAAGCACGCTCGAGAAAGCAGCCGCAATGGAATTTGCGGAAGCCACTCGCTTCGAACACAACAGCTTCAAACCAGAGCTTGCGCAACGCACGATGGTAAGCGTTTTGGAACAGCTTGCGGCACCGGAGGTACGGGCATGAGTCTCATGGGCAAAGCGATGGAACAGGTCGCCAAGATGGTTCCCGATCGCCAGGAAGATGGTCTAATCACCACCCGACGGTCCATCGGCCAATCGATAGACCGTCTGGATGGCCCCGTGAAGGTATCAGGAGCTGCTGTCTTTGCGGCGGAACACAGTCTACCTGGGATGGTGTACGCGGCCATCGCCTGTAGCACCGTGGCGAAGGGAACCATTCGCTCGATCCGCACCGAAGCTGCCGCGCAAGCCCCAGGAGTTCTGCTCGTGTTGACCCATGAAAATGCCCCCAAGCTGGGCAAGCCACCGGAGTTCAGCCAATCGGGTGGACCGGAAGCGAGCGGAACGACGGCAGAAATTCTGAATACGCGAGAGATCGCGTGGAACGGCCAACCGATCGCGGTAGTCGTCGCTGAAACCCAGGATCAGGCGGAGCACGCCGCCGGGCTCATCAGAGCCGAATACGAAGCAGCAACGGCAGACTTGTCCTTCGCAGACAAACAGGACGAAGCGGAAACTCCCAAGATCATCATGGGCGAGGACCCAAGTATCAGCCGAGGCGACGCTGAAACAGCAATTCCGAAATCTGCCTTTTCGCATGACGAGGTCTACACGACACCACGTCACACACCGAATGCGATCGAGCCTCATGCGACCACGGCGGCTTGGGTGGACGGCAAGTTGCGGATGTATGACGCGACGCAGTTCTTGCACGGGACAGCTGTGTCGTTGGCGAAGATACTTTCGGTGGACAAGAAGGACGTCGAGGTGCTCGCTCCTTTCGTAGGGGGCGGATTTGGCGGCAAGATCGCCATGTGGCCCCACGTGTGGCTGTGCGCCCTCGCTTCCAAATGCGTGGGGCGTCCGGTCCGTACGGTGCTCACGCGGGAGCAGACCTTCCAAATGGTGGGTGGTCGAACGCCCTCAAAGCAGCGTGTGGCTTTGGGAGCCGACGCTGATGGCAAGCTCACCTCGTTGATCCACTCGGGGATCACTGCAAGCTCGTTCGACAACACCTTTCCAGAGCAGTTCAGCTTCCCAGCTCGCCACCTGTACAGCATGCCCGCCTACAAAATCGAGCAGAAGTTCGTTCGTCTGAACATGGCAGCGAACACCTTTATGCGCGCCCCTGGTGAATCCATCGGTTCGTTTGCACTTGAGTCTGCGATGGATGAGTTGGCGTGGAAGCTCGACATGGATCCAATCGAGCTTCGGCGCCAGAATGAACCGGAGCGAGATCCTACAAAGGACACGGAGTTCTCAAGCCGTCATCTGCTTGAAGCGTATGCTCTCGGAGCCTCCAAATTTGGTTGGGACTGCCGCCGCAAGCAGCCCCGTTCCTTACGCGAGGGTGAATGGCTGATCGGACATGGCATGGCCGCCGCGTACTACCCCGCGATTCGACTGCCGACTGCTGCCCGCCTCCGAATCTCCAAAGATGGCACAGCTCTCATTCAGTCCTCGGCACAAGAGATTGGCGTCGGAACGGCCACAGCACAAACGCAACATGCGTCCGATTTGCTGGGAATACCGA
>CAXUEG010000298.1:0-2708 GCA_964249935.1 uncultured Terriglobus sp.
TTCCAGTGCAGTACGCGAAACGCATCGTCGGCCGACGCATGATGGGTGGTCAGGCGACGCACCTGCCGTTAAAGGTCAACTCCGGTGGGGTCATGCCGGTGATCTTTGCGAGTTCGATCCTGTCAGCCCCGCTGCTGTTCGCGAACAACACTTTTGTGCAGAACAATTCTGTGCTGCGCCGGGTTACTGAAGGGCTGCGTCCGGGCGAGCCGTGGTATGAGCTGATGTACGTCGCGGCCATCATATTCTTCGCATACTTCTACATCTCGATCGTGTTCCGTCCGGATGATATCGCGGACAACATGCGCAAGTACGGCGGGTTCATTCCAGGGATCCGGCCGGGACGGCGCACGTCGGACTTTATCAATGACATCCTGACGCGGATCACGCTTGTCGGCGCGATCTACCTGATCGTCATCTCCATCATTCCTCAGTTGTTGATCGGCGGTATCCACTTCAACCATTTGTGGTTGCTGGGCAGCGTCTTCGACCGCATGCCGACGTGGGTGAACAACGGCCTGGGGCTCACCTTCTACTTTGGCGGCACGTCGTTGCTGATCGTGGTGGGTGTGGCGATGGACACGGTGCAGCAGGTGGAGTCGCAGCTGATCATGCGGCACTACGAAGGGTTTACGCCGAAGAGTGGCCGCATCCGTGGCCGGCGGAGCTGGTAAACGCGGGTGGCTGAGCACGTTTCGATGCAGGATTCTGGAGCCGGGGACTTTGTTCCCGGCCCAGTTCTGCTGCTGGGTGCGCCGGGTGTGGGCAAGGGAACGCAGGCGCAGCGATTGATGGAGCGCTGGAGGATTCCCCAGGTCTCAACCGGCGACCTGATTCGCGACAATATCCGGCAGGGTACGGCCATTGGGAAGCGGTTCAAGGAGTTGGTCGACGCCGGCATCTATGTGCCAGATGAGGTCGTGAACCAGATGGTCGCCGAACGCACCGCGGAGCCGGACGCTGTGCGTGGATTCATTCTGGACGGGTATCCCCGAACGCTGGGGCAAGCGGAGTGGCTGGACGGTTTTCTGGCGCAACACACCCGTAAGGCTGCATTGCCGCTGGTTGCGGTATCGGTCCAGGTTCGGTATGATGAGTTGTTGCGTCGTGTCACGGGCCGGCGCGTGGGTCCGGTATCCAAACGGATCTACAACGTCTACACGAATCCGCCGGTTTCACCCGGCGTGTGCGATGTGGATGGAGAGCCGCTGATGCAGCGGCCCGATGACACCGAAGAGGTCTTCGCCGACCGCATGCGTGTATTTGGCGAGCAGACCGCGCCGGTGGTCGAACACTACCGTGACCTCGGCAGGTTTGAGGAAGTGGATGGGGAGCAGGCCGTCGAAACAGTGACGGAGCAGATTGTCGCGGCGCTCAGGCGTTTGCGGAGCAGGTAAGTGCGGCACGTCTTCCTGTTGGCACAGCGAAGCCGCAGAAAAGATCTTTCGAAGTAGAGATGGCGATCGTACTGAAGACACCGGCGGAGATCGAGCGCATGCGCCGCAGCGGTGCATTGCTCCGGCAAGTGCACCGGGCCGTGGAAACAGTGGTGAGGCCGGGTGCAACGACCATGGATCTGGAGCGTGTGGCCGAGGCAAAGATCCGCGAGTTCGGGGCCAAGCCGGCGTTCAAGGGATACCAGAATTACCCGGCATGCCTGTGTACAAGCGTGAACGAGGAAGTCATCCACGGCATTCCTTCGGACCGGAAGGTGCTGAAGGACGGTGATGTGGTGAGCGTGGACTGTGGTTTGCTGCTGGACGGCTACTACTCCGATGCGGCGGTGACCTACCCCGTCGGCCGGCTTAGCGAGCCTGCGAGCAAGCTGTTGGATGTAACCAAGGCTTCGCTTGAACAAGCGATCCAGGCAGCGCAGGTGGGAGCGACGCTTGGCGACATTGGAGCGGCGGTGCAGGAGATGTGCGAGGCCGAGGGGTACGGGGTAGTCCGCGAATTTGTGGGGCACGGCATTGGCCGCAGCATGCACGAAGATCCGCAGGTGCCCAACTACGGCCGCCGTGGCAAGGGGCAGAGGCTGAAGCCAGGGATGGTGCTGGCGATCGAGCCGATGATCAACGCCGGCACGGCTGAAGTACAGGTGCTCAAGGATGGCTGGACCGCAGTGACGAAAGACGGCGGCTGGTCGGCGCACTTCGAGCACACGGTAGCGATCACCAAGGATGGGCCGCTGGTTCTCACGCGATAAGTGAGCAAGCGGTAAGCAGGAAAACGGATGCGGCATGGTGCCGCCTCCGCGAGATGGGTTAAGGGAGACGGTTTGTCGAAGGAAGATGCAATTGAAGCGATGGCAGTAGTCGTAGAGACGCTGCCGAATGCGATGTTCAAGGTGGAAATGGAGAACAAGCATCAGGTGCTGGCTCACGTCTCCGGCCGGATGCGCAAGAACTTCATTCGCATTCTCCCGGGCGATCGCGTTGCCATTGAGTTGAGCCCGTACGATCTTTCGCGTGGGCGCATTGTCTACCGCTATAAGTAGCAAGCAGGTTTCTGGTTCTCCGTTGTGGGTTCTCGGTAGAACCGCGCAACTGACAACCGAACACCAAGAATCGAGAACTGAGGATTTATGAAGGTCCGTGCGTCCGTAAAGAAGATCTGCGACAAGTTCAAAGTGATTCACCGTCGCGGTTTTGTGCGCGTCATCTGCAGCGCCAGCGCAAAGCACAAGCAGCGCCAGGGCTAATCGCCCC
>CAXUEG010000298.1:2718-3727 GCA_964249935.1 uncultured Terriglobus sp.
GTGCAAGATCGTTCACCGCCACGGTGTGGTGCGGGTGATCTGCGAGGTTGCGAAGCACAAGCAGCGTCAGGGATAGTTCTCTGGACGCGAGACCCGTAACGAAGCGGAACCCGATGGTCTTCTGGGGCGAGTTCGCCGAAGTCAAGGCGTGCGATGAACCCCGGGCCCTCCGCCTAACCCGCCACCGGCGACAGCGCCGGTGGCACAGGAAGTAAGAGGAAGACACAGACATGGCACGTATTGCAGGTGTCGATCTGCCGAACAACAAACAGGCACGTATCGGCCTTACTTACATCTTCGGAATCGGTGAAGCGCGTGCCTTGGCGATTCTTGCCAAGGCCGAGGTCGATCCATTTCGCAAGCTGCAGACGCTGGACGAAGATGAACTGAATCGCATTCGTGGTGTGATCGAGCAGGAAGGCGGAATCGAGGGCGACCTCCGCAAAGAAGTCGGCCTGAACATCAAGCGCCTCATCGAAATCCAGAGCTATCGTGGCCTGCGCCACCGCCGCTCGCTGCCTGCTCGCGGGCAGCGCACCCACACCAACGCCCGCACGCGCAAGGGTCCCCGTAAGGGTACGGTTGCCGGCAAGAAGAAAGCGACCAAGTAATGGCCAAGCAGCAGAACAAGGGAAACTCGGGCGCTGCCGGCAAGACCGGCAAGGGCAAGAAGTTCAAAAAGCGGGAACGAAAGAATGTTCCGTACGGCCTGGTGTTTGTCCAGGCGTCGTTCAACAACACGATCGTCACGATCACGGACCAGCAGGGCAACACGCTGAGCTGGAAGAGTTCGGGTTCGCTCGGCTTCCGTGGATCGCGCAAGGGAACGCCGTTCGCGGCACAGCAGGCTGCGGTGAACGCTGCGCAGGCTGCGCGCGATCACGGTCTGCGTTCGGTCGACGTGCGCGTCTCCGGCCCCGGTTCGGGCCGGGAGTCGGCGGTACGTGCGCTGGCGGTGGCGGGGCTTGAGGTCCGCTCCATCCGCGACGTGACGCCGATACCGCATAAC
>CAXUEG010000299.1:0-3724 GCA_964249935.1 uncultured Terriglobus sp.
TCCTTGGGCAGGTAGCTCGAGGTAGCGTTGATGGCGGCCTGAACGTCTTGCTGCGCGACGTCGATGGACTCAGACAGGTTGAACTGAAGCGTGATGATGGAGCCGCCACCGGAAGAGGTGGAAGTCATCTGGGTGAGGCCCGGAATCTCACCGAACTGGCGCTCGAGCGGACCGGTGACCGCAGACGTCATGACGTCGGGGCTGGCGCCCGGGTAAAAGGTTTGCACCTGGATGGTCGGGTAGTCGACCTCAGGCAGGGCGGAGACGGGAAGCTGAAAGTAGGCGACGGTGCCCGCGAGCAGAATCGCCACCATGAGCAGCGCCGTGGCAACCGGCCGGAGAATAAACGGGCGTGAGGGACTCATGGTGCGTGGACCTCTTGGTTGAACCGGTTCTTCCCTGAAGTCTGCCTATGCCGCTGGCAGGGATGCAGGTTTTTCCCACTCCGTACGCGCAAAGAACACACGCGCTCCGGTCGAACTTACGAGTTACTGACTCCGCTTTGCGCAGCGGGTTCAGCCGCTGCCTGCTCCGTGTTCTTGCGCCCTGAACGCTGCGACACCGACACAGTGGATCATGCCGGACTGGCTCTCGCGCTACGGGTGGGACGCGCCACCCGTAGTTCCTGCTGGTTGGACTGGCCACCCTGGCCGTTGGCATCGGTGGAGCTGCCGTTCCCGTTCGGCGTTCCGGTTTGCGAGCCCAGCCGTGTCGCGCCAGCGCCCTGGCCGGGGCCTACGGAGGTATTGGCCATGCCGGGCGAGGTGGAGTTGCCGGCCTGCTGGTTTTCCACGCGCTGCGCCGGCCTCGGAATGACTTTGCTGTTGGTGGTGAGTTTTTCCTCGCCGTCCGTAACGACCCGCTCACCCGGGCGGACGCCACTGCGGACGACTACCGTCGTTCCCTGGGTCAGATCCACCTGAACGGTGCGCTCCTGCACTGGGTAGCTGGTTTGCCGCATGGCCGAGTTCGCACCATTGCGGCCGCCTTTGCCCTTGCCGCCGCCTGTCGAGTCGGAGCCTCCGCTTGGCGCATTCGTTTGCGAACCCGCGGCGCTGCTGCGACGGGAGCGCTGATTGGCGGCATCGCTCTGGTTGGCCATGGACTGCGTCTGGTCGGGCGAAATGGGGTGGTCCATGTCGACGACGTAAACAAAGGAGCCCTGGTTGCCGGTTTGCAGCGCGGCCGCGGGAATCGTGAGAGCGTTTTGCCGGACTTCAAGCACCAGCCGCACATTGACAAACTGGTTTGGAAAGAGCGCGCCGTCATGATTGTCGAAGACGGCTTTCAGCTTGGCGGTGCCTGTGGTGGTGTCGATCTGGTTGTCCACCGTGGTCAGCGAGCCGGTTGCGAGCTTGGTCACGTTGTTGCGGTCCCAGGCTTCCACGGTCAGGTGGCGGCCGCCCTTCATGCGGTCGAAGACCTGAGGAAGCTGGTCTTCGGGCAGGGTGAAGATGACGGCGATGGGCTCGACCTGTGTGATAACGACCAGGCCGGTGGAACTGTTGGCGGCGACCACGTTGCCGATATCCACCTGGCGCAGCCCGACGACACCGGTGATCGGCGAGGTGATGCGGGTGAACGCGAGATTGACGCGCGCGGCCTGAATGGCGGCGCGGTCAGACTCGATGGAACCGACTGCCTGGCCGGAGGTGGACTCCTGCGCCTGTGCGGACTCCTTGCTGACGACGCCGGCGGCGTAAAGCTGGTTGTAGCGCTGCGCTTCTGCCTGGGCGTTGGCCGCGTTGGCCTGATCGCGGGTCAGGGTTCCCTGTGCCTGGGCGAGTGCCGCCTGGTACGGTCGCGGATCAATCTCGATCAGCAGCTGACCCTCGGTGACGTGCTGGCCCTCGCGGAAGTTGACGCGCGTGATCTGGCCGTTGACCTGGCTCTTGAGCGTAACGGTGTTGTAGGCGGTGACGGTGCCAAGCGCGTTCAGGTAGATGGGCACCGGCCGTTGCTGCACGACGTCAAAGGCGACCGGGACAGGTCGATTGGCCATGGCGCGGGCACCGGTGGCCTGCTGCTGGTCGGCTGCTTTGTTGGTGCGGATGCGATAAACCACAAAGCCAACCGCCGCCGCGATCACCAGTATGAGAATGAGGACGCGGAGCCAGGAGGACCGCTTTGCGGGTGGTGGCGGGGCGATACCTTGACCGGGCGCGGGATGTTGGGCAGCGTCGTCTGGCAAGCCAGTGGAGGCGGGAGAGGCGTGCGCCGGCAACGCCGGGTGCTCAGCAGAGGCAGGAACATCAAGGTGCTCGCTGGGCGAGGGCGATGGCATAGACGCGGCAAACCTTTAAGTCAAAATTTTGTGCACGAGCGGACGCATGCGCACGTGGGACACACGGCGCCGCTTTTGAAACTATATAGAGGTACGATTCAGCCGCGCCAGAGTTTCGCGGCATGTCGCCGTGGCGGTTCGCGGCTTCGCGGTCGAACGTTTCGAGGCAGATTTCGGTGTTGCCGTACCCCGGACCGCGCTACGGCTGTAGCAGGCAAGCCTTTGCCCTGACTGCTAACGTCCTCCTTATAATCGCCTTAGCGGAATCCGCGGAGAGCCGGCGCGATGTTGGATCAACTGGACGGGAAAGAGGCAGGCCCGAGCTCGGTCTCTTTGAGGCCGCCAGCGGATGCCGCGGTGCCGCTGTGCGTGGACCTGGACGGCACACTGGTCAAAAGCGATACGCTGGTCGACGGCATCCTGCTGCTGGCGCGGCAGCAGCCGCGGTCGCCGCTGTCATGGGTGACGTGGGTACGCAAGGGCAAGGCGGGCTTCAAACGCGAGATCACGAGCCGTGCGGTCGTTGATGTGGAACACCTGCCCTACAACCAGCCGCTGCTTGCTTTTCTGCGCGAGGAGCATGCGCGCGGACGGGAGATCTACCTGGCGACCGCGGCGGACATGGGATTTGCCCGGCAGGTGGCCGACCACCTGGGGCTGTTTACGGATGTGCTGGCTTCGGACGGGTCGCTGAACCTGGCCGGCAGCAACAAGCTCCAGGCGTTCCAGCAGCGGTTTCCGGACGGGTTTTCCTACATCGGCAACGCCATGCCCGACCGCACGCTGCTGCAGGCGAGCCACGAGCCAATGGTCGCAAACCCCCATGGCAAGCTGCGGGCGGCGATGCGCCGCGACCAGGTGACGGCGCACCGCGAGTTCCTGGATCGCCGCAGCCCGCTGAGCGCGTTGCTGAAGGCGATCCGCATTCACCAGTGGGCGAAGAACGTTCTGGTATTCCTGCCGCCATTGCTGGCGCACGACCACGACGCGAACGTTCTGGGTGCGGCGGTGCTTGCGTTTTTTGCGCTTTCGTTTTGCGCCAGCGCGACCTACATTTTGAACGATCTGCTGGATATCGAGGCGGACCGGCGGCACCCGCGCAAGCGCAACCGGCCGTTCGCGGCGGGCGACCTTTCGCCGTTTACCGGCGTGGCGGTTGTGGCGGTGTTCTTTCTGATCGCGATTGGGCTGGCGCTGCTGGTGCCGCATGCGTACCACGCGCTGCCCGGCAGCATGGGGCTGCATGAGTTGCTGGCGAAACCGTACCGCTTTCTGGGGTGGCTGGGCCTGTACACGGTGACCACGCTGACCTATTCGTTTTATTTGAAGCGGCTGGCGCTGGTGGACGTGATCGTGCTGAGCGGCTTGTATACAGTTCGCATTCTGGCAGGGTCGGCGGCAACGGACATTGTGGTGTCGGCGTGGCTGGCGGCGTTTTCG
>CAXUEG010000300.1:0-492 GCA_964249935.1 uncultured Terriglobus sp.
GGGGTGGTGTCCGGCATAGGTTTCAGGATAGAAGACCAGCGGGTCAGCGAGTCGGCGAGGTCGGCGAGTCAGCGGATCGGCGGATCGGCGGCTTCAGGATAGAAGACCAGCAAGTCAGCGACTTGCCTGTGTGGCCTAGTGCTGCGCGGACGACAGAGGATGCGGACATGGAACCGGGCCGGCGCAGTTGCGTATGTATGGTGGGGAGGCGGGAATGGTGAAGTTTCTGCTGTTTTGTCTTTTGGCGGTGTTTTGTTGGCCGGCGGCCGTCGTTGCATTGGTTCTATATCCGCTGGTGTGGCTGTTGCTGCTACCGTTTCGGATCGTTGGGGTCGCGGTCGACGGGGTGTTGGAGGTGATCCGGGCGGTGTTTTACCTGCCGTTGCGGCTGGTGGGTGCTCGGTGACTGCGGTCCGCTTTCGAGTCTCTGGAAAGCCTGCTTTTCGCTGAAGCGTGGCGAGCGGGATGCGTTGCGTGGGCGTCCGAGTTTTC
>CAXUEG010000300.1:502-3698 GCA_964249935.1 uncultured Terriglobus sp.
GGGGGCGCGCCTGGCCGCCCCCCCCCCCCAAAAGCCGCTTTCCGATCGTGTCTTGTCGCTGAACTTGGATTGAGCGCGGTCTGTTGGGTCAGCCGATTTCTCGCGCCTTGCACAAGGGTTTGTACGACGGTCCAGTGGCGCATCTGAATTCTCTGGAAGACGAACATTCAAGATGTTCGTCCTCCAGTTGGAAGGGAAAGGTTCTGCTGCTTCGAAAGAAAAACAGGTCCTTCGCTGCGCTCAGGATGACAATGTTTTGTTTGCGCTCAGGATGACAATGTCTTGTTTGCGCTCAGGATGACGATGTTTCGTTTGCGCTTAGGATGGCGATGTCTTGTTGCGCTCACCACGCCAATGTGTCGTTGAGCTCAGGATGCGGTCTCCTTGTGCTTTCTTATGGGCTTGGTTGGTTTTGTGGTGGTGGTGGACTGGGCGAGCAAGGTGATGAGGTTGGGGACGTTGGGAGAGCCGAGGCCGGTGCAGGCGTCCCATCCCTTGGCGGCTTTGTAGGCGCCGTTGTTGCCGGAGGTGATGTCGCGGAAGCTCCCAGCAGCGTTTGCAGCGTAAAGCTTCGGCTGGACGAAGCCGACGCTGGTTTTGCTTTGGGCGTTGACGACGGCGAGCAGGCCGGCCCAGAGCGGGGCGACGGCGCTGGTGCCACCGATGACGGTGTCCTCTCCGTCGACACGGACCTGATAGCCGGTGGTGGGGTCGGCGTTGCCGCTGACATCGGGAACGCCGCGGCCGGTCTTGGTCGCGGCGATGCTGGCCTGCCATGTCGGCTGCGGGAAGACGGTAGAGATGCCGCCGCCGGTCGCGCCCTCGTTGGAGGCGGTTTCGTTCCAGACGATTTCGGATTGGATCGTGCCGTTCGAGCCGAGCAATTTCGTACCGCCGCAGGCCAGAACGTGTGGGCTGGAGGCGGGGAAGTCGACGTTGGGCTTGCCACCGCTCACGCCGTCGGAGGAGCCGTCGTCGCCCGCGGCCGCCAGCACGGTGATGCCGAGCGTTGCCGCGGACTGGCAGGCCTGGTCGAGCGCGTTGCGCGCCTGCTCGGTCCAGGAGTCTTCCGGTCCTCCCCACGAAATGGACAGGATCGAAGGTTTGTTGGTTTCGTCGTGGACCGCTGTGCCGATCGCGTCAATGAAGCCCTGGTCGGTATTGGGAGCGAAGTAGACGACGATTTTGGCGCCGGGCGCGACGGCCGCGGCGACCTCGATGTCGAGCATGACTTCGCCGTCGGCGCCATTAGGGCCGCTGGGCTTGTTTTTGCCGCCGTCGACGGAGACGGAGACGACGGTCGGTGCGGGCACGCCCAGCGACTGAAAGTAAGTCTTGATGTCGGCAGGCTTGTAGCCCCCGCCCAGTTCGAGCAGCGCAATGGTCTGTCCCTTCGCGTTGCTGCCGGACGGCAAGCCGTAAAGCTGCGCGACCTGAATGGGTGTGAAGGAGGTGCCGACCGCGCGCGGATGGACCACCGTGCCCGGAGTTTCCCGGTTTTTAGCACGCCGGAAGTGCGGCTTGGCTTGAGGGCGGTTGTCGAGGCCGAGTACGGCTTCAATCTGTCCGGAGAGCGATTCGGGGATGCAGATGTCACCCTGGCGGACGCGGTAGGTGGCACCGTCCGCGCCGGCCTGATGGGTGAGCTTTACGCCGAACGCTGCTTCCATGTTGGCGACCGTACCCGTGAGCTGCACAATGCGGCGAGGCGGGTCGATCTGCTCCGAAAGGCCGAACTCCTTGGCAAACGCCAAGACTGTTTTGAGCGCGGCTGGGTCGGCCGCATGCCGGGCGCGGTACTGCGCGCGGGTCAGGCGTGTCTCGCCGAGTTTGCTGGCGTCGATTGGAGTCTTGCGGCGAAGTACGACAGTGACGGTGAAGGTCTCGGACCGTTTGGCGGGCTGGCCTGTGGATGCGTTGAGAAGCGTCTCTTTATGGCTACCGGGCAGGGCGGTCCGTTGCTGCGCGGCAAAGTTGGGCTTGGGCATAGAGGAACCTCGCTTGTGGTTGCGATTGTAGGAGGCGCAAGCGGCAAATCTTCGCTTTTATTTCGCCTTGCGCGAAGTGGCGTCTCTGCCCAGGCCGGCGGTGGACTTCATGCTGGCGTGCAAGCAGGTTCTCCACTACGCACCCAACATAGACCCGGCGCGTTCGGGAGCAAAGAGATTTTCGCGAGGTGGTGTCGACTGTCGATCTGGCCGTGTTCGAACGAGCTTTGCCCGGGGACGGCCGGGTGTGCTGGAGGTTCGGTCAGCTGAAGAACATGCAGTCGCCGTAGCTGAAGAAGCGGTAGCGCTGCGTTACGGCGTGGTGGTATGCGGCGAGAACGTGCGCGATGCCTTGAGCCGGTGAGGAGCATTTGGCGGCGAAGGCGCTGACGAGCATGAGAAGGGTTGACTCGGGCAGGTGGAAGTTGGTCAGGAGAGCGCCAACCAGGTGAAAGGGATCGCCGGGCTTGAGGAAGATGCTTGTGCTGCCGGAGTGTGGTTGGAGTTGCCAGTCGTCCATCGCCTGGGTGGCGAGTGCTTCGCGGGCGCAGTGTTCCAGGGTGCGAACGGTGGTGGTGCCGACGGCGACGATGCGGCGGCGTTCGTGGCGGGCCTGGTTGATGGCGTTCGCGGTAGCGGCAGACAGCGTGTAGTGCTCTGCATGGAGGCGGATGTCTTCGACCTGTTCGACGTGGACGGGTTGAAAAGTGCCGAGGCCGACATGAAGGGTGATATTGGCGATTTCGATGTTGTTCGCGTGCAGCTGGTCGAGGATGCCGGGCGTGAAATGGAGACCGGCGGTGGGTGCGGCGGCGGAGCCGGGTTGCGCTGGGTCGGCGTAGACAGTCTGGTAGCGGGCGCGATCCTCTGGCGTGTCAGGGCGGTGCAGGTAGGGCGGCAGCGGAATGTGACCGAGGGCATCGAGGCGGGCGAAGAAGTCGTCGGTGGGCTGAAAGCGAAGGGTGCGCTCACCGCGGTCGCCGGCTTTGAGGACTTCCGCGGTCAGGGTGTTCTCTGTTTCGCCGAAAGTCAGGGTTTCGCCCGGTTGCACCTTGCGGCTGGGTTTGACGAGGGTGCGCCAGTCGGTGGGGGTGAGCTGCTCGGTGAGCAGGACTTCGATGGTGCCGGTAGGTGTGGGTGAGCTGCTCTGGGTATGGAGGCCGGCGCGGCGGCCGAAGAGGCGGGCGGGGATGACGCGCGAGTTGTTG
>CAXUEG010000301.1:0-3667 GCA_964249935.1 uncultured Terriglobus sp.
CATCGAGCCCAAGACACTCGCCCCGCTCGACGAAGACGTCAGCCACCTCCAGCACGCCATCGCTGAGCACAAGCCCACCGGCGCCTTCATGAACGCCGCCTCCCCTGGCGTCATCGCGCTCTTCCAGCCCAACGACTTTTACGAGACGCAAGACCTCTACCTCGAAGCACTCGCCGAGGCCATGCGCCCCGAGTACGAGAGCATCGTGGCCGCCGGCTTCATCCTCCAGCTCGACAGCCCCGACCTTGGCCTGGGCCGCCACATGATGTACAAGGACCGCAGCGAACCCGAATACCTAAAGCTCATCGAAGGCCACGTGGAGGTGCTCAATCACGCCCTCCGCAACGTACCCGGCGACCGCGTCCGCATGCACGTCTGCTGGGGCAACTACGAGGGCCCGCACCACTGCGACGTCGAAATGGGCACCATCCTTCCGGTGCTCATGAAGGCCAACCCGCAGGGTCTGCTTTTCGAAACGGCAAACCCGCGCCACCAGCACGACTGGACCTACTTCCGCGACATGCTAAGCCAGATCCCCGCCGACCGCATCCTGATTCCCGGCGTCATCGACTCCACGACCAACTTCATCGAGCATCCACAGGTCGTCGCCCTCCGCATCCAGCAGTTCGCGGACATCGTCGGCCGCGACCGCGTGCTCGCCGGCACCGACTGCGGCTTCTCCACCTTTGCTGGCTATGGCGCCGTCGATCCCGAGATCGTGTATGCCAAGCTTGCCACCCTCGCCGAGGGCGCAGCCATCGCCAGCGACCGCCTCTGGAAGGCCGCGTGAGCCAGCAATCGCCGACGCTGGAACGCGCAAGCAGCCAGACGCTCAAAGCCCGCCTCGCCGCCCGCGAGCTCATCGTCGGCACCTTCATCAAGACGCCGTCGCCCATCATCGTGGAGGTGCTCGCCCTCACCCCGCTCGACTGCATCTGCCTCGACGCCGAGCACGCACCCTTTGACCGCGGCACGCTCGACACCTGCATCCTCGCCGCCCGCGCAGGCGGTAACACCCGGACGATGGATACTCTCGTCCGCATTCCCTCCGCCGCTCCCGAACACATCCTCCACGCCCTCGATTGCGGCGCCACCGGCGTCCTCGTCCCCCACGTCCGCTCCGCGGCAGAAGCCGAGGCCGTCGCACGCGCAGCCCAATACGGCCACGGCGGCCGTGGCTACGCAGGCTCCTCACGCGCAGCCGCCTACACCACCCGCACCATGGCAGAGCACAAGGAAGCGAGCGCAGCCAGCACCGTCGTCATCGCTCAGATCGAAGACCCCGAAGCCGTCGACGACATCGAAGCCATCGCACAGGTCTCCGGCATCGACGCCCTCTTCATCGGCCGCGTCGACCTCACCGTCGCCTACGGCGCCTTCAGCCAGGACGACCCACAGGTCCTCGCCGCAATCGAACGTGTCGTCACAGCCTCCGTCACCGCTGGCAAACCCGTAGGCATGTTCCTCGCCCGCGTCGAAGACGTCCCCCACTGGCGCGAGCGCGGTGCCACCCTCTTTCTCCTCGGCTCCGACCACACCTTCCTTCTCGCCGGCGCCCGCGACCTCGCGAAGCGCGTTCGATCCGAACCGTCGGACGCGTGAAACACTAGGGCAAAGATCACCCCAAGGACACAGAAAGAATGAGTTCCGAGCAGTTTCCGGCAGGCTTTCAAGGTCGC
Organism: uncultured Terriglobus sp.; assembly: GCA_964249935.1. GTDB lineage: Bacteria > Acidobacteriota > Terriglobia > Terriglobales > Acidobacteriaceae > Terriglobus. Next base: position 1,680 of record CAXUEG010000301.1, read on the forward strand.
GTGCGCTACATCAAGGCGCCCGGCCGCAGTTCCGTAGCAGACACGGCAGACGTCGTCGGCCTTGTACAGGAAATCCTCCAGGCCGTGCGCACTCGCGGCGACGCCGCAGTCCGCGAGTACTCGCAGCGCTTCGACAAGGCCGACCTCGACCGGTTTGAAGTCAGCACCGCGGACCGCCAGGCCGCCGTCGACGCGCTCGATCCGCAGACCCGCGAAGACACCGAGTTCGCCATCAGCAACGTCCGGCGCTTCGCCGAGGCCCAGCTCGGCACCATCCAGCCGCTCGAAATCGAAGCCCTGCCCGGCCTCCACCTCGGCCACCGCATCATCCCCATCCAGCGCGTCGGCGCCTACGTCCCTGGCGGCCGCTTCCCTCTCCTCTCCGCGCCCATCATGACCATCGTCCCCGGCAAAGTCGCCGGCTGCGACGAGGTCGTCGCCTGCCTCCCGCCCAACGCGCACCCCGCCATGATCGCGGGCTGCCACCTTTCCGGCGCCGACCGCATCTTCCGCATCGGCGGCGCGCAGGCCATCGCCGCCATGGCGTACGGCACCGAGTCCGTACCAGAGGTCAACAAAATCGTCGGTCCCGGCAACGCCTTCGTCAACGAAGCCAAGCGCCAGGTCTTCGGCCCCGTCGGCATCGACCAGCTCGCCGGCCCGTCGGAGATCTTCGTCGTCGCCGACAGCACCGGCAAGCCCGACCTCATCGCCACCGACCTGCTCGCCCAGGCCGAGCACGACGTCCGCACCCGCGTCGGCCTCATCACTACCGACGAGAAGCTCGCCATCGCCACCGCAGAGGCAGTCCTGCACCAGCTCGAAACCCTCTCCACCGCAAAGATCGCCGCAGAAAGCTGGGCCAACTACGGCGAGATCACCGTCTGCGCCGATGAAGCCGCCCTCATCGCCTACTCCGACTTCATCGCCGCCGAGCACCTCCAGGTGCACACCGCCGAGCCGCGCGAGTTCAGCAAAAAACTTCGCAACTACGGCTCGCTCTTCATCGGCGAAAACGCGAGCGTCGTCTACAGCGACAAGTGCGTCGGCACCAATCACACCCTGCCCACCATGCATGCCGGCCGCTACACGGGCGGCCTCTGGGTCGGCTCCTACGTCAAGATCGCCACGCACCAGTGGCTCGACGACGACGCCGTCGACCTCGTCGCCCCGCCCGCCACCCGCCAAAGCGCCAGCGAAGGCCTGGAAGGCCACCGCCGCGCCCCCGTCCCCCGCGTCGATCGCAAGCCAGCCAGCTTCGCCGCCCTCACCCGCTAACCCAGCACACACGACAAAAGAGGCCCGCACACACAGCGCGGGCCTCTTCGCTACGGCACTACCTTGTCATTCCGACCGGATCAGGACGGCTTTCTCGTCTGCGGAGGAACGACGTGCTTGCAGCGAACCCGCATGCCATTTGCTGCAGCAGGAACTTCGTGCCCCACCCTTCGCCGCGCTCTTTGCGGGCTAAAGTGGGTAAAGCAGAACGCCATCTCAAAGTGCAGGCTTTCGGAGGTGGCATGGCTTCAGCCGCTGAGGCAAAGCCGCACCACAGAAACGGCCCAGGCACACCAGAACTACGCCGAAGCCCCCACCAATTCGCTCACCGAAGCCGAAGCAAACACCGGCATCTGCGGCGCCTCCGTGCCACGCACCACAAACACCACCGCAGGCGCCGACGCCGTATTTCGGAAGCTATGCTGCACACCCACCGGCATCGAGAGCGTATCGCCCGCGCCCATCAGCAGCGCCTCTTCCGCCTCGCCGTTCTTCCACCCAACCTCCACCGTTCCGCTCTGCACAAACAGAACCTCGACCTCCTTGCGAGCATGGAAAGGCACATACGCGCCCGTCTCGAGCGTCAACCGCCGCAGGTTGAAGTCATGCGGCCACCACCCAGCAATCGGCCCCGCTGCAAAACCATCCGGCGTCTGCTGCGGCACGATCACTCCGGCCTCATCCACGCCCTCACCTGCAAGGGGCGACCC
>CAXUEG010000302.1:0-3648 GCA_964249935.1 uncultured Terriglobus sp.
GAGGCAATGGCTGCGCGGTGACGTACCTACAGGCGGGTACGTGGACCAAATGGGGCTGCATGTGGAACCGCATGATGGTAAATCGCAGTTACACGTTTTTATCAGGCATCAGTCACTCGACAGCAAACCCAGTGCCCAGTCAGAATACTGGTTCGCAAAATAGATGTTTAGCAACGCACCCAACTGTGCGTTCGACGCTCACAGCATGTGTAGTCTCTCTTTAGGATTAGTTTCATCCATTACAAGGTCTTATTGGGAATTCCCATGCAGGTACAAAGCAGCTTCAGCAACAGCTGTTAAATAGCAACTTGTTGTGCTCAAGCACTATGCTATGCCCATCCCGCCAGTTACACCGTAAACTTCGCCGGTGATATAGCTGCCCTCCTGCGATGCAAGCAGCACATACACCGGCGCTAGCTCAACCGGTTGCCCCGGCCGCTTATATGGCGTGTTTTTCCCCAGCTTCTTCAGCTTCTCTTCCGACCCATCGGCCTCCTGCAGCGGCGTCCAGATCGGGCCGGGCGCGACCCCGTTGATGCGCACGCCGTGCTTTTCCATCAGCGGCTCGCTCAAGCCCTTGGTGAAGTTTGCGATCGCAGCCTTGGTCATCGCGTAATCGAACACATTCGCCGATGGATCATAGCCCTGGATGCTGGTTGTGTTGATGATCGAAGCACCCGGTTTCAGGTGCGGCAGGGCAGCCTTGGTGATCCAGAACAGAGCGTACACGTTGGTCTTCATCAGGCTATCGAACCGCTCGGTCGAGGTGTCCAGGATGCCTTCGGTCTTGCCCATCTTGCCGGCATTGTTGACCAGAATATCCAAGCCACCGAGCTGGTCTACGGCATCGGAAACCAGCCTCTGGCAGACGCCCTCGTGCGAGATGTCACCAGGCAGTAGAACGGCTTTGCGCCCGGCTTCGCGGATGTACTTCGCGACCTCTTCGGCGTCGGCCTGCTCGGCGGGCAGGTAGCTGATCGCGACGTCCGCACCTTCGCGCGCAAAGGCAATCGCCGCGGCGCGGCCAATCCCGGAGTCGGCGCCGGTCAACAATGCCTTGCGGCCGGCGAGTTTGCCCGAACCCTTGTAGGACAGCTCGCCGCAGTCGGGCTTCTCGCCCATCGCCTGCTGGGTGGCGGGTGCGGGCTGGATTTCGATGTCGGATGGCGGCCCGGGATACTGCGAGCGGGGGTCCTGGGGAGTGATCAGATCGGTCGGCATGGTGCTCCTTACGCTTTGCACTGCGAGTAAACGCGTTTGTGACGCGCGTGAAGTGTGATGCCGCCGCGCGTGGGCCTGCGTAGCTTCGCTGTGCTGTGGCGAAAGATGCCGTCCCGCGCCAGAGCATGCGCGCGGCAGGTACCATGACCTTCTTCGCGGTGCACGCGTGGCAGTTCCGGTTTCGTGTGCCGCGGCGAGGAGAGTTCGTGCGTCGAGCACTTTTACTGCCGGTCGTCTTCGGCACGTACAGCCTGGCATACCTGGACCGCGCCAACTTCGGCTTCGGCGCGGCAGCCGGCCTGGCGCGCACGTTGGGCATCACGGAAAGCCGCACCGCTCTGCTTGGCGCTTTGTTCTTCCTGGGTTATTTCGCGTTCCAGATTCCCGGCATGCTGTGGGCGCGCCGGATCAGCCCGACGCGACTCGTCTTTGTTGCCCTGATCGTGTGGGGCGTGCTGGCCGCGTTGACTGGAGTTATCCGCAGCTTTGCGTGGTTGGCGGTCGATCGGCTGCTGCTTGGCGTCGCGGAAAGCATCGTGTTCCCGGCGATGCTGCTGTTGCTGACGCGCTGGTTTACGCGCGGGGAGCGTTCCCGCGCCAACACAATACTCGTCCTCGGCAATCCGCTCACGGTGTTGTGGATGTCCGCGATTACCGGGTACCTGATTCAGCGGTTCGGATGGCAGCGCACATTTGTGTACGAAGGTTTGCCGGCCATCGTCTGGGCGTTTATCTGGGTGTGGCTCATGCGGGACGGCCCAAGCGACGCGCGGTGGATGCCGCCGCACGAGGCTGTGGCACTGGAGGCGGCAATTGCGGCCGAGCGGCCGATGAGCGGCGCTCGTGAAGGCATGACGCTCTGGCGCGTCCTGTTGCGTGGCGACGTGCTGCTATTAAGTGCGCAGTTCTTCTGCTGGAGCCTTGGCGCCTATGGCTTTGTGCTGTGGCTTCCCACGATGGTGAAGCGCGGAGCCGGGCTTGCGATGGGCCAGACCGGCCTGCTCACCGCCGTGCCGTACCTGCTGGCAGTGGTGCTCATGCTGATTGTCTCGCACCTGTCAGACCGCTCGCTGCGCCGCAAAGTTTTTATCTGGCCGGCACTGCTGCTGGGCGGCATCGCCATGCTCGGATCGTTCCGCTTTGCATCGCAGAGCTTTCCCCTCGCATTCGGCTGCCTGGTGCTGGCTGGCGGCTGCATGTATGCGCCGTATGGGCCCTTCTTCTGCATCATCCCCGAACGCGTGCCGGGCGCCGTCACGGGTGAGGTGTTCGCGATGATCAACAGCATCGGCGCGCTGGGAGGGTTTGCGGGCAGCTACCTGGTCGGCCTCCTGCAGGCAGTGACGCACAACCAGCGCGCCGGCTTTCTGCTGATGGCGCTTTCGCTGCTCGCCGCCGGTCTGCTGCAGGCTCTGCTGCCGCGCATGCAGTCGGAGAAAGCAGAGCCGCTCGCCATCGTTGCACCGGAGGCCGACCTTGCCTGAGCACAACTTTGCATCGCAAAGTGGAATCTCTTCCATCCTGGAGAGTGAACCTGCGCTCTATCGCGACACCGCGACGCATGCGCGCGGACCGGAAGGCTCGCTCCCGATCACGCCGGAGATGCTGCTGACCGAGCCCTCCGGCAACCTGTTCGGGCTCACGCAGAACGCCGGCATGGGCTGGGATCCGCAGCGGCTTCGCGATCCGGAGTTCCTGATTCTGAGTACGCACGGTGGCCTCCGCGGTGCCGATGGAACGCCCATCGCGCTCGGCCTGCACACGGGCCACTGGGAGGTCGGCCTGCTGGTCGCCGAGGCCGCGCGCGAACTGCGCAATCGTCACGCCGTGCCCTTTGCCGGCGCCTGCACCGATCCGTGTGACGGCCGTACGCAGGGCACGACGGGCATGCTCGACTCGTTGCCCTACCGCAACGATGCGGCAATGGTCCTGCGACGTCTGATGCGCTCGCTACCCACACGCCGGGGTGTGCTCGGCATTGCGACCTGCGACAAAGGTCTGCCCGCCATGCTGATGGCGCTTGCCAGTGGCGGCAGTCTGCCGGGCATACTGGTGCCCGGCGGTGTGACCCTGCTGCCGGAGCCGATTGCCGGCCACGCTGCCGAGGATGCGGGCAAGGTGCAGACCATCGGCGCGCGCTACGCACAGGGCGAGATCACGCTCGACTACGCCGCCGATGCCGGTTGCCGCGCATGCGCCAGCCCCGGTGGCGGCTGTCAGTTCCTGGGCACCGCGGCCACCAGCCAGGTGGTTGCTGAGGCGCTCGGTCTGGCTCTGCCGCACACCGCGCTCGCACCCAGCGGACAGCCGGTCTGGCTCGACGCCGCGACCCGCTCCGCACGCGCGCTGCTGCAGCTTGCGGCGCTCGGGTGGGGCACGCGCGACATCCTCACATCCGCCGCTATCCGCAATGCGATGGTGCTGCAC
>CAXUEG010000303.1:0-3610 GCA_964249935.1 uncultured Terriglobus sp.
GACTCGAACCTGCGACCCTCTGCTTAGAAGGCAGATGCTCTATCCGGCTGAGCTACCGGTCCATTGCGTCCAGCCTACATCTTCGGTTCGCAAACTCGAAGCCAAACGCACCCACGGGACGCCGTGCGACTCGAGCGAGCGCGCTCTTCTGCGCAACGCGCGGTGGAGAAGCTTGCACATCGTTTTCAGCCGCCGGCGGCTACAGCGTCAGCAACTCGCTCTGCCGGAACACCGCCACCACCTCGCCCAGCGCCGCGGACCAGCGCTCGTCCGCCTCGGCCGCGTCTACGCCCACGCCCTTCACATACAGCGAAAGACAATACCCTTCGGCAACGGACCCATCCAAATCCACCACCGCCGGCCGCACCACCGCCTCGGCCTTGGCCAGCGCCCCGGGCAATTCCTCGATCATCCGGTCCAGGCGATACAACACCTGCTCCGTGCGGTGCCGTGACGCGAAGATGCCTCGATCCCGCCAGAGCAGGTCCAGGTAGCACGCGGCACCGGCCTGCGCCTGTTCTTCTTCCAGCAGCAGATCGTTGCGCGTCGCCGTCAGTTCTTCCGGTCCCATCGCCCAGGCATCGCACTTGGCCGTGAACACCGGCGACCGGCCGCTGTTCAGCGCGCGCAGGGCAGCCAGCAGCGCCGGATGTTCAGCGGCTTCGGGGATCTCGTCCAGTGCAAAGTCGTCCTCGCGCAGATCCACCCACTGGGCGCCGCCATCGGGTGCCTGCCACGGCACCACCAGCACAGCATCGTCGGCCGCCGTCGCGGTCGACCACTCCATCAGCACGCGGCAGCCTCCCGCACCGGCTCGCCTTCGCTCAACTTCGGCGAATGTGGCTCGATCGGGACCGTCGACGGATCAAGTCGAGCCGGCTGCGCCCGGTCCTCCAACCCGAAACCGGCACGGGCCTGCACAAATTCCCTGATCGCGCGCTCCGCCCAGTAGCCGTCATAGCCGGGCTCCGGCTGCTCCAGAAACGCGCAGTGCCCGCCGTGCGCGGGCTCCAGCAGCGTAATCTCCGGATGCTCCGACAGCTGCGCACGCGTTTTCGGCGTAAGCCGGATGAACGGATCGTCGCATGCGTGCAGCACGAGCGTGGGCACCGCGATGCGACTCACCACGCGCGAGGCGCCGGCGCGCGCATAGTAGTCGTCCGCGCCCGCGAAGCCGCAATGCGGCGCCATCACGTACTCGTCAAAATCCCGGATGGAGCGTACCCGCGCAAGCGGCTCCGGCGCGAAGACGGCAGGGAACAGCTTCGTTTTGCGCAGGTAACGCGCGCTCAAGTTTCGCAGAAAGCGCCGCTCATATACCCGGTTCTGCCATGCATGCAGAGCATCCGCCGACTCGCGCAGATCCACAGGCGGCGAGACTGCGACCACACCCGTCAGCTCTGGCGGCGCATCTGCCCCAAGCTCCCCCGCTGCCTTCAGCACCAGATTTCCGCCCATGCTGTAGCCGGCCAGCACCACCCGCGTGCAACCACGCCCGATCGCCCACGCAAGCACGGCCATCACGTCCGTCGACAGCCCGGAATGATACAGCGACGGCGAAAGTGCATCCGTCGAGCCGCAGTTGCGCATGTTCATCCGCAGCACGTTGCAGCCCGCCGCCCACAGCTTGTTCGCATTGCCGACGATGTACTGCGAGTGCGACGAACCTTCCAGCCCATGCACCAGCACCACCGTCGGCGCCGCCGGATTCGGACTTTCGCCACTCCCCGCAACCGGCTCTCTGACGCGGCCCGCCGCCTGCCAGTGGCAATGCACCAGCACACGGCTCGGCATCACGCGGTCCAGCGCCACCGCCTCAGGCAACGCCCGCATCTCCGGCGGCAGTGGCACTGCAACCAGCTCGCTCGTCGGCGGGGGCAACCGGTCCACGCGCGGCAAAAAGTTGCCGACGATCGTTTGCAGGTGTCCGTTGCCCAGCCATCGGCGCGGTTTGAATGTGACAGGTCGAATCAAGCGATCAATCTATTGTCCCACTGCCATCGCTCGCAGCATGGCCTCCGCTGCCAACGGCCCTGTCGGCTCGTCCTCGTGCTTGTAGTACACATACACGTCGCGGCCCTTCGCAGCCAGCGCCTGAAAGCGCTTCGCATGCTCCGCCGCCTCCGCAGGGGAGTACCCGCCCGGCATGCGCAACCGGAAGCTCGCGAAGCCCCGTGCCGTATGCACCTCCGGCGTCTCTAAATTTTCGCTCTGCGCGATGCACAGCGCCACGCCGTGCCGCTTCAACAATGCAAAGCACTCGGGCGTAAACCAGCCCTCATGTCGAAACTCAAAGCTCACGCGCTCCGCCCTCCGCATCTCCTCCAAGGACAGAAACGCATCGAGCTTCTGAATATCCGGCCTGAAGTTCGGCGGCAACTGAAATAGCAGCAGCCCCAGCTTCTTCGCCGCTCGCGCGGGCTCCAGCGCATCCAGAAACGCCGCAACCGCTGCACCGCAATCTCGCAGCCGCTTGCGATGCGTAATCGCCTCCGGCGCCTTGAACGAAAACCAAAAATCCTTTGGCGTCGCCAGAAGCCATTCCCCAAGCTGCGCTTCGGTCGGCAACTTGCGAAAGGTGTAGTTGACCTCTACCGAGTTCAACCGCTCACCGTAATGCTGCAGAAAGCGCCGCGCGGCTACCTCTTTTGGATAGAAGCCAGGCTTCCACGTGGCATACGCCCACCCGCTCGTTCCGGCGAAGATACGGCTGCGGCGCGCAGGCATCCTCTGATCCTACTTCGCCCGATCACGGATGGATTGTCATCCTGAGCGCAGCGAAGGACCTGCTTTCCTTTCCCCGGCACTCCCTTCCAAGGAAACAACAGCCACCGGCACAGCCCACCAAAGTCTCATCGCAAAGGAAAACGGACGCACAGGGCGTCCGTTTTCCACAATCAATTGGGGCGGCTGGAGGGATTTGAACCCTCGACATCGGGTGCCACAGACCCGCGTTCTAACCCCTGAACTACAGCCGCCGTGCCAGCGTCGATTGTATCAGGACGCACCGGCGTACCATCACACTCAAACCATGCCGCCCACCTACAACGCGCGCACCGGCCGTGTCGAAACGGAGCCTGAGCCCGAGGTCATCCCGCCACGCTCCTCGCGCGGCGCCGGCCTGTTCAGCGACGAGCGGCTTGACATGCTCTCCCACATCCTCGACGACTTCCTCGTCATCCCCGGTACGCGCATCCGCTTCGGCCTCGATGCCATCGTTGGCCTCATCCCCGGCATCGGCGACATTCTCGGCGTCATGGCTTCGTGGATCATCATCCTCGCCGCCTGGCTGCGCGGCGTGCCCCGCCTTACCCTCGCACGCATGCTCGCCAACGTCGCCATCGAGGTCATCGTCGGCTCGATCCCCATCCTCGGCGACGCCTTCGACGTCGCCTGGAAAGCCAACCGCCGCAACTTCGCCCTCCTGCAACGCTCCCTCGGCGAACGCGCCTCCTACCCGCCCGCCACCACGCCCGCAACAGGACACGGCGTGCCGTTGCGGCTGCCGCCGGCCGGCAGACAAAGTGCAGGACCGCCAGAACCGTCAACCTCATGCAAGAAGTCGATGATTGTGTTCTCTTCGTCGTCTTCGGCGCGCTGGACCATTGCT
>CAXUEG010000304.1:0-1712 GCA_964249935.1 uncultured Terriglobus sp.
GTGGTGGGGTGCGCTAGAACGAGGCGCGCGGCGTGTAGGAAGTTGCGCGGGAGGATGGGTTGTACTTCATCGGCCTGGCCGGTGCCGGTTTCGTCATCGAGACCGCGGATCCGCGCAGGTGCGCCGTACAGTGTGTCGCCCACGACGCGATGACCGATCGCCTGCATGTGTACGCGAATCTGATGGGTACGGCCGGTTTCGATCTCCACGTCGAGCAGCGTGAAATCGCCTGCAGAGGTTTGCAGGCGTTCGATCACCTCATAGCGTGTGAGGGCCTCGCGCACAGCCTGACCGTGACGGGCGTGGGAGTCTTCGTCGGGCTCCATGGGGGCGCGCAGCGAAGGCCGGCCGTGACTCGCCGTGGTGATCACATTGCTGTTCACGCGGGTCGTCATGCGGGTGCGGCGCACGGGATCGCGACCGATGGGCAGGTTGACTGTGCCACTGTCCTTGCGGACGTTGCCGTGAACGAGGGCGATGTAGCGCTTCATCAGCGAATGTTCGCTGAACATGTCCGCCAGCGCGCGGTGCGCCTTGTCGTTCTTGGCGATGAGGATGAGGCCGCTGGTGTCTTTGTCGAGGCGGTGGACGATACCTGGGCGCAGCTCGCCACCCACCGTGGACAGCTTGCCGGCGAAATAATGGAGAAGAGCATTGACCAGCGTTCCGCTGTTGCGGGCATCGTCGGTCGCGCCGTTGCCGGCGTGCACGGTCATGCCGGCGGGCTTGTCGATGACGGCGAGGTCGTTGTCCTCGTAGACGATTTGGAGCGGGATGTCTTCGGCGAAGGCGCGGAGAGGCGGCGGCTGTGCAGAGCCGCGTACCACGACCGTGTCGCCGGGCTGCAGCTTGTAGGCGGCGCGTTCGTTGCGTGGATCGGTGGCGTTGCCGGTGGAGCGGATTTGCACCTGGCCGGCTTCGATCATCATCTGTGCGCGGGAGCGGGATAGTTCCGGCAATTTTGCGGTGACGAACTGGTCGAGACGCGTGTTGCGGTCGACGTTGGTTGCGGAGAAGATTTGCTCCGGCTGGGGCGCTACGCCCGCATCGGTTGCGGTGGCGACGGCTGAACCGTAGAGCGCGTCCTCTTCGGCCTGCTTGCGTTGTGCCTCGGCGTCGCGAGTTGCGTCGCGGGCGGCGCGGTAGTCGGACTTTACGGTCTGCCGGCGCTTGCCTTTGGGCAGCATGTTTTTACTGGGCACGGCGGGGTCTCCAGTCCAGCAGGAGCAGCATGCCGGCGACAGCGAGTGCGAGCAGCACAAGTTGATCGGCGCGCAGGAAGCCAGGAAATCCCGACGAGGGGAGCAGGTAGCCGGGCCGGAACTCGTCAGTGAGAAAGCGCGCGGTGGCGACGGTGGCGAGCCCGACGCCGAAGGCATGCCCGGCGCGCTGTTGCCGCAGCAGCGTGAGCAGTGATGCGGCACAGGCGGTTGTGGTCAGCACGGCTGCGTAGAGTGCCACAGGATGATGACCTTCATCGCCGGGAACCAGGTTGCCGATGGCGAGGGAAGTGCGGCTGCCCAGGTCGTCGCCGGCGAAGAAGCTGCCGATGTGGAGGGCGGTGAGGAGTAGAAGGGTCGCGGGGGTGACCGCGTCGAGCGTGCGCAGCCAGGGCAGGCGCATGGCGGTGATGCAGGCGGCGGCGGAGACGAGCACGATGGCTGGGCCGAACTTCGTCAGCGTCGGAAGCGTCAGCACGAGCCGGGGGTAGG
>CAXUEG010000304.1:1722-3587 GCA_964249935.1 uncultured Terriglobus sp.
AAGCACAACCGTGCCGATAAGGATCACGAAGCCGAGAGTCCAAACGCGTTCGCGTTGGAGCCCGGCCCGCGACGCGCACCATTCGGCGAACAGGAACGCCGCGATGAGACCAAAGGCGGCGACCACGCTGTAAGTGGGGATGACCAGGGATCCGATCTGCGCCAGGCGCGGGTGCATTCAATCAGTGTACGTGGCTTAGTGGTGAGTAAGTCACCGTCCGGACTGTCTTAGCCGAGTTCCCACTCTATTCAGAGTGAGCTGCTGCCATCTATTACGACGGGCATGTAAGTCCGCAAGCAGTTCCGGTTCATTTGCGAGCGCGGTGAAAGGAACGAGGTTTGCACCCACCACGGTTCACACGCGATCGAGTACTACGGCCGTTTCATGTGCTCGCCTGACTCTGCGACGCTTTGTGCTAAGTCGCGCACTTCATCATTTGTAAGCAGAAGCATGTGTTCGTTCAGCAAAAGAAAAGCATCAAGGGCCAAAACGGCCGTGCGCTTATTTCCGTTCTCGAAAATGTGGCTAGTCGTCAGATGAAAAAAGAGATAAGCCGCTTTTTGTTCCAGCGTTGGATATAACTCTTCGCCGAAGCAGTGCTGATACGGCTGTTGCTCCGCGGACAGTAGGGCATTGACGTTGATACAAGTCCCGGCTTGTACCGGCTCGATGCCGGGCCACGTGAAGTCGATGCCGTAGTCGTGTGCTGCTTCGATGACAGCTGCAGACAGCGGAATCACTGGCTTACTTGGAGGCAAGCTCTTTCAGCGCCGGATAGTACTTCGCGGAGGAAAATGCAAAGGGGTTCCGTTCCTCGTGGACAAGGGGAAGATATTTCTTCACGTTCTCCATAAGCTCTTTCAGCTTCTGCTCTTGTTCTTCGGTCATATGAACCTCCTTTGGTTTGGTGACAATTGGTGTACGCCTACCAGGATCGAGTTTTGGCGATGTCGGGGCCTAGTGTCTCCTGCGAGTTGGGCTGGGGCTCCGCAGGAATGGCTGCTGGTTCAGTGCTGTGTGGGACGTGGTGTTCCAGGCCGGAGCGGAGGATGGCGAAGGCCGCTTCGGGCGTGTCCGCGAACTGGAACAGATCTTTGTCTTTCAGACCGATGGCGCCTTTCTCGGCGAGCAGGTCGAGGTTGATGACGCCCTGCCAGTACTTCGAGCCGTAGATCACGACCGTCATCTGCTTTGCGAGCTTCTGCGTTTGCGCCAGCGTGAGGAGCTCGAACATTTCGTCGAGCGTGCCGAAGCCGCCGGGGAAGACGACCAGCGCCTTGGCGAGGTAGGCGAACCAGAATTTGCGCATGAAGAAATAGTGAAACTGGAAGTTCAGCGCAGGCGTGATGTAGGGGTTGGGGCGCTGCTCAAAGGGCAGCGCGATATTCAGGCCGATGGTCTTGCCTCCGGCCTCGTGCGCGCCGCGGTTGGCGGCCTCCATGATGCCCGGACCGCCGCCGCTGGTGACCACGAAGCGGTGGCGCCGGCCGGGCAGCTGCTTTGCCCAGTCCGCGACCATGTGCGCCAGTTTGCGGGCGTCCTCGTAGTAACGGGCCATCTCCACGGCGGTCTCGGCGCGCTTCTGCTTGAGGTCGCTTTCGTCTGTGTCGCCGGGCTGTGCCGGCTGTTCCTCGGGCGGGGCTGGTTCGACGGAGCCGGTATTGGCGAGCAGCTGAATTTGCTGCTGGGCAACGTCCAGCGCGGCGAAGCGGGCGGAACCGAAGAACACGACGGTGTCCTGGATGCGTTCGCGGCGGAAGCGCGCCATGGGCTCCTGATACTCGGAGAGGATGCGCAGGAGCCTGCCGTCGGGTGATTCGAGGAAGACTTCGTTTTCGTAGGCGAGCGGCGCTTGTTCCAGGGGT
>CAXUEG010000305.1:0-3566 GCA_964249935.1 uncultured Terriglobus sp.
GCGCCACCGTTCCGTTCGACTGATTGAATGGCTTATCGTGCTGCTGGTTGTTCTGTTTGGAGCCCTGCTTTTGATTCTGCGCCGGTCCGGTCGGGTAAAGACCCCGGACCTGCCAGCCGTCATTCTGCACAGCCGCATGCTTGCGGTGAACAATCCGCAGGTGCGGACGCTGCCGGCCGGGTCCGATTTGTCCGCGATCGACATTGTGCGTAGCGCACCGGCGAACGCAGCCAACCTCTTTGACACGCGGCTGCTTGCGGTCGCGGCGCCGCGTGGCATGAACGATATTGAAGGCAAGCTCTGGTTCGTCGGCGAAGTCGTGAACCGAAGCCCGGACCGGACGGTCGTGGCGCCGAGCGTGCAACTGGGCATCGTGAAGAACGGTCATGTTGTGGAGACGCGGGACCTGAGCTTCAACGACCTGCCTCCCGGCGCCCACAGCCCGGTATCGTTCACGTGGGACGGCGAGCCGCGCGACGTGCAAAACTTTACCTATCGCTGGAAGCCGGCGCTGGGCTACCTTGCAGCGAGCGCGGACCATCCACATCTGGAGACGGCGGTGACCGGACGCAAGATGACGCCGGGCAGCGTAACGGTGAACTTCTCGTACACGTACCGGTTCGTGACCGCGGAGGTGCAGGGCACCGTGACCAACCGCGGCGATGCGACCGCGCGCGGAGCGCAGCTATATCTGACCCTGCGCGACGCGAAAGGCCGCGTGTCCGGCTTCAAGGCGCAAAGCCTGGACCCGATCGCGCCCGGGGAACAGGTGCGGTTCGATATAGAAGCGGACCAGTGGGGCGACCCCGTGGCTACCGTGGACGTGGAGGCGCTGCCGGCAAGTGAGACAAACTAGTCGTCGCAGAGCCGTGTCGTTGCAGAGCAAGTTGTCGTGCAGGTGAATGAAGGAGGACGGCATGGATAAAGCCATGAGTTTCGCAAACGGGGTGCGCATCGGCGAGGCTTGGCTTCGCGAGTCAGCCCGGGGCAGGCGCAAAGCGCAGGCCGCTCACGCACCGCCGCCGGATAGCGGTACCGCCGTTCCCGCTCTCGTGGCTCCGGAGGAAACGGCCAATCCCACCGCATCGACAGAGCTTCTGCAGACCTCCGTTTCAGTTGACCCATGCGCGGCGCGACACGATGTCGAGAGCTCGCCTGCCGTGTTCGACTCCAACGAGCCCGTCACGAGGCTGGGTGCGGAACCTCTGATGGCGACCGCTTCTGCAGGAGCAGTCAGGTCTGCAATGGCGTCCGAGTCTGCCGTCACACCCGAACCTGCGAGGGTGGCAAGCCCGAACACCGGAGCCGTAGACGCAAGTGCCACAGCGCCCGAGGTCATCGGGGCTCATCTACCCGTTGCGGCGACCCGGCAGTCTGCTGTTGTCCAAACGTTGGAACCGATGCGCGGGATCACCATGGGAGCGGTGAACGAGGCACCCACCGGCTCCTCGCAACAGGAGGTACGCCGCAGCCTGGCGAGTCAGGCCGGGGCAGCGACGCTGTTTCTGCTGGCTTTAGTGCCGCCCATCGCAACCAGCATGCTGCTCGGTCTCACCCACCGGGCACACCTGATTCCCTTCGCCCCGGTCTGGGCGTGGATGGCCTTGTTCCTCGCCCTGGGCGCAACGGTACGATCCTCCATGGCCGCTTCGAAACGCTCCAACCGACCAGGCTCTCTCGCGGGCAGCAACGCCGCCTGGATCGCACCCGTGCTTTTTGGCGTGCTGCTCCTAGTGCCCGCCGCCATAACACTTTACCTTCGCCTAATACTGACCCCTGTTCCACTCCGCTTGGCCGTCGCGCAGGTCACCGTATATGCCATTTGCCTTGCAGCACTGCTGCTCTCTTCGAAGACAACTTTTGCAGAGTAACGAGTTGGAACGGTCGCGCGAGAGTCCGCTTACTGACTAGGGTCCACCGGATTACCGGGCGCGAATTCCACCATTAAGGTGCTTCACACCGACATGACAAGGCCCCGGAACATTCTCCGGGGCCTTGCTTTGTCTGAGTCAATTAGAAGTTCAGCTTCAGCTGGAACTCCGTGGTGCGCGCGGCGCCCTGATCGAACGTACCGGAGCCACGTTGATTGCGGTTGCTGTTCAGGACGCTGTAGGTGTCCGGACCAGAGAGGTAGTTCGTCTGGTTATTGATTGCACCACCTGCGGAGGCTGTGTTGAGCAGAGTACCGGAGGCGCTGTTGGTGTAATTTGCGAGGTTTCCAACGTTATAGAAGACGATGGACGGTTCCAGGCTGAGACCTTCGCGGTACTTTGCGAGCGGAATCGGATAGGAGAAATTAGCATCGAAATCACGCGTCGTTGGGTTGGAAAGAGCTCTCGCCTGAGGAAGCGCTGCGATCTGCTGGATGTTTGCACCGATCGCATTCAACTGGCCGGTGGTAAACAGCCCGGCGTTGACGAGCGCCTGTCCGGCAGGGGTCAGCTTCCCGGCATACACGGCGTTGAAGTTATTGATGTAGCCGCCAAGCGTGCCCGGTTTGATCCGGTGCATGTAGTCGCCTGGATTGGTGCCTGGAGCCAGATCACCGATGCTGCCGTCACCAGAAAGGTCAGACTGGAAGATGCCTCCTGTCGCTGTAGTGGCATCCAGGGTGAGCGAGGTCGGGGGTGCCGAGAAGAAGTGACCGATCAGGCCGATGCGCGGACCATACTTCAGAGTCGCAACACCGCCAAAGGTGACCTCGTGCTTGTGGTCGAGACCCGTGCGGCCGATGTACTGGTTCGGATTATCGTTGTCCTGGGCGGTGTTCGAGAAGAACTGATCCGCGCCCCCCGTGCCGCCGCTGCCGTATGTGCCGACAATGCGAGACAGGTTATAGCTGACCTGAATGTTTGCCTGTGCGCATGCTACCTGAGCCTGTGTGTTCGCGGCGGTGGCGCAGGCCGGATAAGCCGCAGCCGTCGCAGCGATAGCGTTGGCCGCAGCTGCGGTGTTTAGGTAACGAGCGGCACCGATGTGGTTCTGGTCGATGGACTCTGAAATGTGCACCGTGGTGTTATGCACGTAATCAGCGCTGATGATTCCACCCTTGAATATCTCGCGCTGAAGACCGAAGTTCCACTGCGTCGAATATGGAGTACGGTAATTCGGAGCATATGCTCCAGCTGCGTTCAGCGTCTCGCCGAGGTAGCCGCCATTGGTGAGAGTGGAGTTCGCCTTCGTCGCCGACTGATATTGCTGCTGCAGTTGGACGAATGACTTAGCCGCGTTGCCGAGAGAGGTGTTGTTGCAGAGATTGTTGAGAGTAACGCCATTCACAGAAGACACCGGTGTATTCGACCCTGGAATGGTGACGGTGTAAGACCCGCCACCCGAGCAGAATGCGCGATCGTCGAAGAAGGCACCGCTCTTGATCAGCGCCGTGCGCGCGTTTGTGGTGTTGTTGAAGACGTCGGACTCGTAGAAGATACCGATGCCGGAGCGGAAGACGGTCTTGTGTGCGGCGCCGGGCGCGTAGACAAAGCTCAGTTGCGGTCCGAACTTACCATATGGCTCGTGCACGTGACTGGCGGAGAGCTGCGATATCCACACACTTATCAGAGGAG
>CAXUEG010000306.1:0-3558 GCA_964249935.1 uncultured Terriglobus sp.
GTCCCAACGAGGACCACAAGGGCGAGATGCGCAGCGTCGTCGCCAAGGCGTTCGACCAGATTCGCGAGCGCGGCACGATCGGTCTGTTCAAGAGCTATCGCGACGGAATCGCCGACGGCGAGCAGACGCGCGACTTCCTCTACGTCAAGGACGCGGCCGCGATCACCGCGTTCCTCGCGCGCACGCCGCACGCGAACGGCCTCTACAACGTCGGCTCGGGAATCGATCGTAGCTGGAACGACCTCGCGCGCGCGGTGTTCGCGGCGCTCCACACGCCGCCGGCATGGTGAACGCCGTGCTGCGACGCCTCACGCGTGAGGCCGCACCCCCGCGCGCAACCCTGGCTTCCGAAACCCCGGCAGAGATCGCGCATCCGCGCTGGCTCCTGCAGCGCTGGCGCAGCCACTACGGCGGCAAACTCACCCGTGCGCTGGCCGCATACGACCAGGTGGAACCGCCAGCGCACGGCTTGTTCGCGGAAGACGCGACCCTGCCCACGATCGACGACGGCTCACGCCTCGTCGCGGAGATCGCCGCCGCCGCGCATCCCGCACCGCACCGCATCCTGGACAGCTGCGCCGCGCCTGGTGGCAAAACCGCCGTGCTTGCCACCCGGCATCCCGCGGCAGAAATCGTCGCCGTCGACGTAAGCGAGCGCCGCCTCGCACGTATGCGGACCCGCATGGACGCCAGCCCCGCGACCGCGCGCGTCCAAACCGTGCTCGCCGACATGAGCCTGCACCCGGGCCGCACCTCCGACGTGCTGGGCTATGCAAAGGGGCGCGAAGCGCTCGCCGGCAGCTTCGACCTCATTCTGTGCGACGTTCCCTGCTCCGGCACCGGAACGCTGGCGCGCAACCCGGAAATCCGCCATCGGCTGGAAGAGCGCGACCTGCCACGCCAAGCCGAACGCCAGGCCGCCATCCTGCGCAACGCAATCACGCGCCTTGCTCCGGCCGGCCGGCTCGTCTATTCCACCTGCTCACTCGAGCCGGAGGAGAACGAAGCCGTGTTGGCGGTCGTGTCGCGCGAGGGTATCCGTGTCATCCCAGCACACACCTTCCTGAATGCATTGCCGCAACTGCACGAACAAGCGCGCGCGGCATTGCACCGCTCCGCCCTCACGAGAGACGGCTGCCTGCGAACCGTTCCAGGTCTACAACCGTGCGACGGCTTCTTTGCAGCAGTGCTGGAGCGCCGGTCTTAGAACGGCACAAGCTTGAGCCGCTTGGCGCTCGCATGAGACCCGACGAGCGTCATTGCGCAGGCGGCACACGCACGATGGGAGCAGGCGCTGACACGGCAGCCGGTCCAGGTGCGCTCTCCGGTGCAGCAGGCGCGGGTGCACTGTAGCCCTTCGTCATCGTCACGTGCGGATTATCGGCAGCCGTAACCCGTGCACCGGCGACAGGAACCTGCAACGCGATCGGGCCGGCGATCACCGGGGCCGCTGGCGGCGCGGCGTCGCCCACCACGGTGCCGTCCGGCGAAGCCGCTGCCGGCGCGCTCTGCGGCACGATCGCCCACAGTGAAAGATTCATCTCCTTCATCCGCGCGCGCGCCGTGGAGAAGGTAAGCCCCACCAGGTTCGGCATCACATACGCCCGCGGCGCGTTCGCAAACGGCTGGCTCACCAGCAAACTCACCTCCGGCTTGTCGACGCCCTCTGCATTCGGCGGCGGTGTTTGTCCCAGCACCACGTCAGCCGGCCCCGGCGCAGAGAGGTGCGCGACGGTGCCCAGCTCCATTTGCGCCCGCCGGATCGCGGAAGCCGCATCGCGCTGGTCCATCCCGATGGTGTCCGGAATCGTCGCCCGCTGCGGTCCCATGCTTTCGGTAATGCGCATGTTCCACCCTTTGCGCACGCTGGTGCCAGGCGCGGGCGACTGCGACAGCACGCGGCCGGCGGGCACCGTTGTCGAGTAAAACCGGTTCTCCACCGTCAGGTTCAGCGCCGTATCGTGCGTCTTGTCGCTGGCCTCGTCCACCGTCAGCCCGGACACTTCCGGCACCTCGACCTCGCCCGCGTGAATCGCAATGCGCACCGTCAGCAGCGCCGACAGCAACGCCACCGCCGCCATCGACAAGAGCGTCATGCTGATGCCGAACCAGCGCACCGTACCCTGCTTCAACTCCCGGCGGTTGTCGCGATAGCGAACGCGAATCTTCATGGACGTGAACCAGTTTAGCGGGTCACGCACCGGTGCGAGCAGGCCGGCAACATATCCGTTTCGTAGCGCATGGTCGTCCGCGTCCACGCGGTCGCACGATATACTCAAGGTTCGTCGCAACCAGCGCTTCCCGGAGCAGCACCATGCCAATCCAAACGACCGAGCACATCTGGCACAACGGCACGTTGATCCCCTGGGCCGACGCCAACATCCACGTGATGAGCCACGTGGTCCACTATGGCTCCTCGGTTTTTGAGGGCATTCGCTGCTATTCGCAGGGTCCCGAAGATTCCCCTACCGGCGGCGGCATTTTTCGCCTGCGCGAGCACATGGCCCGCTTCATCGACTCCGGCAAGATCTACCGCATGCCCATCGACTACACCCTCGACGAGCTGTGCGACGCCGTAGTCGAAGTCGTTGAGGCCAACAACGCCTCGCCCTGCTACATCCGGCCCATTGCCTTCCGCGGCTACGGCGAGATCGGCGTCAACCCGCTGAAAAGCCCGGTCGAGGTCTACATCGCCAACTTCCCCTGGGGCAACTTCCTCCACGGCAACGAGGGCGCGAACGTCTGTGTCTCCAGCTGGAACCGTCTCGCCCCGAACACGATGCCATCACTCGCCAAGGCCGGCGCGAACTACATGAACTCGCAGCTCATCCGCATGGAAGCCGCGGTCAACGGCTTCGACGAGGGCATCGCGCTTGACCGCAACGGCTATCTCTCCGAAGGCTCCGGCGAGAACCTCTTCCTCATCCGCGATGGAAAGCTGTACACTTCGCCCCTCGCCAACGCCGTCCTCAACGGCATCACCCGCGCCTCCGTCGTCGCGATCGCGAAAGAGATGGACCTTGAGGTCATCGAACAGGCTCTGCCCCGCGAGCTGCTCTACATCTGCGACGAGGCCTTCTTTACCGGCACCGCCGCCGAAGTCACCCACCTGCGCTCTGTCGACCGCATCCTGGTCGGCGACGGCAGCATGGGCCCCATCACCACCCGCATCCAGATGGAATACATGAACCTGGTCAACGGCCGCGTGCCCGACCGCTTTGGATGGATCACGCCGGTCCGCGTCGGCAACGCACAGATGGTCGGTGAGCCGGTAAACGCGTAACCTTGGGCACAGGGGAACGTCGTCGCATCACGTGCCTGTCACGGTACCGCTCCGCTGTCCTCTTTCAGCGCACCCACATGGAGCTTTCTCCGGCGGCGCGCTCTGTTAGCGTAGCAATAGATGGCGATGGAAGCACCGAGTCCGGCAAGCCAGGTCAGCACCAGGCCCGGACCTGTGGTGTCACCCGCCCACGAGAGTGGCTGGACTGCGCCCGCGCCCATCTGGCTCCAGCGTGTGTCGCTTATGGTGCTCGTCGTGTTCTGCCTCTACCTGGG